>CAXBSB010000095.1:0-27088 GCA_963977965.1 uncultured Schlesneria sp.
CGATCTGGTGACCACGCAACGGGTTCCCTTGCGGGTTTCCGTGTAGGGGACCATTTCCGTGTAGTGTTGATCAACAGTTTCTGTGACAGTCTTGCACTCGATGTACTTCTCGTCGCGAGTACGAGGTTCCATCTCTGTGTAACCCACGGTGCGCGTGCGCTGTTCTTCGCGTGGCACCATCTTGGTGACCGTGTACTTGCGGACCCGTGGTTCCTGCTTGTACTCGGTCACTTGCACCTTGCGTGTTTCGGTCACCATCACGGATTCCAAAACAGTCCGTTCGACCATCGCTGGAGCGCAGGCGGTTGTCACGGGCGTGGGTGCCGGAGCACTCACGCAGCATGGACTTGGGCTGCACTGCGCCGCACATGGGTCGCAGCAGCGTGCCCTGCGCCAGTGGCCGGCGTCGGCGGCTGACCCCAGCGCCAACACCCCCAATAGCATCAAACACAACTTCTTCATCAATTCCCCCCTCGTAACATCATACACCCAGACACTTTCGGCCAGCCCGAAAGAAATCCATCTCACGTCTGCCAGACCGATTCCGGTTATTCCGATTATACGATCTGGGAGGTTAGGGGGTTATGGTAAATCTGAGATTACCCTGCGTCTAGTTGCAGAATGCGAGTTTTGCGAGAAATAGGGTAAAGCGGTTGCGGCTTACGACCGACGGGGCGATTTACCACGTTTATGCCGAATCTCCGGGCATTCCATCCCATCAACTGTGCTTAAAATGATGAAAACCTTCCGTTTCTCACCCGATTGCACCGGGCGGACTGCGTAAGATTGAATGTTGGGGATCGCGATGAATTCGGAGTGCAAACCCGGATTCAGCAGTGATTAGCAGAGTCTGCCAGCCGGCCGTTCAGTCGGTTGAAAGGGCCATTTCGCGAAATTTCCGGTCGATTGGGGTATCTGCGAAACCAGGAAGCATGTTTGGTGTCGTCGTATCGGGCTTCCCGGAGCGATTTGCAGAAACTTCCCACCTTGCGATTTTGGAACTCGACTTGCTACGGAGATTGAACCGACATATTTTTATGCGTACATGGACGTACCACTTTCCCAAGGATGGTGGGCGGATCTCCTCAATACAACAATGGAGGCAAACCGCGATGGTTGAATCGTCGACAGACAGCAACCGGCCAGTACCCACACGGCGAACCCGATCAGCCGTGTTAAGAGGATTCCTCGGACTCTCCCTGCTGGGGGCCGCGGTTCCTCAACTCTGGGGACCTCAACTGACGGCAGAAGAGATTCGCCCCGTCCCGGTCGCTCAAGTCTGTGACATTCACCCGGTTCCTGCTGTCCCAGGAACCCTCGTCATCTGTGGCGGCGGGGTCATGCCGCGATCGATCATCGAGAAGTTCTTCGAATTGGCCGGTGGCAAAGACGCTCGAGTCATGATTGTCACGACTGCCAGTACACTGGCAGGCACACCTGAACTGCACGAGAAGTATGCACACTGGCAGAATCTCGCGCATACATCCATCGACTTCTTTCATGCACCCACACGAGACTCCGCGAATAGCGCCGAGTTTTGCGAAAAATTTAAGACTGCGACGGCGATCTGGTTTGCGGGTGGGAATCAGTCATTCCTGACGGATACCTACCGGGAAACTCACGCGGCCAAGATGTTCCACGAAGTCTTGAAGCGAGGCGGTGTCGTCGGCGGAACATCTGCCGGGGCCGCAATCATGTCGCATGCGATGATCGCTGGTGGTCACAAAGAGCCTCAAATGTCGACCGGTCTCGGCTTTTTGCCGGGAACAATCATTGACCAGCACTTCTCTAATCGAGGACGCGAGGAACGGTTGAAGCTGGCCGTCCAGATGCGACCGGGCCACGTGGGAATTGGAATTGATGAATCAACAGCCCTGATCATCCGTGGCACAAAAATGGAAGTGATGGGTGATGCGGCGGTGACCATGTGCCTGTCGAAACCGCTCGAAGTGGATTCGATGCCGATGCGATTGGTTCACGGTCAGTCGAATGACCTCAGCAAGTTCAGCCAGCACGCGATTGAGTGGGCCAGACATGAACTGCTCGCCCGTCGAAATCCGATCCCGGAAGTCAAAGCAGGGACCCTGGTCATCGTTGGTGGTGGAAAAGCACCTCGTGAAGCCTTCGAAAAATTCCTGAATGCTGCAGGAGGCAAGGATTCGCCGATCATTGTTGTTTCCAATACTCACAAGGAAACTCAGGATGAAGAAAAAGGGATCTGCAACTGGCTGAAAGCAGCGGGCGCTTCGAATGTCCGAGAATTGCATGCTCGCGATAAGAATGACCTGACAAATCCAGACATCGTTGCCAGCCTGAACGAAGCACGAGGAGTCTGGTTTGCCGGTGGACGCGAAGCCCGCATGGAAGCCTATGTGGAATCTTCGATTCAGAAGATGTTTCACGGTGTCCTGCGCCGCGGCGGTGTGATTGGCGGAACATCCGGCGGTGCGTCGATTCAAGGGGAATACATCTCGCGAAACACCTCGCAGGACAACAAAACGGAAGCGGTTGCCGAAGGGTATGAACGCGGGTTCGGGTTCCTGTCGGGATGTGCCATTGATTTCCGCGATTCCGAATCAAACGATCGAGCTCTTCCGCACGAACGCTTTGAAGATATGACGGGCATGAAGCGAGCCCACCCGCAACTGGTTGGAATCGGTATCGACGAAGGAACAGCGCTGATTGTTCGAGGAACGACAATGGAAGTTGTCGGTCAGAATCAGGTTGCCATCTACGATCGGCCGATGTCAGAGAACCAGCCGGTGGAATATGACGTCATCAAAGCCGGTCAGAAGTACGACTTTAAACAGCACAAACTGATGGAACAAGTCGCACTGGAAACCAAATAGCCAGCCGTCGAGGACGCAGATGTCGACGTCAGATGTTTCGATGGTTTCGCAGGCGAACCTTGCAGCCGGTAGATTGCCGTTGTTTGTCTTCGGCACATTGCGGCGAGGCCAGCGGAATCATCATTACCTGGCGGGGCGATACGCCAGCGTGGCCCCTGCCGTGTTGCCCGGTTACCAGCGTCTGCACGAACTGATGATTGCCCGAGCGTCAGGCGGAGTCGTCGATGGTGAACTGTTCGAACTGACACCGGAAATCTACGACGCGACCTTGGCCGGATGCGACGAACTGGAAGAAATCCCGCCCGGCCAGCTTATCGGTCATGAATACGAACGACGCCTGGTCACGGTTGAAACAGACCAGGGAACCGTGCAGGCCTGGGCGTATGTGCAGCCGGAACCTGATGAGGCGGGCAGCGAATGAATGTTTTGAATCCCATTTGGCTGCAACACGTTGATGGTGAATCAACCACCGCGGGATGTTACATTATCCGGTGCCAGCACTGATTATTCTGAGGGACCATCCATGTTGCGGATTCTGAATACACCTCGCCGACTTTGTACCGGGTTGACCCGGCGCGAATTGCTTGAAGCAGGTGGAACGAGTCTGCTGGGGATCACCCTGCCTCAACTGCTTCAAGCGGATGCCACTGCGGCCGAATCCAAAGTAGTTCGGGCACTCCCTGATGGATTCGGATCTGCCAAGCGGTGCATCATTCTGTTTCTGTATGGCTCACCCAGCCAGATGGAAACCGTCGACATGAAGCCCGAGGCCCCGGTGGAAATCCGCGGTACGATGCTGCCGATCGCTTCGTCGCTTCCAGGACTGGATATCTGTGAGCACATGCCGCGAATGGCTCGCATGATGGACCGAGTCACGGTCCTGCGATCGATTCACCACGAGTATCCGATCCATGGCGTCGCATATGCGATGACCGGAACTCCGGCAATCGATGTCAACATGGAACTGAGTCCCACGGACCCTCGGCATCACCCCTATTTCGGCAGTGTGGTCGAGTACATTGACCGGGGACGTCGTGGCGGCCTGGCCCCCTTCCCACAGAATGTTGCCTTGCCATTTCCATTCAGCACGCAACGCACGGGCGAGGTTCATCGCGCCGGTCCGTATGCGAGTTACCTTGGCACGACGTTCAACCCGATCTGGACCGAATTTCTGGGTGCGGCAGATCGATCCGTGTACAAGACGCTACGGGACATGAATGTCGAGGTCTTCGATCCCTATGTTGGATGCAAGACCGATGCTTCGTTCCGTCTGGCATCGACGTCGTTGCCAGAATCGTTAACACTCGATCGACTCGATCGTCGTCGGTCACTGCTGACTCAGATGAACGATGTCCGCCGTGATCTGGAAACCACAGATCGTGGCCGGTCGTTGAACAGCTTCCAGCAGATGGCCTATTCCCTGCTGCAGTCTCAGGCTGTTTCTGAGGCACTGGACGTTCGCAAAGAGTCCGCAGCCACCCGCGAACTTTATGGGATGACGCTGTTCGGTCAGTCCTGTCTGGCTGCCCGCCGCATGATTGAAGCAGGCACCCGACTGGTGAGTGTCTTCTGGGATGAGTACGGTCTGGCAGGCGACGCGTGGGATACTCACTGGAATCATTTCCCGCGGATGACAGACCAGTTGCTGCCGGGCCTGGACAAAGGCTTTTCGGGGCTCGTGCTGGATCTGGAACAGCGAGGTCTGCTGGATGATACGCTGGTCGTCTGTATCAGCGAGCACGGACGAACGCCGAAAATCAATTCGGCTGCTGGTGGAGGCCGTGACCATTGGTCGCAGGCTTACTCGGCGCTCTTTGCAGGGGGCGGGATCGCTCGTGGTCGCGTCGTCGGTGCGACAGACAAGCATGCGGGTGAAGTCGTTTCGAACCCGGTCGGCCCCAAAGACGTTCTGGCCACGATGTACCATCTGCTCGGAATCGAACCGCACCAGTTTCTGCCAGACAAGACCGGTCGTCCGGTCCCTGTCGTGCCGGAATCAAGCCGCGTGATTCACGAGATGCTGGCGTAATTCAATTTCGCTGAATGCAGCGAGTCAGCACATCTTTCCTGAAGAGTCAAATCGCGGGGGCGAAGCATGACGATCTGCCCCCGCGCGATCACATACATTATCGTTGTTACGGCAAGGCGACCGTACGCAGGTCCAGGTTTCCAGGGCCGGACTGAACCAGCACAACAGCTTGAGTATCGTTCAGGCGATCCAGTTGAACGACACCATCCAACTCCTTGATCGTCTCAAACGACTGTCCTGCCGTGTTGCCGTCTTTCACGGGTGACGTCAGGCCGTCGTTGCGGGTGATGTTGTCCGTGCTGATCTTCATCACACCGCGAGCGGAGTTGGACATCAGCAAGTAGGTCTTCCCGTCCTTCTGGTAGCTGATCATGTCCAATGGTCGATTGCGGTTTCCAAGTTCTGCCACGGTGGTTCCGCGAGCCTTGGTGCCTGGCTTCAGGCTGTCGATCGGGAATCGGACGAGCGGAGTGCAGACAAAACCAGCCAGCAGGCTTGGTTCGCCATTGATGTTCAAAGGAACAAACGTTCGGATCGCTGATGTGTCTTCGCTGCGACCATGAGCCGCATGATAGATCTCTACGCTCGTTCCGTTGATGCCATCTGCGAATGGAAATGGGATTTGACGAACGCTGGAAGGAGAAGCACCTGCGGCCAGTCCTGAAACGAAGACTTTCCCCTCGGCATAAGCCAGATCGGTGATTGCGTCGTTACGAGGGTTGGAGGACCTGCCGTTTCGGTTCACTTCCTTGTCTTCAGGGGCGTCTGCCAGTGTTGCCTGCTGGAACGGGATATCGGTCAGTGAAACAACAGACATTTTCTGGGAAACGCGAATGATTGCAGGAGTCGCATCGGCCCCCGACCCCTTGGTCACAGCAACGTAGACCTTCCCAGACCGGGGATTCACAGCCAGATCGTTGATCGTCAGTTTGTCGGCAGTCGTTCCCAGCAACGTGGCAATCTGTCCGTTCAAGCCAGCCACTGAGGGTTCGGTCTTGGCGATTTCATTGTCGCCGGTATCAATCGCAAAAATTGAGGCACCTTTTGAGTCGCCGACGAAGAGGATTCCGTCGGGACCAAATGCCAGGGCAGTGGCCGACTTGATTGCCGGATTCCCTTTCTTCAGGCCCCACTCGGCAGCCTCAGTGACAGCTATGGATGCCAGCCAACCAGCCATAGCACAGGATAAAATACGTCGAGGTTGCATGCTTCACTCCTTCTGCCAACGCGTGATCCTCGCAGTCCGCCACGCAGACTGATTCGAGGGATCCCGGCGACAAGTAGTATGTGAATCAATTGTTCGAATGGGAACTGAATTCAGGACTTCACGACCTTTAGAATGGCTGAATTCCGAAAGCGTCACTCATCGAGGTTTCACGATTGGCCGTTGAGAAAGTGAGAAACAATGGCCATCCGTCAGGGGGGTCCTGAACAACAGGCTTTGTGAATCTGGCTGCTTTAGAGCTGGCACTAACAGGTTGACACCACGGATCACGCAGATAGCTCGGATTTGAAGAAAACACTTCGATATTCTGATTGCGGGTCGTCGGACGCATAGAGCGCATTCCGTTTAAGTGTGGCGTCCCGCGGGCATCAAACTGCAGCGTCAAACCCATGTTTCGACGCGACACGGATGTGCGACCCGCGCTAGCCAGGCAATCGCATTGAACTTGCCACAAAAATCTATCGCGTCAGAACTTCAAACAGGTTGTTCTGGTCATCAGTCCAGAACGTGCGGCGTATCGAGTCGAATTTCTTTCCTTCTTTGAACGAGGCCAGTTCGCTGGCATCTCGTGAAAGGATGACCCAGGTGGCATCGGTCTGGAATTCGGCAGGGTTCCCCTCGGAATCAATCTGGATGGCTGTCAGACCTTGATCGTCGGTGATTCCCGCCAGGACAGGAAGAAGGTCGAAGTGAACGTTTGAAACATGGCACGCGAGTAGTCCGCCAGGCGCCAGGTGCCGCAGATAGACCTGAAACGCTTCCTTCGTCAGCAGATGTACTGGTATCGCGTCTCCACTGAAAGCATCCAGCACAATCAGATCGAAGGCCTGCGGTTCTTCGCGTTCCATGACCAGTCGAGCATCACCGATGATGCATTCATTCTCTGCCGGGCACTTTGCCAGAAACAGGAAGTAGTTGCGGGCAAAGTCGACGACTGCAGGATTGATCTCATAGAAGCGATAGCGATCGCCCGTGCGTCCATACGTGGCGAGCGTACCAATCCCCAATCCGATGACTCCAACATGGCGTTCTGGCTTTTGATTGACATGAGCAAATGCCAAACCGACTCCAGACTTCCGCCCGTAGTAAGTGGTTGGTTCCATTCGTCGAGCAGGCGAGGCGACGTTCTGGGCCCCATGCACGATTCGTCCGTGAACCAGCAATCGTGGTGCGCGAGTCTGGCCTCGTGAAATCTCGCGTTCGACCTTCAGATTTCCATAGAAATTTCGGGACATGATCATGTACTTGGTGTTATGTCGAGCGCCGACACTGAAGCCGACGATTGCCATACACCAGAGGAAAAGAGACGCCAATCCAACTCGCTGGAACTGTGGAACGGTCAATCCGGATCGCAGCACAACCATCACTGCCAACAAGACGAAGCCAAGGACCGCGACGTGAAATTCGTAGTAGTCGACAAAGATGGCTGGAGCCAGCAAGCCGACGAACAAGCCCCCACACGATCCGCCCGCGGAAATCGTCAGGTAAAACAGCGTCAGATACTTCGGTGACGGCTTCAGATGGACCAGTTCGCCATGACAAACCATGCAGCTTGCGAACAAGGCGGTGAAATAGATTCCCAGTTGAAACACCAGTGAGCCACTGGCGGGGAGTAACGTATAGAAGCTGGCAACTGGAGTTGTCAGCAGAGCAATCGACAAGAAAACTCGACGTCGATACCAGTGATCACCGTCAAAACAGATGATGAACGTCAACAGGTACAGTGCCAGCGGAACGACCCACAGGAACGGGATGACCGCCACATCCAGGCAGATCTGGTTGGTCGAAGCCAGTAGAAACATCGAAGCGACCATCGACAGCGCGAACCAGAGCACGATCAGCCCAAATGCTGGCGGGGTCGATTCCGATGAGTTCTCGGCTGTCGACGCGATTTCTGTCGGGGCAACGTTTGCAAGGCTTCCCGCATTCCGGAAGACCAGTCCCGCACAGACCGCGCACAGAAGAGCAACTAGAGCGAAGGCGCACGACCAAGCAATCGTCTGATCAGGCTTTGCCAGCCAACGCTCAATCAGGAATGGATAGGCCACCAGGGCCAACAGGGATCCGATGTTGGACAGGGCGTACAGTCGATAGGGAGAGACTCCCGGTTGAGTCCGTGCAAACCAGGATTGCAGCAATGGACCTGTCGCAGACAATAGGAAGTAGGGCAGTCCGACACAGGCGAGGACCAGCAGAATAATCTGAGTCGAAGGTTCCGAAATCTCGGTCGGTTTCCAACTCGACGCGGGGGTAATTGGCAGCGTAAAGACGGCTGCCAGCAGCATTCCAATATGCAGAGTCGCCTGCCAGCGTAATGGTAACCGTGCAAGCAGGTGGGCGTAGGCATATCCAAAAAAGAGCAACGCCTGGAAGATCAGCATGCAGGTCGTCCAGACAGATGGACTCCCTCCAAACCAGGGCAGAATGTACTTCCCCAGAAGTGGCTGAACGAGAAACAGCAGGAAGGCACTGCCAAAAACGGTCATCGCAAAGATGGTCGACGCCACACCGGTGCGGCGCGATTCGACGGTGGCGGGCAATTGAAGCGAGTCACTGGTGATTTTGATTTCCATCGACGCCTCGCAAACCAGAACAAGTGTCAGAGGCTGTAAGTCTGACGGTGCCACGTGGAGATTCAGACGACGCCCCGGCGGGATTTGAGCTGGCTGGTCCACCGATGCATTGTGACTGGTGCCAATGACCTGACGGACCGTCAATTACCGATGTCGACAGGCTGTCGAAAGCAATTCGGTCCGAATGTATCGCTTATGCAGGATTTGGCTGATTCGCACTTCAATCGGCGACAAGTAACGGGAGTTCAGCCAAAGCTAAAACTGGGGGCGAGGTCGTTCGTTGATCGAAATAAAGTGCCCGCGGATGCCAATCAGGCGAGGACATTGATCGTGTGAGTTGTACGTGGTCCAGCAACAGCAACTGAGTGGACTTCGCCATCCGCTTTGACACGATGAACGATTCGAGTCGTTGCATGTCCCATCACATGGATGTTGATCATCTGTCGGCGAGCATGCTGAATGGCGGTCACATGATTGACGTGATGCGAATTGTGACCACTGATGTTCATGACTGCTCTTTCGTTCGACTTGAGGACCGTTTGCCTTGATGGGATGACACTAAGGCAAACGTCGTACCAGAGCCTGTCTGCGGCCTCATTGATTGTCGCAAGCCGCTGAAGCAACATTGGTTGCGCAGTTAGTTTGGTTCGGTGGCTGCGAGGGTGACGATGCGATTCGTCAACGTAGATGTTGAGAAGAGGCAACACGATTCAAGATGTCACCATTCACGCAAAAAACGATCATTCACTCGGCCGAAACAACGCCTCGATGACCGATCAATCGGCTCAATGAATCGGATTGATGGCGCGGTACTCACTTACTCTGATTTCTGGTCACCCGTCAGTTGCAGTCGTTTGGGGTGGTCAGAGGATTCCGCGGGTTGGAAGGCGACCGACGAAGGAATCGGCTGGTTTGGTTGATCCAGTCGTCGCGGAGTGGTTTCAATCAACTCCTGCTTCGCGCTGCCTGACTGAAAGGGACCGATCCCAAGCACATACAGGTTGCTATCATCGGACATTGACGACGAAACCCCACCTGCCCCCAGGAGCTGATGGTTCTTGGCGTCGTATGCAACAAGTCCAATCTTGGCGAGTGCTGATTGGCGGTTGCGCGTGACCAGCTTCACTTCGGGTAGTGTCAGCATTCCCGGAAGGACGATTTGCGGTATACCCAGGTACGAGTCCGCATCGTCAGTCCCTACCCCACCGCTGCGGACTTCCATCACAACATCGGCTTCTTCAGGCTTAGTGGCGATTGAGGCACCGTTCATCATCAACCGGTGACGAATTGATCCGACGACGTACCCTTTGTCGGTACAGTCGAGGTACTTTTCGTCAACCAGAACTCGCTGTCCCTGGAACGATGCAAAGTCGACTTTTGATAGTGCCTGGTCCACCGCGTTAGAAATCAGCAACTGTTCTCGAGCAGTTCTTGCGGTATTGGATTGCCGAGCCGTTGTACAACCCGCCAGCATGGATAACGTGACGAAAAGCGCAGCCACAAAACGGGGATTCGGCATGAAACACCTCGGAGGGGTGCCCAGGTCGCGGGGACACCACAACAAAAATGCGATCAAGACATGAGTAGGGAAAAGGGATGGTGGACTTCTAATTCAGCAGGCATGGTGCTGCAAGACGAACTCAATGGCTGGCCTGTCGCTGCTGACGTCCGCGAATTCACGGCAAGATCCCTGTGTTTGTCAGCCAATTCTTGTAAATGGGCAGGTCGAATCGACTTTTGAACGACAACACGTCTTCAGAAAACAGCCAAACCCTCGCGATTCTCGAATTGCAGCCATCTCGCCGGGCAAATCGGTCTTGAGCAGATTCTGCCGGTCTACTAGAACTCGATTCCCATTTCCCGATGCTGTTTCTGATGGTCACTACGGTGCTCCTGGCCCCGTGAACTGCGCTATCGCAAACTTCAGATCCTGCTTGGGAGTGGATCTCGGCAAGGAGGCCACTGATGCGTATTCCCTATCTGTCTCCCACAGTCATTGTCGTCCTCTGCTGCGCAGTTCTTGGTGCGGAAGAACGCAAGTTTCCTTACCAGGCCATCGTGGAAACTGACGGTGAATACGTTCGCAGCGGACCCGGCCCGAATTTCTATCCTACGGACAAGCTGAAAAAAGGGGATAAGGTTACCGTCATCCGGCACGATCTGGGCGGATGGTGCATGATCACGCCCCCACCTGGCAGCTTCAGTTGGATTCGTGCTGAACATGTTCAACGAACGGGAGATACGACTGGAGTTCTGATTGCGAACAAAGTCGTTGTGCATGTTGGAAGTGCGCTGAGTATTGATGAATTCACGACGATCCAGGGGAGCCTTTCCAAGGGGAACGCGGTCCAGATCCTGGGTGAGAAGACGTTCTCTTTCGATGATGGCCCCAAAAAGATGTACAAGATCAGCCCGATTCAACGAGAATGGCGCTGGATTCATCGTCGAGGAATCGTTGCCGCGGATGCGATCCAGTCAGAACCATTCCCGGGCGAATCAACTCCGCGCCGGAAGCCATCCGGGCCGGTCGCAGACCAGATTGAAATTGATCCTAACGCGTTTACGCATCCCATTTCGACAGGCGATTCCGTCACAGGTTCAGGAAACTCCAATTCGCGACCCAAGAAACCAGTGGGAGCAGCGGTACCCGATACGGACTCGGCGTTCCTGGATCGATTGAACAGCGTGGATTCACAGTTCCGCGAAATGATCAAGCTGGAACCAGCCTCATGGAACCTTCAAGAAATCGAACAACAATATGCACAGCTTGAAAATGACGCGACGCAACCGTCACAAAGCAAGACCATTGCCCTGAGACTGGATGCCGTATCGCGATATCAGAAGACACAGCGCGACTATCAAAAGTTTCTGAAAATCAGCGAAGAGACCAAGCAGCGTGACGCTCAACTGGCGGCACTTCAGCGCGACGCTGAGATCCGTGCTGGCGGAGGTAATCCCGAGTCGGATTCGCCGATGCAAACTCGCCCGCAACCTCAGCCGAATCCCCAGGCTCCTGTCGCCTTACCAGCGAATCCACCCGCAGATGCACCTCGACCCGCAAATCAAAACTTTGCGGGGGCAGGGATGATTGTCCATATGACTCAATCGTTTCCCGGCGGTCCGCAATACGCACTTGTCGCCCCTGGTGGAAAGCTGCTGGCGTATCTGGTGCCGGCTCAAGGTGTCGATCTGAAAAAGTCGGTTAACCAGTCGATGGGAATTATCGGCGAACGAGGCTTCCGGCAGGAATGGGGTGCCGACACTATTACGGTTCGCGGAATGCAGCCCGTTCAATTGAAGGCACCGCGATAGGTAGCTGTGCTGCTACCGGCTGGATTGGTGACGGTTTTGCTGAGCAGCGACCTTCGAAATGCTGCCTGCGGAGAAGTAGCTATTCAGGTTTTGCGCCTGCGATAGCTCGCGCCATTTCAATGGCCTGCTCGACTGTTGTGATCTCGCCATTCAGTTGCGCATCACGAACGGTTTCCAGCAGAGTTCGAAATGTCGGCCCTGGATTCATTCCGAGCGACTTCAGCGTATCACCCGTAATCAAAGGGGCTGGATCAATCACGTCACCCGGCGTCCTTAGCAGATATTCCTCACAGAATAACGCGGGTTTCAATTCAGCTTCCATTGCCAGCAACTTGACTCGCATCATCGTGATCAGGTCATCTCGGAATGGATGAGCCAGCGTTCGCTTCAGACGCGCCAGGGACAATTCCGGGGCACTCATCAGATCATCCTGATGAGCAACCAGCCAGTTGATTCTTTCCAGTTCATCGTTCGAAAGTTTCAGTCTTTTGCAAATCTGAACGACGACTGGCGCTGACAATGAATGCAGCAATACGGCAAGCGCCAGTTCGAATGACGGCCGCTCGAGCAGTTCCAGCATTCGGAGCGTGATTTCGTGGGCCGCCGGTTCACGCGATTCCCTGTTCAATTCCGGAAGAATGATTGGTAGAAGCTCTGTCGATTCGCTCAATTCGATTGCTCGGCGACGATGCCGGTCAACGAGCATCTTTTTGAGTTCTTGCGCGATCCTTTCGGCACTGACAATGATCAGTTGCCCCGCCATTTCCCGAATGGCTTCAGCAGTGGTTGGATCGAGTGCGAAGTCGAGCGTTGCGGCAAACCTGACGGCGCGCAACATTCGAAGTTTGTCTTCCCGGACACGCTCATGTGGATCACCGATGGCTCGAACGACGCGAGACGACAGGTCGGCTTCTCCACCGACAAAATCCAGAACGCGCGTCTCCATCGGGTCGTAAAACATTCCATTAATTGTAAAGTCGCGTCGACGAGCGTCTTCTTCAGGAGTACAAAAGGCAACACTCGATGGACGTCGACCATCTTGATATGGACCTTCCGTGCGGAATGTGGCAACTTCAACATGTCCCGCCTCGCGCGGGCCCAGAACGATGATCACCCCGAAACTGGCTCCGACAGGTAAAGTCCGTTTGTGACCAAACAACCGGCGAACCTGATCCGGTGTCGCAGTTGTTGCGACGTCATAGTCTTTCGCGGGGCGACCCAGCAGCAGATCGCGCACGCACCCCCCTGCAAACAGAGCTGTGTGCCCCGCTGCCCTCAATTGGCGAACGACTTCAACCGCGAATTCGCGTTGGGGAGAATTGACCGTCATACCCGCATTGTCCAGATTCAGAACCACGAAACGCAACAGCCGGGAACATCTTTGCAGATGCTCCCGGCTGAAGAAAAGTTCACTCCAAAGGCGTTAGTCGCGACACAGACATGCGACCCGCGCTAATCGCCCTGTAGAACTCAATCAGTTTTCGGCGGTTCCCAGGGAGGTACCGCTTTCAATGGTGACCGCCTTGTAGCCGCCGATCGACTTGAAGTAGATCAGCAGGATCAGGTAAATCACAGCCATTGTCGCAGGAATGCACGAGTCTGCGATCAGCGTGTTTCGGTCCCCAGTGATGCTGGCTTCGATCAGGACTCGATCTTCTGGTTTCAGCTTCTCGAAGGCAGCCTTACCAGATGCTCCACCTTCACGAATCGTGTCGAGTTCCTTCTGAGCGGCTCCCAGCTTCTTGCCATCGATACCAACGGCATCCGGGAAAACGAGGAACTTACTGGGCTTGTCAGCCTTGTTTGATTCGTAGGACTTCACGTCTGCGGCTTTCAGAGCTTCACCGGAGTAGCGATCCTTGAAGTAGCCCAGGCCAGGTGAACCGATCAGACCGGCCGACATCATGCCGATCCCGCCCATGATACTGATTGCGATAGCACCAGTTCGTGGGAATCGGTCGGATGCAACTGCCAGCATCGTTGGCCAGAAGAACGTCTTGCCAATCCCGTAAACGGTCAATGCGAGAATCGCACCGGCGAAGGCATCGATCCGACTCGTCAGATTCAGACCGAGGCAGGCCAGGATCGCACAAACCAGCAGAATGCCGACTGGCGACATCCCGATCTTCTTTTCAATGAAGTCTGCACAGAATCGCAAGGCGAACATCAGTGCTGAGGTGAACACGAACAGGATCTTTCCTTCTTCCGAAGAAAGAATGTTTCCGGTGATGTTCTGGATCCAGCCGTCTGTTCCCAGTTCGACGGCACCAACGAGGGCATGCGTCAGAAACAGGACGAACATCAGGATTGATCCGACAGAGAACTTGGTGATGACTCCCACGACCAGCAGCAATCCAGCACCGACGGCATAACCGACGTACTTGGCGATCGTTTCATCCACGACAGACTTCAACACGTCGCCCAGGAACATCGACAACAGGAAGCAGACAACCAGTCCACCCAGCAGACCGACGTCCTGCAACATTTCGCCGAGCTTCAAACCACGCTTCGAAGCTTCCGATTTCGGGAAGCTCTGCCCCAGGAACATCACTCCGTAGATGGCAGTGGGGATCAGGTACAATGACAACTGAATCTTCCAATCCAGCTTCATTCGGTCGTCGAGAATCCAGCCGAGGATACCACCCAGGATCAAACCGGCTGGCCAGCTCGCGTGCAGGATGTTCAAGTAGTGCGTTCGCTTTTCGGGGAACAGCGTTGCAACGAGGGGGTTTGCCACAGCTTCCAGGCATCCGTTGGCCAGTGCGAACAGGAACATCCCCCAGTACAGCATGTTGTAGGCATTTTCTGGAGTTGATGCTCCGAAGGTCACAACCGCTGACAGAACGTGCAGCACGAATGCCGTTGCCACCAGCTTGCCGTAGCCGATCTTGTCGCAGAGCACACCACCGATAATGATTCCGAAGCAGAACCCGGAAAAGCCTGCGCCACCGATCGCACCCAACTGAGTGCTGCTGAAGTTAAACGCAGACGCCCAGTTGTCGAAGATCCCCCCACGAATTGCAAAACCGACCCCCGCGGCGAGAATCGCCATGAAGCCCGCCCAAAGCAGTCGTTGCGCATTGGCAGCAACTGGCTCACTATTCCCGTTACTCATTGTTGTTTCCACCACAAAAGAAGTTCTGGAGTATCACGCGTCCGTACAAAACAAATCCTTGGCGACGATCTTGCGGGTACGCCGCACAGAAATGCGAACCCGGAATGCTAACCAGTTGGAATGCATCTTTCTACAAACGCAGTACCGGTTACCGATCGGTTTTTTCAAGGACAAGCAATCCAGCCGTAGAATGCCTCGCCCGAACCCCTCCCGGAAAGTCAGCATTTCCCCCCTTCCGAGCCAACTCAGCCAGCCGATTCCACTCGGAATACCCCATTCCCTGTCGAGGCCACTGCTGACGGCGCCAGACAAGGTGGAAGAGTTCTCGCACCAGATGAACCGGCTGATCCGCCATCACGCGAGTATTCAATCGCACGGAATCTGTCTGGGTATCCAATATCGCCTGATCAAGCAGTCGCCCCGCCAGTTCCTCGATCGTCTGCTCGATCTCGCCTGCCTGCTCAACCAGCCGTAACAAGGAGCTGTCAACTCGATCTCCAAATTGCGTCCTCAATTGCGGCAACATATTGTGGCGCAGCCAGTTGCGAGTGAATTCCGTGTCGGTGTTAGTGGCGTCGGTGCGAAAGTCCTGACCGATTTCCGACAGGTACGACTCAATCAGCGCGCGACGAACTAACAGCATCGGCCGGATCAGTCGGCACCCCGATTCGGTCGATCGGACCAGCGGAATTCCCCGCAGTCCAGCCAGGCCGGTTCCTCGAAACAGATGATGCAGCACCGTTTCTAACTGGTCGTCCGCCGTATGTGCTGTAATGACGGTGTCGGCCCCGCTGGAATGGGCAGCGTCGTCCAGAAAGCGATGACGAGCCTTTCGGGCAACCTCTTCAATTCCGGTTGCCGTCACGCCGATGGATGCCGTTCCGATCGTTGATGGCACCGCAAACGACCTGCAAAGTTCGTCCACCCATTGAGCATCTGCGTCACTGGCATCACCGCGCAACTGGTGATTGAGGTGAGCGACATGAACGGAGAATTCGAACTCTGGCTGTAGTTCCAGCAGTCCACGAAACAAAGCAACGCTGTCTGCCCCGCCGGACAATCCAATGAGTAACTTCGAACCCGGCTGGCAGCGCTTCATGCCGCGGCGTAATTCGGCCAGAAAAGTATCTCGACTCGATGTCACGCGAGGACTTCCGAGATCACATCTCCGTGATCCAGCACGGCTACAGGGCGATTCAGTCGATCGGGAACCCGCGACTCGGGCTCGATCCCCAGGCCGTGGTACATGGTCGCTGCAATATCCGCTGGCCCGTACGGTCGCGTTATCGGATAGGCAGCGTGTGGATCCGTTGTACCGACAACCTGACCTGTCTGAATCCCCGCACCGGCGAAGAACATCGAGCCGCATTTTCCCCAATGATCGCGACCACCGAGGCTGTTGATTTTCGGCGTTCGACCGAACTCAGTCAGGTAGACCACCATCGTCGACTCGAGCATGCCGCGCTGCTTCAGATCGGTGATCAATGCTGCAAATGCCTTATCGATCCCTGCAACGTTGTAGCCTCGTTTGACCATTTCGGAAACGTGTGGGAACTTCTGTTCGCGAACGTTGTGAATGTCCCACAGGTTGCCATAGTCACCATCGTAGCCGTAGTCGACCATGACGAAGCGGGCCCCGGCTTCGACAAGTCGTCGAGCCAGCAGACAGCGTCCCCCGATCTTGGTGTGACCATACTCTTCACGGGTTGCTGGCGTTTCTGCGGTGACATCAAACGCGTTCCTGACCTGCGGTGACATCAGCAGTTTCAGAGCTCCGCCGTAGTGTCCTTCCATAGCTGGAAGTGCTCCCGTGCGATCAATTCCTTTCAACGTTTCTTCGAGACTGCTGCGAAGATGGCTGCGGCGTTGCAGTCGGCCGATCGTGACTTCCTGAGGGAATCTCAGTTCCGGTGGGTTCAGATCTTCGTCAGCAACGGGTGACGGATTTTCGGACTTTTCCCCGACGGTGAAATCCGGTTGCTCAGGCTGACCGCCAACGCAGAACGGAGCGTATTGATTGCCGAGCCAGCCACCGACGAACAGGTTGTGCGGTGGTGGTCCCGGGCGAGTGACTCCCGGAACCGCGATATAGCCCGGCATCCCGTTACGGGATCCGAGCAGATACTGCACGATCGATCCGATATTGGGTTCGGTGAAGAGTTGAGCCTGAGTCACCTTTCGGCCCGAAAGCGTGTAAACCTGACTGAGAAGGTGGTCGTCGCTGTCGTGTGAGAAGGATCGGACAACGGCCAGATCTTTGGCGATGCGGGCCAGGTTCGGACACGATTCGCTGAAAAACGTTCCCGGCAGGGCTGTCGGAATGGCTCCCAGGGTTCCTCGAATCACTTCCGGAGCCTCGGGCTTGGGGTCCAGCGAGTCAATATGTGTGACGCCACCTGCCATCCAGAGGAAAATGATCGACTTGGCGCGAGCCTTTGGAGCCACTGCGATTTCCGCCTGGACTCGACCAGTCATCAGGCTCGGCAGGATCGACGCCGAGAGCGCCAGAGGACCGATTTTCAACAGGTCACGTCGGCAGACAAGTGCCTTCAGTCGCTCGGCACGCATCGCATCAAATGGACTCATCGGCGAAGCCCTGGCAAAAAGGAAAGTCACTCGACCGCAACGTATTATGCTCACTCGGCATCAGTTCGGGCAAGAGTTAAGCCAAGACTGATGTTTACCTTCGGCTAACTGAAGCACTTGGCCGTTTTTGTTGCATGCTCATTTGGACGTGATTATCGTCCCCACGCAGACTTCAGCCGGCTGAAGGCCCATATTGTCAGGGTTGGCAGTTTCTGCTATTTCCGGCAGATCTTGCCGGTCTGCCATCGCGTGCATTGAGAGTGTTCAAATCATGGAGGATAGGATGAATCAGTCATTTTTATTGCCGAATCAACCGATCCTGACACATGACGCAAAATGTATGATCATGCGCGTGGGGCGTCTATTTGAGCGATGTGTTGAAGAAAAGGCCGAAACGCTAGTGAAAGGTCGTTTGGGTGCAGCAATTCTACCCGATGACGTTTTGGCTGTAACACGTGCACTGATTGATGAAAACTTCGATGACCTGGTGTTGATCATCAAAGAAGTCCTTGAGACAGGTCAATTTAAAAAGGTCGCATGAGCGATAAGAAATGACCGCACCAAAGTGGAACTTGATCGATGAGAAGCTGATTGCGCTTCGAGCGCGTCTCGAAGAGAAATGTCATCAAATCCGCCAACAGTTAGAGTTTTCGAATTGCTTCGTTGAGGAAGCAGCGATCAGAATCGCAGTGACACGGCTGGAAAACGTCATTGACGCTTCAGACGGTCCGGGATTTGACGATGATGGGTTCATTTCTCCGATTCAGACACTGACTGAAGATGAAATCATCTGGATGCTTGGGGCAACCGAACGACGCAAGTTGCTTTTGGAGCGAGTACGAAAGTGGATTGCATTAGCGAGAGCGATTGGTGCCAAGCGACTTCTGCTGGATGGAAGCTTTGTAACTCGTAAAGAAGAACCCGGCGACGTTGACGCGGTAATAATGTTGCCAGAGAATTTCAAAGAGCTGGAGGAATCACAGAATCCTGCTGCTATCGAACTCAGAGAAATCATCCAAAGCAGGAATCCAGCCGAACTCTTTAGCGCAGACAATGAGCTTCAGTGGTGGTGTTGGTTCGAGTTTTTCAGCCGCACTCGCGAATTGACAGGCAGACATAAGGGACTGATCGAGGTCCGTTTGAGGTGATTTCGTGATTTCAACACTGATTGAACTCAATGCTGCCAACAGAGAGTTGACGTACCTGTCGCAATGGCTCGAAGAAGTAACGAAAAGCTCTCCGAACTCGCTGACAATCGTGAGTATTCAGCGAATGATGTCTCGTATTGAGCAGGAAATCTCAGACTTCGATTCGAACTCGCGGCAAGTCGCGCCAAAGGAAGCGTCGAGCATTTCCGGGGCCGACTAATCAGGCCGCCTTGCGGAGTGATTCTTCAGGCTGGCTGGCGACAGGGCCGTTGATGAGGCTTTCAATTTCCGCACTGTAGCGGTCCATTTCGGCCTGGACTCGTGCGACGCATTCATCCAGTTGTTCGCGGCTGATGTCTGTTGGAATTTTGATTGGTGTTCCCATTCCTACATAGATCGTGCTGAACGGCTTGGGGATGACCATGTCCGTCCATCGACCTTTCGGACGCCAGGCACTTGTGACACTGAATGCACCGGGGACGATATCTCGACCCAATTGTGAGGCAATATAGACAGCCCCGGCTTTCAGTTGTCGGCGCGGACCACCAGGCCCGTCCGGTGTGATCACAATATGTTTACCTGCTGTATCTTCCAGCAATTGTCGAACGGCCTGGGCTCCCCCGCGACGACTGGAACCGCGAACCGTGCTGTATCCCAGAAGTGACATGGCATAGGCCAGGTAAGACCCATCCTGATGTTGACTCACCAGGCAGCAGGTTTTCTCGCGCAGCCGACGTGGTGCGGCGAATGTCGGAATCAGCAGAACATCGTGCCAAAGGCAAAGGACGAATCGATGATTGTCATCAGGACCGGGGACATAGTTGAGCTTTGTCTGATCGTTCACTCCCAGGTAGACCTTGCGGCAGGTCGCAAACAGCAATTTCGTCAACCCGACCGCAATTGCTGCAGCAGCCCAGGTTACCCAGCGATTCCGAATCTTCATCCCTGATTCCTCCAACGTACGTGAACCCGCATTCTCGGGTTCTGTTTCAGGAAATGTAGATGACGGAACTGTTTTCGGGAATGGATCTTTGGTGGGCTTGGGACAGATCCGGCGGACTCGCAGTGGAAGACGTTGCCGCGACTGCAAAACTGAAGATCTCGCAGGTTTCGCCGCCAGAGAGGAATTGATTCGGCAGCATTCGCCGGATTGCGTCGAAATCCCGTACCAAGTCAGAAAAAACAGACGGGGTGCCGGGAGAATTGCTGATGGTTCCTCTTGGCATCGATTCACCAGAAAACTATAACCCGCCCCGCATCGGCATCTGCCAGACACCAATTGTCGCGGGAACGACAATCGTCTGGTCGCCAGTGCACCTGTTACACGTCTCTCTGCATTTCCAATACATCAACTGAACGATGGCTGTGGCGTCACCCGACCTGTGACGGCGCGACCCTGTCGCATGTGAACTCATTCACATCTGGCATTGTCGCAGCGTTGCCGGGCATGAGTGTCGCGGTCCGCGCCATTTGCCGAGGAGTTCTCGATGTCACTCTCTGTCCGGAAGTATTTACTGCTGACTTTGCCTGTCCTGGCAATCACTTCGATCGGGTGTAACCACACCCCGAAGAATGCTTTGCGACAAAGCCAGTTACGTGCTCACCAGCTTTACGAGCAAAATCGTCAATTGGCGATGGAGCGTAACGGGATGGGGATGTCGCAATCCCAGCTCGCAGCGGAAAAGGCCCGCATCGAACAGCAGTACCTGGCGACCAAGCAAAGCCTGGATGCTGCCAATGCCCGACTGCAGAACCTGCAGGCTTCCAACGGTCAGTTGGAAGATCAGATCCGGAACATCGTTCAGCGACCCGGAACCAGTCCGCTGTCGGATGATGCAACCCTTCGCCTGAAGAAGCTGAAGGACAAGTATCCCGACTTCGAATTTGACGCTCAGACGGGTGTCAGCAAGTTCTCGACGGACCTGCTCTTTAACTCCGGTAGCGATGAAATTCGCCCGGAAGCGATCAAGGTCATTACCGAATTTGCCAGTATCATGAATCAGTCCGACGCCAAGCACCTGAAGGTTCTGGTTTCAGGACATACGGACGATCGACCCGTTTCCAAGAAGAGTACTCAGGAAAAGCACCAGGACAACATGGGCTTGTCCGCTCACCGGGCACTGTCGGTTCTGCGAACCCTGCGAAAGGCTGGGATTTCCGAAACGCGAATGGGCGTCTCTGGTTACGGGATGCACCAGCCGGTCGAACCGAACAAGACCGAAGCCTCACGAGCTCGCAACCGCCGCGTCGAGATCTTCGTTCTGGCCCCGGATGCCTCCGTTGCGGGCTGGGATCCAGATCCTACGATCGACCTGCGATAATCGAACTTGAACCTGTGAATAAAGAAAGCGGCGATTCTTATCGCCGCTTTCTTGCTTTTACGGGGATCAACGCATGAACCACACAATGCCGGAATGGTCCGTCCGCCCAGATGTCATTTCCATGACCGATTGGTTTCACGCCATGGTCTGTCAACGAAATGACGGCCCGTAGAGGCCGTCATTTAATCTTGCGATTCTGCCGGAAGTCTAATCAGACACCGGTCTTCAGGCGACGCAGTTTCCGTCGCTTGATCTTCCAGCGACGATCTCGTTTTTGTTTTGTCGTGAGCTTCTTCATAACAGCACCGTTTCATCAATATTCAGGAATATGAGACCGCCGCGGCCTCGGAAGGTCGAGCCAATCAGGATATCAGACAGATCGGACGGCGCAAAGGGATGCCGTTACGTTTCGGGCGAATTCCTTTCAGGCATCGCGCTGGTCGATAGAGAAGGTCCAGCTATCGTCGTCAGGTTTGAGCTGACAAAAGGGGGGGCTTCCCGATTCGACGGGAAGGTTCTGAGTCGTGATGCAGGTTGTAAGTGTTGGCGGCGTAAAAAGAAGCGATCGAGTCAGGCGTGGCCTTTCCTGCCATCTGTGCAAGCCGCTTGTTTAGTTAGAGCGCTTTCCGCTCAAGTTTGGCGTCCCGCGGACATCAAACTGCAGCGTCTGACCCATGTTTCGACGCGACACGAGAAGAAGTAGAAAACGCAAAGGACGCGGAGAGCGCTGAGAGAAGACAGAAGAAGGAATTGGGTTGGGGGTTCCCTCACGTTGCCGATCGAAGTTGAAGGAGTTCGCCTGAAAAGACTCGCTGCTCACCAGTTCCCTCGATCAGTCGGATCCCTTCGCGAGCAACATCGCAAGGCGAAGTATCGAATCGCTGACGGAGTTGTGGATCATTCAAAGCACAAACGATTTCCACGGGGACGGCTCGATCCTCTTCAGACGCGGCAATGTAAATTGAGACCAATTGGCGAAGCGAAGCGATAGTCGGCGGATCAAAATCACCACGGATTCGACATACGAGAGCCAACTCGTCAGTCTTGAGATTACGCCAGTGTTGTCCAATCGATTCAAAGAATTCTCGATTCACGCGATTGAATTCCTTGAAAGCGACCTGGAATTGCCCCTCATCAAAGTATTGATAGCCCAGATAAAGCGGGACCCAGGGATGTTCAGGATCAATCGCCTCCGTTTTGCGTAGCCAATCAATGCAGTTGTGGCGTTCGGCAGAGGATCCCCATCGGTGATACCAAGTCAGCGCGATGGCATAACAAGCGTTTGCATCTTGTGGATCAGCGACAAGGATGTCTTTTCCGAGTTGCTCAGCATTCTCGAAAGTTTGATTGGCAAGATCGCGGTCGGGTTCACCCAGCGCATCGCTGATCATGTCGGACAGACGTTGATGTTTTGGCTCAGTATCTGGCATCACAAATTCGCGGAATATTCGTCAGACATGAAATCTGGATCGTTTTCGAAGTTCGCTGAGAACAGATGTTCGAAGCCGCCGTTGTCGATGATTCCCGCGGAATGCCAGACCAGCATGATGACCGACTCTACGGGTGTGTATTTCGATGAATCGACAGAGTAACCGTAGTGATCATCAATTTTCACAAACGTACCATCCACAAGATCGAAGTCGTTTGCTTTTTCGAGCAAAGTCTTGAACGGCGTACTGCTTTTCATTCGTCCTGACGACTCGTCGCTCGGCTTTGCATAACCGATAAGCGACGTCAGAAAAGAGCAGAGTGAAGCGAATTGTTTGAGCATGTCGGGTTTAAGATGAATTATGGCCCAGAAAGTCTGCCCGCGATCAAGGACGGCTCCCAATCGGTCAGCCAACACTCTGATTCGCGGGCGATCGCGAGTCAAGTTCAGCAGATTGACTCACGTTGACTCACGCAGGGTGGCACCAGTGGCACCAGTGGCACCGGTTGCCGCTTCGGCTACCGGGGTCACAAAGTCACAAGAAGTTTGGCAAACATCATTTGATTCAATGCCCAACCTGTCGTCACAGCCCCGTGAAATGGGCGACCAAGGCCTCGACTAAGTCGCGAGCAGGCATTCGCGTGCAGGTTCTGGCCCTGAATCCATGTCATTGACGGGACCAATTAGACAAAGCACGTACTGGCTTTGATTTCAGAAAATGCACCCGTGAGGACTCGAACCTCAAACCCTCGGTTCCGAAGACCGATGCTCTATCCAATTGAGCTACGGATGCAAGAGATTTCATCGCAACGGTTTAGGGTGAACTCTTTGGTTCATCCCACCCTTCGATTCCGTCCGAAAGGCCGTTGATGGGGTGAGATTCTAATGACCGATCGGCGGTCAGTAAATCCTCAGGGCCAAATTGATGACTCGCAAATCTGGATTATCGGGAGCCTCGACCGCCTCCTCCGCCGTTGGGGCGTGGAATATTGGTTCCGCCTCCTCCGCCGAAGTTTGGACGCTGGCCGCCACCACCTCCGCCGTTTCCGAAGTTTGGTCGCTGGCCACCGCCTCCTGTTCCTCCGCCTCGATTGCGGCCCTCCTGGCCCTGCTGCATCCGCTGAATTAACTGCGGATCTCGCACGGCGTCAGGTGGCTGAGCACCGCCACCAGCACCGGGTTGCTCGCCTCCCTGGTTGCGTCGATTGGCACCTCCGCGAGTTGCTGTGATGGTGACTTTGGGGATTAGAGACGTCAGCGTCGAAGAGACGAGGGTCGGATCGGCGGTTTCCAGGTGCATGACTCGAACCGTCTGACGGGCATCGCGAGCTCGTTCGTCGATTGATTTCACCAAGCTTTCAATCTGACGGAACAGGCTTTCATTACACGCGACAATCAGGTGACTGGTACGGCGATCGACACCGATCGACAACTGTACTCCAGGATCTTTACGTCCGCCTGATCCCCCCTGGCCGCCGCCCATCAGCATCGCCAGTGGATTGAACCGCTGCCCGTTTCCCCCTTGCTGAGCCTGCGGATCAGGAGTCATCGAATCTTTGAAGACACTTTCCACGATGTCTGCGACGTCGTCGACTTCGGCGAATTCGATCGGAATCGAGCGAGGAACTCGATCTCGCAGTGACTCTGGAAGCTCCGACGAATCGAGCAGTTCCAGCATGGTTTCTACTTCGGCGATCTGATCACGCGGACCAGTGACAAACAGAGCGTTGGCTCGAATGTCGGTGATGATTCGTAGGTCGTTGGCTCCCCCGAGGGTCTGATTCAGCCCGGTCGCGTTCATCATTCCGCGGCCCAGTGTCGAGAGGCCACCCGTCAGTGAGCCGAGCATCCCTGTACTGCTGGTCGTGCTGGCTGTCACCGTGCTTTGAGGAAACAGGCGTTCCAGCATCTGAGCGGTATCAGTGGCATCCGCCGTTCGCAGGTAGAAGACCGTCCAGCGAGTTCGCATCGGCATCGATGCTGCGAGCGCATTGTACATGTCTTCGAACTGGTCCAAGGCTTTCGTGTCATCAGAACTGATGATGACTTCATCTCCGACGACTGAAATGCTGATCGCGGAACCACCGTTGATCTGAGCAGGTTCGCCGTTTTCTGATTCTGAAGGAGCCTGAGCTTTTTCTGGTTGTTCTGAGGGGGATTGCTCACCCTGGGCAGGTCGCTTGGGGCGTCGTGGTGCTTCGGAATCGCGTCCTTCACCCGACTGACTGACCTGCAGGATCGACGAGCGCCGCTGCGGTTGCGGTTCGGGCTCTGTCCTCTGATTCGACGACGTCTTTCCGTTTGAAGGGCGTTCGAGCACGGGTGTCGCGGGACGAGCAGGGGGAGCCTCGTTGTTCGGTTCCTGATCCTCGATCTTGCGGCCCGAGGGAACTCGCCGATCGCGAATTGGATTGGGTCGCGATGGTACGACGACGCGAATCGGACCGTTGTCTCCCGCTTCCCACATCTTCTGCAGCAGTGGAAGCACATCGTCAGGGGCACGACCTGCGGAATTCAGCGTACGCACACGGCCTCGATCCACCTGCGGATTCTCGGGCGTTGGCCCGCTTTCGCCCAGTTGCTGCAGGATGATCTTGACCTGTGCCAACTGGTCTGCTGATCCGCGAACAAGCAGCCGGCGACCAAGCGCATCCGCTTCAATCATCGGGGCGCGAGCATCGTTCACAAACAGATTGCGCAGCGTATTCGTCGCCTGGATCGGGTCGAGTTTTGTCAGGTTGATCACTGCTACTGATCCGCTGGCTTCACCTGCTAGTGTCTGAATCAGCTTTTCGATTTCGATGTGTTCTTCGCGGCTGGCCTGCACGTGAATTTTGCCAGACTTGGTGTCTTCGCCCACGACGAGTCCGGGCATCATCGAATTCAATGTCCGCGAAACCTGGACGACATCGCCTCCCGCAACGACGTACGCTTTCAAGAAGGCAGGACTGTCATTGGCGACGATCTTATCACCGGCTGCGTTCTTATCGACATCGATCGACTTGACGACTTCCTCTACCACTTTGACCAGCGATGCAGAGGCCGTGATCAACAAATGGTTGGTTCGTGGATCTGACGTGACCTGAATCTTGCCGGCGTACTGCGAAGGTGTTGACTGGGTAGGCGTGGGAGTCGGCTGCTGTTGGCGCGGGTCACGGTTGTCCCGTCCATCACCACCACGAAAGCCCCCAAACCCACCAGGAAAACCGGGATTAAAACCGCCAAATGGTTGAAACCCGAATTGCTGCTGGGAAGACGACTGAGTGGTAGACGTATTCAGGCCGAACAGACGACGGACCGTGCGTTCTGCTTCTGCAGCCGAGATGTGCTTCAGCGGAACGGCGCGGAACGACGTTTCTCGATTGTCGACCGGGGCCCCGGATTTCAACAGCCGAATGATCCGGCTGATGTTGCTGCCGGTGTCCATGATATTCAGCGTGTTGGTGTTCTTGAGGGCGGCAACTTTGCTCCACGGTCCCGCCAGTTCTTTCACTTCGGCAACGATCTTGTCGGCCTCAAACCCCTCCAGCGGGATATCGACGATCACCAGTTCATTGGCGCCGTGCTTGGGCAGGTCTTCGACAGAAATCGTTGGCAACAGACTCGGTGGAATCCCGTTTCCGGTATCGATGGAGACCAGGAACCGGTCTCTACGAACAAGGACATATCCTTTGGGAAGCAGGTATCCATTCAGGACATCCAGTGCTTCGGTCACGGTGTAGGTCTTGTCGTCAAAGTAATTGAAAGTGCCGGGAGGAACGTCGTTCAGATCGAGAGTCAATCCGGCAGCTTCTGCGAACAGCTTCAGAACATCCGCCCATGGAGCATAGCGGAAGTTAAACGACAGTCTCGGCTCTGCGGAGGCAGGCTTGGCGCCGGTATCGTCTGCGGGGGGAACGTCACCTGTTTCGGTGCGCACATTGGTGCCTTTTTCTGCCGAGGCAACTCGGGGCGCAAATGATGCGGTTGGAGCAGTCCCTTCCGGGGGCTTTTCTTCGGTGAAGACGGTTCTTCGAGCGGGTTCCTTCGGTTCGGAGGTTGTTACTGAAGGAGTGTCCGTTCGCGGACGCTCTGGAGGCTTCATCGCCTCGAATTCTTTTTTAACTTCGGCTTTGCGTTCTTCCCAGATCGCTTTCTGTTCAGGGGTCAGAATAGCAATCGCCTTGGCATCGTATTCAGCGAACTTTGCCCGGACTTCCTGCATGCGCTTTTCGAATTCTTCCGTGCCCGGCCCGGCAAATCCGCGAGGCATGCTGCGGAAGTATTCGTTTCGTTCCATATCGATCTCATTGATGAGCTGCTTCTGCTCTTCTGTGAGATTGAGTTTCGATGCAAAGGTTTCTCGACGCATTTCACGGCTGAAGCTTGCTTCGCCCGTCATGCCGCCGAATCCGCGCCCGCCAAAATCGCGGCCACCACGGCCACCACGATCATCCGGGCGTCGTTCGCCTCCAGGACCACCCGGACCGCCGGGGCCACCTGGGGGTTGAGCCATGAGATC
>CAXBSB010000096.1:0-15000 GCA_963977965.1 uncultured Schlesneria sp.
TGAAGGGGGCTGTCTCCGGGTGCACACGTGAATGTGCGGAAGCTCAGTGCAAAGACTTCGGTTTGATTGCGACCGAAAATGGCTACAACCTGTACGTCTGTGGAAACGGCGGAACCAAGCCTCGGCATGCGGATCTGCTCGTCGCCGATCTCGACGAAGAAACCTGTATCAAGTACATCGACCGCTTCCTGATGTACTACGTCACGACGGCCGATCGACTGATGCGTACAGCCGTCTGGCTGGAAAAGATGGAAGGCGGCATCGAACATCTACGCGACGTCATCCTGCATGACAAGCTCAAGATCGCTGATGAACTTGAATCCATGATGCAGCGCGTGGTTGACACCTATCGCTGTGAGTGGAAAGAGGTCGTCAATGACCCGGTAAAACGACGGTTTTTCAATCAGTTTTTGAATACGACTGAAACAGAACCTGACATCGAAATCGTTTCAGAACGAGGGCAGCAACGTCCAGCCGACTGGCCCAGTGACGTCGTACCACTCAGTCAATTGACGCTCCCCAACGGCGCGAAATACAGCGCCGCCGACCAGGAACACAAATGGGTTCGAGTCGGAGCGACGAGTGATTTTCCTGAGGATGGTGGTGCCACGATCCGCTATGGCTACACGCAGATCGCTGTCTTCAATTTCTCCAGCAGAAACGAATGGTACGCCACAACCAACATGTGCCCTCATAAGCGTGAGTTTGTGCTGTCACGAGGGATCCTCGGCGATGTTCAAGGCGAGCCGAAGGTGGCCTGCCCGCTGCACAAGAAGACATTTTCGTTGAAAACAGGAACGTGCCTGACGGGTGAGTCGTACGCGATCAACACCTTCCCCGTGCGAATCGATGGTGATGACGTTCTGCTCTGGCTACCGCCACCCGGTCGGTTAGCTCAAGGACCTGCTGTCGAACAGCGACGCTGCTCTGGCCACGAACATGCAACCTGTGGCGATGCACATACCCATGTCGAGCTTCCCACTGCAGTCAGTCACTGAATTTATAGAAGTTCATGGCGTTTGAATCGAAGCCAGATTAAGGCAAGGAATATCGTCCGTGGTGCTGCCAGCGCTATCAACGTCGACTGAACAAGTATCACTGCCGTCCCTGGTGGAAGAACTGTTGCGTGAGCAGCACACCATGACAGCGGTCGAACAATTCTCGCAGACGATTCGTGAACGCCAGCGACCGACTCAGTCCAAGTATTACCAGGCACTGCTTCCCGCCAATCCCCCCGGCCCAGGCGAACAGTACGCATTCGAAGTCAATCTCGATCGCTGTTCCGGATGCAAAGCCTGTGTGACGGCCTGTCACGCACTCAATGGCCTGGATGAACAGGAAACGTGGCGCGACGTCGGACTGCTCGTTGGAGGAACAACATCACTTCCTGTAATTCAACACGTGACGGCAGCGTGTCACCATTGCATCGAACCGGCCTGCATGGATGTCTGTCCCACACTCGCCTACGAGAAATCCTCGCAGACCGGCATCGTCAAACACCTGGATGATCAATGTTTTGGCTGTCAGTATTGCATTCTGGCCTGCCCCTATGAGGTCCCGAAATACCACGCGAGCAAAGGAATCGTCCGTAAGTGTGACATGTGCTCGGATCGACTGGCAGCGGGCGAAGCTCCGGCGTGTGTTCAAGCGTGTCCACACGAAGCGATTCGGATCAGCGTCGTTTCACAGGCAGACGTTGCTGCCGATTGCGAAGCAACGAATTTTCTGCCAGGTGCTCCTGATCCGCAAATCACGTTACCGACGACAACCTACAAGTCGAGTCACGTCTTCCCCAGAAACATGCTTCCCGCGGACTACCTGGTCGTTCGGATTGAGGAAGCTCACCCACCGCTGATTCTGATGCTTGTCCTGACGCAATTATCCGTTGGCGGCTTCTTCTGCAATGCATGGATGTTCTCGGGCGACGCCACGCCGGGTTTGAACGTGATCCGTAATTGGCAGACGCTAACGTCTGTCGGGCTTGGCTTTCTGGCTCTGGCGGCTTCCACCATGCATCTCGGTCGCCCGCATCTGGCCTGGCGAGCGGTATTGGGCCTGCGGACATCGTGGCTCAGCCGTGAGATTGTAACGTTTGGACTGTTTGCTGCATCCGCAGCAGCGTACTCCACGGGGACACTCTTCTGGTCCGAAGGTCTTCTGGCGAACGAGTACTTCTGGCAATCCGTTCGTGCCGGAGTTCTAGCGACGGGACTGGCCGGTGTCCTTTGTTCAGTGATGATCTACTACCGTACACATCGTCCAACGTGGGGCGGCACTCGAACGCTGTTTCGGTTTATTGGAACGACGATCTGGCTGGGACTGGCTGTAACGGTATTTGCCGGCATGTTCGCCACATTGGTTCAGTCTGATGTCGAGCTCGAAACAGTCATGCAGGAACTGGTCGCTCATCTGGGGCGACCTCTGATGATCTGTGCTTTCGTGAAACTGGCGTATGAAGCCTCTGATCTGTTGCATCTGCTGGACCGGCATCAGTCGCCCCTGAAGCGGTTAGCCCTGTTGATGACCGGCGAGCTCGGGGGAATTGCCATTGCAAGGTTTGCCCTCGGACTGCTGGGGGGAATCATCCTTCCCTGGTCCCTGCTGACGGCATGCAGTGACAGCCACGTGAAGTGGGTCGCGACGGTCTCCACGATGTTCCTGATGTCGTTGGTCGGCGAACTGCTGGAACGAACGTTGTTCTTCATGACGGCGGTCGCGCCGAGAATGCCAGGAGCCGTACGGACATGATCCCCCATCGATTGCAAAAGCTTTTTCGGGTCTTCGATGGACCTAACACAAGCGAACTGGCTCAGCACCCTGCGCCATTCGGCTTGCCCAGGCTTCCCGCGTCAGCCATGCCGACGTCAACCGCGAAGATGGTCTGCGGCTTTTGTTCGACAGGATGTGGCCTGACTGTTCATCTGCAGGATTCCAAGCCGGTTGGCTTGTCACCAACGACCGAATATCCCGTCAACCTGGGAATGGCCTGCCCGAAGGGCTGGGAGGCATTGTCCGTCTTAAACAGTTCTGATCGGGCTACGACGCCGCTGCTGCGCAACGATCGTGGTCGTCTGGAGCCTGTGGAATGGTCGACTGCTGTACAGACGTTTGCCCAGCGATGGCGAAAGATCTGTGACCAGCACGGTCCTGAATCAATGGCCTGGCTTGGAACAGGTCAGATTGCCGTCGAAGAACTCGCGTTCCTGGGTGCGCTCGGCAAATTCGGCATGGGAATGCTGCACGGGGATGGGAACACCAGGCAGTGCATGGCCACTTCAGTCGTTGCCTACAAACAGTCGTTCGGATTCGACGCCCCTCCCTACACCTACGGCGATTTCGAGGAGTCTGACGTCATCGTGCTGGTGGGCGCTAATCCCTGCATCGCACACCCCATTCTCTGGGAACGCGTGATGCGGAATCCGCATCAACCGAAGATCATTGTCGTTGACCCCAGACGTACCGAAACGGCGATGTCCGCGCATCTGCATCTGGCCCTGAAGCCCAAAAGCGATCTGATTCTGTTCTATGGCATCGCCAATATATTGTTCGCTCGTGGCTGGATCGACGAAGAGTTCTTGAACGACCACACCCGCGGGGCCACGGAATTTCGCCAGCATGTTTCAACGTATACGCCGGACATGGTGTCACGCGAAACAGGGCTGCCGATCGAGGCTATCGAACAGTTCGCTCGATTGATTCACGCAGGTACCCGTGTGTCATTCTGGTGGACGATGGGAATCAATCAATCCTACGAAGGGGTTCGGGCCGCACAGAGCCTGATAAATCTGGCATTGATGACGGGAAACATCGGTCGGCCGGGAACAGGAGCGAACTCGATCACCGGTCAGTGCAATGCGATGGGCTCTCGACTTTTCAGCAACACGACAAGCCTGATGGGTGGCCGGGAATTCACGAACCCAGAGCACCGCCAGCACGTTGCCAGCCTGCTGAACATTCCTGTCGAACGAATCCCGGATCGCAATAGCTTCAGCTATCACGAGATTCTGAAGGCGATTCTGGAGGGACGGATCAAAGGTCTGTGGGTCGTTGCGACTAATCCCGCTCACTCCTGGATCAATCAGGATCAAGCGAAAGACATCCTCAGCCGCCTCGAATTCCTCGTCGTTCAGGACATGTATTCAAACACAGAAACCGCACAGCTGGCCGATCTTGTCCTGCCAGCCGCTGCCTGGGGCGAAAAGGAGGGAACCTTCATCAATTCTGAGCGGCGGATCAGTGCGATTCGACAAGTGGCAACGGCTCCTGGTCAGGCATTGTCGGACTTCCGCATCTTTCAATTGATCGCTAACGCGTGCGGCGCAGGCCCCATGTTTCACGAATGGACATCACCGGCAGCAGTCTTCCAGATTCTGAAGAAACTGAGCGCTGGTCAGCCTTGCGACTTCACTGGAATTGAAGATTTCGAACACCTTGAGCGGGCAGGTGGAATTCAATGGCCGTACTCCAGTGAATTTCACGATCAGCTCACCCGGGCGGAGGCCTCGGCTTCGGCGAGCGATTCAGATTCGTGTGCCGACTCATTGCGAGTTCAAGAGCGACGACTCTTCGAAGACGGAGTGTTTTATCACGATGATGGGAAAGCCCGACTGCTGTTTGAAGCATCGCGGCCGATGCCCGAACCTCCGACAGACGAATATCCATTCATTCTTCTGACGGGACGTGGAACAGCTGCTCAGTGGCATACACAAACGCGAACAGCCAAATCCGCTGTGCTTCGAAAGCTGGCGCCGACATCGGTCTACGCCGAGATCAATCCAAACGATGCCAGGCGCATTGGTATCCACTCGCAACAAAAAGTGGTCGTCGCATCACGTCGAGCATCAGTCACAGTGACGGCATTCGTCACGCCGGCAGTTGCTCCAGGCCAATTGTTTCTTCCCATGCATTATCCCGAGGTCAACCGACTGACGGATGCCGTTTTCGACCCGTACTCCAAACAACCCTCATACAAGGCCTGTGCGGTCAGGCTTGGCCTGCCATGAACAATGCTGACTTCCCAACTTTGATTTGATGATGACTGAACCTGACTTTTTACATTTAGAAAGAATTCGATGTCCGCGACTCATGTGATCCCCGCGAACGGTCCTGCCGAACGACTTGAACTTCTAAGGTTCGATACGCCGCAAATGCGTGCATTTCATCTGACATGGCTCGCATTCTTCCTTTGCTTCTTTTCCTGGTTTGGTCTGGCACCATTGATGCCTGTCATTCGAAAAGAGCTGGAATTGACCAAGGAACAGGTCGGCTGGTGCATCATCGGTTCGGTGGCGGTCACGGTCTACTTTCGGTTGCTGATTGGTCGCTTGTGTGACCGTTTCGGTCCTCGATTGACGTATACATGGTTATTGCTGCTGGGCTCCATTCCTGTCATGGCCGTAGGCCTGGCTCATGATTTCACCACATTCCTGATCGGTCGAGTGCTGATCGGTGCGATCGGTGCGTCGTTCGTAATCACGCAATACCACACGTCACGAATGTTCGCCTCGAATTGTGTCGGTACCGCCAATGCAACAGCGGCCGGCTGGGGAAATCTTGGTGGGGGTATGACGCAACTCGCGATGCCTTTGTTATTCGCTTTAATCACTGGGCTGGGAGCGACGCCTGCGGTGGGATGGAGAGTCTGCATGGTCATCGCTGGAGCTGTCTGCGCCTTGACCGGCATTCTTTACTGGCGATTTACTCAGGATACGCCGGAAGGCAATTTCGCCGAGTTGAAAGCTGCAGGACGAATGCCCGTCTCGACGAAGCACTCCACATTCATGGCAGCGGCACGCGACTACCGCGTCTGGGCACTTGCGTTGCTCTACGCCTGCTGCTTCGGGCTGGAACTGACACTGGATAATGTTGCCGTACTGTACTTCACCGATTACTTCGAACTCGACATGTACATGGCGGGGACGATTGCCGCCAGTTTCGGAATGATGAACTTGTTTGCTCGCGCTCTCGGCGGAATTGTCAGTGATCGCTGGGCGAAAATGAGCGGGCTGTCGGGTCGCGCACGCTGGCTGTTCCTGACGATTCTCGGTGAAGGTTTGCTGCTGTTGGCTTTTTCGATGGCGAATCAACTCTGGCTGGCAATCGCGATGCTGCTCGGCGTGGGCCTGTTCATCAAGATGTCCAACGGAGCTGTTTATGCGATCGTCCCGTTTATCAACCGTCCTGCACTGGGATCCGTCGCTGGAATCGTAGGAGCTGGTGGCAATGTCGGAGCCGTCTGCGCAGGGTTCCTGTTTCAGTCGAAAATGAGCTGGCCGACAGTCTTCTGGTTGCTCGGTCTGATAGTCTGTTTGACAGCAATCCTGTCTCTTCTGACGGCGATGAACCCTGTATCCGCAAGCGAGACACCAACCGTTCCAGCGGGGCCGGAACTGGCAGCGGAAACAGCATAAATCTGGTCGTTTGAACCCAGCTACGACAGTAACTCGTGAGGGACGGGGCTTTCAGCCCGTCCCTCATCGCATTCCGATTCGACAAAGTCCTGCGCGAGATTCCGTTCTGGCGCCCATCGGATCACGTCGAGACGTAGTAACCGTCGGCATTTTGTGCCGAAGGTTATAAATCAGCAAACTGCCCGATCAACACGACCGTCATAACCGGAACTTCTCGTCTCTACTGATGCCACGTCAGAAACTATGCACCTTCCCACATCTGCTCAGTCGAGTCGTACACTCGATAATCTGAAAACAGGTTTGGGCCCAGGAAATTGGACGGAAGTTCGAATCTCGCCTCGCCTTGCAGGATACGGACGCTTCGAAGGAATGAGATTTCATGCGACACTGGTCAAAGTTCATTTGCAGTCTGAGTTTTGGAATTGGCGCTGCGGCATTTGCAGATGAAGTCATTCCTGAATTACCACCTTCGCCCGCCTCAACAGCGTCATTGAATTCCTCTGCCATCGACGATGTACTTCCTGCGACGATTGTCTCGCAGACTACGATTTCCGCTGTACCATCAGCCCCTCAAAAGCCTGCGGCACCAAAGCCCCCGGTTCAGCCGTGGAAATTGAACTATTTCGACAATGACTTCAGTTACAAAAAGGATCCCAGTCACAAGCCTCTGTTTGGAGAGGCCTTCAAAGATGTTCCTCTGGAAGACCTTTTTAACTGTGACACCGATGAGACTCGAATCTCGGTCGGGGGTGAACTTCGCTGGCGTTACATGGATGAAGTCAACCGACTTCGGCCGCCGTTCAAGAGACGGTCTGTTTACGATCTCGTCCGCTGGCGCAATTATCTCGACCTGAAGCATTCTGACTGGTGTCGCATTTATGTTGAGATGATCAATGCGGACATCTACAACAACGATCTTCCTGCGACAGGAATCGATGCCAATCACTGGGATCTGCAAAACGCATTTGTCGACCTGAAGGTGATGGAACGCGACGATAAGCCAGTCTGGTTACGAGTCGGTCGACAGGAAATGTCGTTTGGCTCACAGCGGCTGATCTCACCACTCGACTGGGCAAACACTCGACGTAACTTTCAGGGAATCCGACTGAACAGCCCCGGAACGTCATGGGATCTCGACGCATGGCTGACGAATCCCGTGAATACCGCGACCATCGGTGACGGTGGTGGACTTGGCCCAAAGCTCGGGGTCAATTACCTTTCCAATCGATTTGACCCTCCGAATCACAACATCATTTTTGGTGGTGGCTACGCAACGTACAAAGGAATCAAGAACCACACGATTGATTCGTATCTTCTCTGGGCGAACTACGACGGCTCGTTTCCGGGCGGCGCAGGTTTCCCGATCGGCAACAGATACACCTGGGGACATCGATGGGCAGGAACGTTTAACGTCGATGACGCGTCGCGAGCATGGCTGACGGATCTCGAAGGAGGTTACCAGTTCGGGAACAACCAGGGACAAAGTGTTCAAGCGGGATTCGTCGCCGCAGGCCTGGGTCATCAGTGGAAAAACGTGATGTGGGAACCGACTCTCTGGGGCTTTTACGACTGGGCTTCTGGCGATGGTAATCCCAACGACAACGTGAATAACACGTTCTTCCAATACTACGGCCTGGTCCATGCCTATATGGGTTTGATTGACAACCTGGCGCGTCAGAACTTGAGCGACGTGAACTGGCGATTGAATCTGAAACCAAGCCAGAAACTGAACCTGCAAGTGGCACAGCACTTCTTCCAACTGGCCAACACCAACGATCATCTTTACACGGTCGGAGGCCAGGAATTCCCCGGTGCAACCAATCAGGGCAGCAACATCGGCAGCGAAGTCGACTTACTGGCCACGTACAACGTCAACGCGAACCTGAGTTTTGAAATGGGCTATTTCCAATTCTTCTACGGAGACTACATCAACAACGTTTCTCCTCGCGGCAACGCAGAACAACTCTATTTTCAGACGACGGTCCGGTACTGATAGTTTTGGACGCGTCCTTCACGTCTCTGGCCGACCTGATGAACTTTCGTCGACTCCGTGTTGAATGCTCGCCAACTGTTGATTTACGATGCGTCCATCAACCGCGACTCGCTTGCGTCCGGCTTCGAGTTTTAATGCGAGTCGAAATTATCAAGGCCAATATCCCGGCAACGTGATTCATGGAGTGTCCTCGATACCGTTGGCGACGCGTTTGATACCTTCCTTCATCAGATCGGCACCGAAGTTGAGAATGAGTCCAAGTCGCTTGTCGGCAAGCTTAAGATAGGTCGTGAGTTGCTTGAAGTGAACCTTCGCGAGTTGCTCCACGGACTTGAGTTCGAGGATGACCTTTCCTTCCACAAGGATGTCCGCACGAAAGCCTTCATCGAATCGCAATCCATCGTATTTGATAGGAATTGGCACCTGCCGCTCCACATGCCAGCCACGCCGTTCGATCTCTCGCGCCAAGACAGCTTCATAGACGGATTCCAGTAATCCGGGACCGAGCTTAGCGTGGACCTTCACGGCGGCATCGACAACGTCTTTGGCGATCTGGTTTTCGTTCATATCAAAGCTCTCACGGATTCACGCAAAAACACGGGCAGCGGAAGGCTCACGCAAAGACGCTAAGACGCAAAGGGATGACAACTCCGGCCGATTCTATAGCTTCTGAATTCTTTGCGTCTTCGCGTCTTGGCGTGAAAACTTCTTTCTACCGTCAACGAATCGCTCGGCCAAGTCGGACCAGATCTGGCTCCTTCAAAGTCGGATTCCAGCACCGAGCGTCGTGTTGACGGCAGCGTGGGCTATGCACATGCAAAGAAGCAGGCGGCAGAAGGTTCACGCAAAGACGCTAAGACGCAAAGAGCTGACAAGGCCAGCTGATTCTACGACATTCCTGAATTCTTTGCGTCTTAGCGTCTTGGCGTGAAAAATTCTTTCTAGTATTGCGATTGAACAGGATTGCGAATCTCCGCGGCCGTTACCTTTTCAAGATCCAGCGATTCGCATTTCCTCTGGTACTGCACAAATCCCGATAGCAACACGAGTCCTAGAATCGCAATCATTGGAGAGTACCGAAGGGCCGCATGCCACCGTGTCTTTTGTCGCACCGCGGCTAGAATTCCGCCTGCAACCGCAAATGGTGACAGCGCCCCAATACTCAACTTTTCGTAATTGAATCGTACGGATTCGTGCAATCTGGCAGTATCGGCTGGATTCCTGGCCATCGAAGGTTCTTCGATCGCTAACTGGTCGCGGTATCGATCCACAGCAACAACCAACGACTCCGTCAAGACTACGTACGCGACGACACCGATTACCATTCCGGCCAACATACCGACGGCAAACCGAATCGGCGTCGAACCTGCCGCTGATCCTTTTTGCACGTCAAGTTTCGCTGCGTCATTGTCACTCATCGCGACTTCCAATCATTTTCATGAATCGACCTTATTCCCCACGTCATTGATTCTGGCGAATGCGACTCGAATGAACGAGAGACCTTCAGTTGGATGGTTCGGCGGGATCTGGAGACCCGCGCCGAACACTTGTGGTTTCAGGCCGATCAAGAGAGCCCTGCATCATAGAAATCGCGGGGTTCGCGTTTATGGGATTGAATCTCAGTTCGATATCGCTTTGTTGTCCACGCAGGTGGATGCGCCCTGCCTCGCCGTCGTAATGAGCTTCGATTACCTGGTCGTACTTCAGATGGTCACGGTAACCGATCGTCAAGCCGGTGCTGGAGTCGATCACTTCAATCGCCAGGCTCTGCAACGCACTGTTCGTGCGGTCATTGACCTGGCTCAGCATCACCAGAAATGGCAACTGACAATCCCGGAACTGCATCACCGTTCGATAGGGAATCGATCGCTTCCACAATAATTCCCCCGTAGCTCGATCGAATGCATAAAGATCATCTCCGACGGCTAATCCAGGGACGTGTTGTCCGCTGACGGGTTGGAAATTCTGAGTCGTCGTGGCGGTCGCGGTATGCCTGCGAATGTTGATGAAATACCGGGACCGGTCCGAGAACATCTGAACGGCTCGAATCTGCAGGGCCTCGGCCACGTCCAGTTCGACAGAGAGCTTTTTCTGACAAAGTCCCACGTCGTAGATGCGAACGTGACCGCCAGAACTGACATAGATCAACTCGCCTCCTGGGACAAAGACTGGCAGACGCGTGTCCGGCAGTTCCTCGGTGATCTCAACCTTGTCCGTCAGCAGGTCGCGAATTTCCAGGACTCGGGTTCCCTTGCTGTCGACGATTCCAACGATGTGCCGACCATAGGAACCTCGCCATTGCCCGGAAATATACCCCGGCTTCACATTCGGCAAACGGCGGCCTGTTGCCGTGTCAAAAACTTCGTAATGGACTTTCGGCATCCCGTCGCCAGAATCGACAACGCGTTGCACTCCGATGACTTCTCGATCACCGATCAATTCCAGTCGGAAATTTGGATTCATCTCCTGCGACGATACCGCAAGTTTACGCTGCCATAGCAGTGTCCCATCCAGGGGATCAACCACATAGACGTAGTTTCTCCAACTGAACGAAGCAAAATCGGGACCTGCAGGACCTGGGTTCACGGGTGAGCGTCGGCCGGCCAGGTCGTCTGGCATCTGCTTCCAGACAGGTTCGGCATCACCGAGTTGAAGCGTCGAGACCCCCGCAATCCCGCCGGGCAATCCGAGCGGAATCAGATGCCCGCTGGTCACGACTTTATCCACACCCGGAAACCGATTCGTCAACGGGATATTCAAGAAGCCCAGGCGCGAATGAGTCCGCTGATCAAAAATCGTCAGTAAGGTTTTGTCCTCAGAATCCGATGGACTCAGGACAAATTCAATCGGTTGCCAGGTATATCGCGCCGTTCGCCCCTGTATCACGGTCCCCAGTCGGTCAGACTGATATCGAACCAGTTCATCTTGTGAATTGCGAAGCGGCGTCAATGGCTGAGAAAAATCGGGGCGAGCAACGGTCTGATCAATCTCAACCCGTTGAACATCCCAGCGAGGTTCTCGTGATTTTCGCCAAGCGATCTTTGCCACCCGCTCCTCGCTGAGTTGTTTCACAACCTCATGCCCCGTCATCCCCCCGGGAAGCCTGACATCACCGAACCTTGTCGCGAGCAAATCGAGTTGCCCAGCAGCGTCCGCAACAAACCCGTTCTCTTCCCAGAGTTCCATCAGTCGCAAAGCGGCTTCGGCCGCGACACGTGGTTCAGCATCCATCGAATTACGTAACCACAACATCTCCCCAGCGTGAACTGATCTTGCCTTCATCGATTGTGAGGCGAGAAATGATCGAGGCGCGATTGCGGCAGAATCCGAGTTATAGACACGAACAAATCGGTGAAGGTCGTCAGGATTCACGTCGCCTCGCAGAGGTGGTGAGCGCAATTGCCGCTGACGTTCTCCAAATCCGTCAGCGATCGAACCCTTCATTTGCAGACGACACCAGGCCGCGGGTGAAACCTTCCACTCTTCCTCGCCTGGTAACCCCGTCGTGATTTGTTCGGGAAGGCGATAGATTCGCTCAGCCACCTGCTCAGGCGTCAACCAGCGTGGCATCTCCGCCGGTTGAGTTGAAGCGGCTACCAGGAAGCGGAATTGGTCCTCAGGACTTTCGAGAAGCGGCCCCAGGATTTCCATCTCAGGAGCAACGGAATCCGCACGCCCTTCAATTTTCTGGAAGAGCAGACCTCGCAGTTCACGCTTCGATCGTTCGCGATCGATTGACGTCAATTCGCCTGCAAGAAGCATCCTCAGTCGACGCTCTCCGTCGACCAGATTCCCCTGAACCATCGCGATTTCTGCCATGGCGATTTCACGATGGATGCCACTGGCATTCCCGGACCCGGCAGCATTGATCTCGCGCAACACAAAATCGACTTGAGGCAACGCTGCAAGGCCTCGAGAACTGAGTGAATACACGCGTTCCCGATCAGCAACCAGATGCCCCAGAGCTATATCGCTCTGCAGGGCCTTCGTCCCATGATCCCGGCCCGTTGCCATATCGAGATATGCCAGGCGCCCGGCGTCGAGTGGAAGTGCATACCGATCGCCGATCGCGATCCCTCGCCCCGCCGGCATTCCAGTTCCAACGTCCCAGATTTCAGTCCCATCAGCCAACTTCAGGCTGCGACACCGCTGACGACCGACGACCAACGCTCGTCCGCCAGAAACCGCGCCGATGAATTCGGCTCCGTTCCGAGCAACCGACCAGACGATTTGCCCGGTCGCAAGATCCAGACAATGGATCTGACTGCAGCGGAGAGGAACGTAGAGAACACGTCCGTCCGCAACCAGGACCTGGGAACCATAACCAGCATAGCCCTGCGAAGGATTCACCATGACTCCACGAAACTGCCCCCGTTTCGCCTCTGGCAAATCATCCACAAACGCGGCCCACATCAGATTCATCCGAGCTTGATCGACACCGACCAGCAAGCCGGTATTCGTCGGGCAGACGACAACGCCGTCACTTCGCATCGGGAGACATGCTGTTTCGTGTCGTTCAGGATCGGCAAGTTCCGTTCGCTCAACAGAACAGAGGGGCTGGGTCCAGATCATTTCGCCCGTTTGCGGATCCAGGGCTGTCAGATGAACTTCAATGTCATGCTCTGTAATACACAGAAGTTCGCTGATGCCGGGGAGTGGTACGCCAAGGAATGAAAGCCGTAACGGCCCCCCAGGTGACCTCATTCGTGGCGGGATGATCCCTTCGTTGATCCAGGCAATCTTCCCCGCTTGAGTGCCAGGCTGCGCGCGAACGGCAACCAGACGATTCCGAAAGGGATGGACGGGTGCCAGAGCATTCAACTCTTCGTCCGTTTCACCAGCTATCGAGGTATCAATTGCATAGACTCGCTGACCATCTGAAGAGATCACGCCCATCAATGTGTTTTCGCCCAACGAATTCGAACCAGAAACCTGGACCGAATTCCCCCCAAACCCACGAGTTCGAATCAAGCGGCGTGAAGCCTCAACACGGGAAGTCCGGTAGTTGCAGTTGAATGACCAGTTGAGCTTTCCCGTGCTGACATCGACTGCCCGCAGCCCGTTCGTATCTCGGAAAACGACACTGCGATCGACCACCACGGGATAGGTTGCCGGGCAACACGGTTCGTCATCCTCTTTCCGCGACCCTTCCCAGTCCTTCAGGAAATCCTGTACAGATCGCGACGATTGATTCGCAAACAGATCTGCCTTCCAGGCTGGCATTGGAATGACCGGACTGCCATCAACGACTCGACCACCGGCAGAACTTCCGCCGTGCATCAGCCATCCGGAATCGAGCGGATACAGGGACTGACGAAATTCCGTGAATCGTTGTTGAAGCTGCACCCCTGAGTTTGTGTCATTGAGGTTGGAGTTGAATTCAACCCCGGTGGCAACCTTTAGTACTGCCAGCATTTTTCGGAACTGAGGTGTCGTTCGCCGTGCGTGAACCGGCTCTGCAAGAACCTGTCGAGCAAGGCTACCCGCCAGTCCGTATTCACCGGAATCAATCCAATGTGCGATGAGTTGTTCGGCCGCGAGATAGCCCGCTTCGGTCAGGAAAAAGCGATTAACGACGCGTCGCAACTTCAGAATCGACGACTCACCGACCGCAGCCGTGAACAGGTTCCTGGATTCAACAGCGAACAGCGTGTCGTACTTTCGAGCCACTTCGTCAGATGTACGTCGAAGCCGTGACTCGACACCTCGCCGAATTGAAGTCAGATCGTCGAAGAAAGCATCCGATTCTGAGTCGAGCACTGCCTGGCCAAGCCGCAGTTTCTCGACGTCGTTTGGGAACTTATCACCAATGGCACGCAGGGCCGCATTTGAGTTTCGACGGCGATGAACACGATCAAGAGTCAGACGTTGACGCTCATCGGCGTACACGTCGAATGCGCTGAGCAGAACGAGAACAATCCCGATCTGCCACACCACACGACCGAGTGTCAGGCAACGGCCCTGCCGCAGCAGAGATTCATGTGCATGATCGATTGTAGTCACCCACGTTCCTCCCGATGGATTTCGGGGAGTATAGCGAATGGCAACAAAAAAAGCGGCTCGCATTTCTGCGAGCCGCCATAAGAACCCGGCAACAACCTACTTTCGCGCTGTTTTGCACTATCATCGGCTGCGTGAGCTTAACCTTCGTGTTCGGAATGGGAACGGGTGTTTCCTCACGCACATCATCACCGGATAACAACTGGCTACCGGGTCAGCAGCAGCCAGTCGAAGCAAATTGCAATCTGCAGGTATCTCTTCGAGAACCATTCATCAAAGTGGCCAAGCTTTCGTCCATTAGTATCGGTCAACTGAGATCATTACTGACCTTACATCTCCGACCTATCAACCTGGTCGTCTACCAGGGGACTTCAGAACTTGCGTTCAACGAAACCTAATCTTGGGAGAGGCTTCGCGCTTATATGCTTTCAGCGCTTATCCCGACCGTACTTAGCTACCCTGCGGTGCCACTAGCGTGACAGCAGGAACACCAGAGGTACGTCCCTCCAAATCCTCTCGTACTAAAGAGAAAACCCCTCAAGTTTCGTACGCCCACAGCAGATAGGGACCAACCTGTCTCACGACGGTTTAAACCCA
>CAXBSB010000096.1:17500-26806 GCA_963977965.1 uncultured Schlesneria sp.
TTGCTTGGCCACCATGATGAATGGTTCGCGATTTAACCCTCAGCCCTCATTCGCCTTATCGGCGACTGAGAACCTCGGCCCTCGCAAATGGTGGCCCGCTACGGACAACAACTCTCGCTGTTGTCACGAAATACGTGCAGATTACACTTTGCCGAATTGTTAAAGAGCTTTTAGCACCACCGAGACATCACAAACTGCTCATAAATCGGCAGTTGCGAGTTTCTCGCGGCACACTTCGATTCGTTGACCGAAGGACACGGCGACTTCGCGTCGCGGCGTGGGGCAGATGATATGCACGAGGACCTCGGGGGTCAAGGTACCGCGCCGTCATTTTTCTGGAAGTTTTTAAATCGACCTCGCAGGCACGTTTCTCGTCGCTTTGGCGCGATCGGGGGGACTTTTCCGGCGATTTCTCGTCACAAAGCAGGAGTTTAACGCAAAGACGCAAGGGCGCGAGGACGCCATAGGAATAACAAAGCCGCTTTACTCTTGCGCCTTTGCGCCCTTGCGTTAATCCATTTTCCCAAAAGCGAAGTTTGGAAAGGTGTTGTGAATTGATAGGGCTGCCAGAGGAGCCCGAAGACGCACGGCCTTGTCGCGGACTCCAAAACCGTGGCACCCGAACTTGAAGACAAGCCGGCGAGCGACTGTTGATGAAGAGCCGGGCGCTGAAGTGACTGCGGTCAACCAGTTACCGACGGAGTGGATCTCCGGGCTTGGGGACTGTCGCACCGCGGCGCTGCGTTTCACCTGTTCCCATCAACTGCTTCAAGGCGTCGTCAATCTCAGGAACAGGGACCATGCGAGTTTCTGGAGCTCCAATGTGGCCGGTCACCTTGACCCCAACCCATCCGCGGCTGATGACATTCGCAATTTCACTGATCACAGGAATACGAACGCGGTTCCTGGCCAGCATCGAATAGAAATCAAATTGCATCCCTCCATCAAACCGGACATACCCCCGCCCCACCAGATCGATCGCTGAACCGGTCAGATGGACCGCATCGAAGTTAAAGCGAGAACGATCAATCGTGTATGCAACATCCGCTCGGTCAAATGCTGTGCGGTCAACCGCATCCAGCCGCAACGCCTGGAAGATCTGGACGAAAATCGGGAGCTCATAAAGCGCTGCGGGAGCAATCTGAACTTCTCCCCGCCCCCGAATCTGATCCTCACTCTTCCCCTTGCCCCACAACCGCATCCAACCGTTCATAACGCCTGCAAGATTCGACTGGCCGCGGAGATACTGATGTGCGTACGACTCCAGACGACCTCGCGTCATCGTAGTCAACAGGCTGTATTCCGGTTCGCCTCGCAAGTCTGCTCGCACATCCAGCGTCAGCTTTCCATCAAGAAAATCGCCACTGATTCGATCCGGCAAATTGGCTCGCGGAGTCTGCCCGGGAACAGGCAGCGCCATCGCCTGTGAGCCCCCCACAAAAACTCCATTTTCCAAACTGAATGGCCCGACAACCCGCACGATCTGATGTGCCATTCCCGTCGGCTGGCGAAATACGGAAATCGAATCCAGGTCTAACTTTCCAGTCAATGCTGTCGCGACACCATCACTCGCCCCTTTCATGTCGATTCGCCCATGGATGTCATCCACCAGGATCCCCGCGTGAACTGAACTGTCTGCCAGCGTTAATTGAATATCCCACGCTGATGCAATGTCCGGATCTCCATCCGCGCCCACAAGCTGCACACTGCCGAACCGCGAAGCTTGCCCTTCCCAGACGGTTGTGCTGATCGAGAATTTTCCAGTCGGGTTGAGCGTGTCAAACACCGTCCGTAACTGTTTTGGCAACGCTTTTCGAAACGTGGCATTTGGAATCAGGTCATCCACATGAAGCTCATCAAACGTCAGACGCCAAGGTTCTCCCGGAGAGAACGAAACATCCCCCCGACCTCGCAATTGAGTGTCATCGTGCTGGGCGCTGACGGATTTGATCACGACATTCGGAGCCGTGTACGCAAACTCACCGGTCAGCCGCTGCAATGTCCACGGAAAACTTCGCAGGGTGAGTTCAGCATTTTTTACGCTGATTTCAGGCATTTCCACCTGACACGGCTGGCCTGGAACCCAACCAATCACGGTCTTGACATCAAACAGTCCACTTGGCTGAAACTCTTGCCACAGCTTATGAATCGACGGAGGGACCGCTAACTCCAGAGCTCGGTCAAACGCACCGTTGTTCGCCTGAATCACTAAATCAAGTCGCCCGGGTGCAGGTGAGCGACGAAACTGTCCGGCAGCACTCAACTCCGTTTCGTCGTGAGTCCCCTGCAGCCCCTTGAAGGTCACCAGATCGTCGTCCCAGACCACCAGACCTTTCAAATGCTCAACGCGATACGGAAAGCTTCGCAGTTGGCAGGAACATTCATTCAGTCGGACCGCGGTGTAGATCTGATACTTATTCCCGACACCCGCCGGCTTCTGAAACTTAACCCAGCAGTCTCCGCCACCCTGCAAGTCAAGCTCATGCAATGCCTTGCGAAGAGCAACCGGGCACGCGTCCGACAGGACACTGTTGATGGGAATTCCATCTCCCGTAACGATGAACTCGGATTCATGAGCTGCCCCGGGATTCTCCAGCCAACCGCTCACCTTGACGGGAACGCCGCTCGCCTTTCCAGTGGCACTCAATTCAATTCGCTGGCCACGCAGACGAACAGTCCCTGTGACATCGCGAATCGGATAGGGGAATTTCTCGTGATTGAATGTCCCCTCGGTGAGTTGTAAGTCGCCCTCCCAAGAGAGTTTGTCGCCTTGTACGGCCGCCAGATCGAGATCCACCATCCCACCCGCACCGAATGCGTTCAGGAACTTACGGGCAGGCTCAGGCAGGCGAGATTTGAGAGCATCGTCAACGGCAACGTTTCGAATCTGGAGTTTCAGGCGAGGGATTTTGTTGCTCGCGAGCGGAGTGACTTGCGTGCTGAGATACAACCGAGTCGTCCCGTTTTCCGCTCGAACGTCACGCAAGACAACCTGCTTCGGATCGACGTAGACCGCTCCCCGGATCTCGTACAATGGGAAGGGCAAAACGACATTGCTGAACTGGCCGCTGCGCACTTCCGCCAGCACCTGATACTGCAACGGATTCTCTCCGTCCGTCCATTTCAGACGGCAGTGCAAATCACAATTGCATTTCAGACCAAATGGCCCTGGAACCGGATAACTGATGGCAGGAACCTGTGATTGCAAACTGATTGGTGCCGCGTTCGCATTAGGGTTTGATCCAGGTCTCGCAGCGATAGAAGACGAGGCTGCCTGTGTCGCCGCCAGGTTTGCCACTGCCTGTCTGGCTTCAATCAGCTTGTCATTGACTGAAGGTGACACCTCGCCGATGAGGTCCAGCAGATCGTCATCGACAAGCAGTCGCATCCACTTGGCTTCTAACTGGAAAGGCGGACCATCCAGGTTGGCATCAATCGTTGCGGACAATGGTCCAGCCGGGTCAATTCGTGTCGAGATGACCGCGGTGAATTTTCGAGCGGCTGCTGGAACCCCCTTCACATTCAGATCTGCCATCGTCAACCGACGCGACGCCCGGCGGTCACGTTGCAGATCGACAATGATCATTCCATGTTCAATTTCCAGTTCAGGAACTGCCTGAGCGTTGTTGCGCACCCAGGTAATCCCCTGCCAGTTCCATCGGCCATCACGCTTTCGGATGACTCGCAGTTGCGGATGCACAAACCGCATTCGCTGGACAGATACTTTGTCAAAGTCGGTCATCTGCTGGTCGTCCAGAGTCACCACGGTTTCCGGAACATAAAGAGCCGGCTCAGTCTCTTCCGGTAACTGGATTGCCAGCCCCTGGATGCGGACTCGCCCAATGAAATCGAAGTTCGCGCGTTCGATCGCAAACTTCAGATCAGGAGCCATAACCTGCAACTGTTTCAGCAGTTCCACTCGCAGAAGTTCGTCACTGCGAATGTAACACCAGTACACACCGCCCCCGCCAGCCACTGTCAGTAACAGCAGCAGTACGATCATCCATTTGAAGATCGCACTCACTGGGGGACTCCGTGAACCCTGACAACAATTTCGCAAATAAGCTTCGTACGGGGAATCATGCTGCCCTCTTGAGACGAAGGAACAGTTGACGAACCCCAACCGCAGCCAGCACCGACAGCGGGTATTCTGCTGGCAACCGATACCGTAGCGATCCAACGAACAGCAGATGCAGTCCGGCAAACAACAATAGCGCCCCGGTCGTCGCAACCAGCGTTAATGGCTTATGTTGCGACAGCCACGCTCCATAAATCGCAAATCCCATCAGCGGGAGAACCGCAAGAAACACGACGACCTGAAGTCGAACGTCGCGAAACTGGTCTGCGTTCGGAACCAGACTCCAGTACCGCTGCTGCTTCTTCCAGGCCAGCCACAGAACCCGCCCAGGATTCTCGGCGGCAAACCTCCACGCTCGCCGGGAATATTCGCGATCCACCTCGTATTCGCTGAGTTGTTCGAACAAGCGATCCGTTTCCACAAACCGCATGTCGCTATCCCCGGTCGCCTGCGGATTCAGTCCATCGTAGAGACTGGGCCCGGCCCAAAGAGTCGTAAAAACCAAGTGTCCAGTAACAAGGCCGTTTCGTACGGCCCAAGGTGCCATTGAAAGCCCGACGCCAAGCAACATTCCTGCAAGGCACAAGAGTTTGAACCGCCGAGCCCCCTCACCAAGCACAATCATGACAGCAGCGATCAGGACGCCCACATACAGCCATGTCGGACGGACCAGTGTCGCCAGACCGATCAGCCCCCCTGCCACGAGTGCCCGGCCCATGACTCGGCCAGTTGCGTTAGTACCATTGGGCCACACCAGCCGCACCATGGTGATCAGGCTGAGAAGAAGCGTGAAGGCAAAAAGTGTTTCACTCAGGATGAGGACACTGAAAAGTGCCATCGTGGGGGAAAGAGCCGTATAAACGGCTGCGATCAGTCCGGTCGTTTCATCAACGAGTTCGCGTCCCAGCCAGTAGGTCAATCCGCAAGCAGCGGTCCCGATACAGGCGAGCAGACATCTGGTCGCGAAGACGTTGCTCCCGAAAAGTGCCTGAGACATCGCGAGCACCACTGGGAATCCGGGGACACGCAGCACATAACGGGGCGGCTCATAAATCGCGAAATCTTCCATCGCGACAAGATGTTGCGCCAACTCCCAGTAACCTTCGGCGTCCCCAGCGATCAGGCAGAGGCGGGAAGGAGGTTGATCAACGCGGTGTTGAATGACGACCGCAAGAACCAGGCGTACCACGAGCGCAACCGCCAGCGTGAACAGCAGGCAGCGATTGGCAGCGACCGTTTCGAGAAGCCCCGATCGGCACATGGTCGACCATTCCCCCCGCTAATACCCGCACGAGAAGCCCCCAGGTGCAGGTAGAAGCGCCGGATGGTATGACCGATCCGTAAAATGGGTCAATACGTCCTTTCCGTAGGAAAGCTCTTATGGGTCGCCCAGTGCTGGCGTTACGGGGTCGACGAAACAGTATTTTTCCGGAGGCCACCGTCGTTCGGGTCGGGATGCCAAGAAATCCTGTTCTCTCTGCACGGTTTCTGCGGTAGTATCGGAGGCGTATTATTTCGGTGAGGGAGTCGAATCATGAGCGTAAGTGCAGCATCGCTGACGGTGGCTGAGCAATCGGTCGCTGCGAATGAGCGCTGTGACGATGCCGTGCAGACGATCCTCTTCTTCGACGGCGTTTGCGGCCTTTGCAATAAGTCTGTCGACTTCGTCCTGACGCGCGATCAACAGGGACGCATCAAGTTTTCGCCGCTACAGGGTGAGACAGCAGCTCGATTGCTGACTCCTGCCGACCTGCAGGATCTGAACACGATGGTGCTTTGGATCGAAGGTCAGACTTTTCGAAAGTCGTCTGCTGCCGTCCGAATCCTCTGGCGATTGAGTCTCGGCTGGCGAATCGTGGGCGCACTCCTCTGGCTGATCCCGATGCCGATCCGCAACCTCGGCTACACCCTGATCGCTCGCAACCGCTACCGTTTCTTTGGCAAGAACGAAACGTGCAGGTTCCCGACCCCGGCCGAACGGCTGCGGTTTCTGCCATAAACCAACTTGAAGTCTTCTCCGTACTCTGTCATTCCCGCGAAGGCGGGAATCCAGCGAGCCCGAAACCAGACCGAATGAAAATGCACTGGATTCCCGCCTTCGTGGGAATGACAACGCAGAGGCATTGCGGATAGCCCCTGCTCTACCCCAGACGGCGCCAAATCATACGGTTTCGCACAGCGTCAAATAACATCCGCGATCACGAGTGTTCGATCGTCTGACGGCGGAACATGGTGCGTGAATTCATTCACGGCAGATACCACCTGGTCGAGTGACCCTTGAGTGTCTCGGTGACAGCACCCGACGATCTGATCGAGGCGATCAGTTCCGAACAATTCACCTACAGGGTTGGCAGCCTCGGTGATACCGTCCGTGTAGAAAACAATTCGATCACCCTGACGAAGGGCGATAGTGTGGTTCTGGTACGTCACGTCAGGCATAAACCCCAATGGCATTGAGGTGGCGTGATTGAGTGCCGTGACGTCCTGATGCCCACAGTGCCTCAGTCTCGGAGGATTATGTCCTGCACTGGAAAATGTCAATTCGCGTGTCCGATCGTCGTAAATCCCATAAAAGGCGGTCACGAAATGACCTGACTCCGACGTATACCTTGTCGTCAGGTGATGATTCAGATGATTCAACAGCAGACTCGGGTTCATCGGATCACCCGGATACATGTGAGCCAGGCTGTGAAGAACTGCCATTACCACAGCCGCCGGGGTTCCATGACCACTCACATCGGCAATCAGGATGCCACATCGGCCGTTAGGCAGCGTGAAAAAATCGTAGTAATCGCCCCCTGCATGCCGCGATGTCTCATAGTGTGTCGCCATTCGCATCGTCGAAAGCTGTGGCAGCGATTTGGGGAGCAGCGACCGCTGAATATCCGCGACAACTTTCAGTTCACGCTCAACCGCTTGATAGGCGACATCCAACTGTTCGGCAAGAACCAGGTTTTGAGCGGCTCGCCCAAACAGATTCGCCATCCAGACTCGTTCGGGAAGTTCTGCTTCGACAAAACCATCAGGATCGTTGTGGGTCACAACGACCATGTTCTTCGACTCCCCCTGATCGAACAACGGAATCGCCATCAGCGAACGTGTTCCGCTGAGAAACTCCGCCGCCGGATCACTGTGAGGTATCTGAATGTTGTTGATGACTCGCGGTTCATTCCCGTAAATCAGTTCAGACAGTACTCCGCCTGACAGCAATGGGAGCCGTTCCGGCTGCTTCCAGGGATTGATCTCTTCGGCCCAACCGCTATAGCGCGTGATACGGAACTGAGGTTGATTGAGTCCACGTCGGCTGAGCGAAATCCGCCGTGCTACCGGCAACAGCTTTTGCATGCGCTGACCGTAGATCCGCACCATCGCTTGAGGATCCGTCTGCAGACTCATTTCGCGCATGGTCTCTACGACGGTGGACAGGCGATCCTGCCATTCGTGGCCGGGCGAAGTAAACATGCAAGAATTCCGGTGGAATTGATGGACAGATCACGGATTGCCTCGCACGCATCCCCATTTCCGGGACAGCGATTACAAGACACAATCAGGAGTAATCAAGAGATTATTGCTCTCGCCCGTGATTCGTCCACACTTCAACGCAAGGATTTTAAGAATCCTGAACGTTTGACTCAAAGCGAACTCGATTGATCAAACCACCAGACAAAGCGAAATTGCATATGCTGGACATTGGTTCGACCGATCCTCGACATTCACGAAGATCTCAACAAAATGATTGAACGGCGTTGCAAAGCCGCGAGCATTCTGTCGTTGGGCTGGTTGCCCGTGGTAAAAGGGGTCTGACCCTCTCCGGGCATTCGATTTCCAAGTCAAATCGACTACCCTCCAAAGGGTCTGACCCCTTTTACGACGCGATTACAGAAATTGAAGGCTGGCCAAGTATGATAACCGATGTTGTTTCACGAGCCCTTTTGGCAGTCCTGATGATCTTCGCCGGGATAATGCACTTCGTGAACCTGGACTTCTTCCTGAGGATCGTTCCACCCTATCTTCCGTTTCATCGAGCACTGGTCTACGTCAGCGGCGTCTGTGAAATCGGATTGGGAATCCTGCTGCTCATTCCTCAGTCCAGGCCGCATGCTGCATGGGGCATCATCGCGTTACTGATCGCCGTCTTTCCAGCAAACATTTATCTCTACCAGAACCAGCACCTGGTCCCGGCACCGCCGACTTTTCATTTCTTGCGTCTGGTGCTGCAGGGAGTGTTGATCTACTGGGCATTTCGACATACACGATAAACTGCCCGAAAATCCAATCTGCCCTGCGGCCACCATACTTTGGGAGTAAAGATGTTTGAGAATAAGAAAGAGCCAGTTGCATCCCAACCGGTCTTCATCGCCAGAATCGCAATCAGCGTTCTCATTTCGCTGCTGGTCATCGGAGTGTCACTGGGCGTCGGAACACTCGGATACCACGTGTTTGGGAATCTGACATGGATCGACTCCGTTTTGAATGCCGCCATGATCCTGACAGGAATGGGGCCGGTCGATCCGATGAAAACCGTATCAGGAAAACTCTTCGCGACGTTCTACTGCCTCTTCAGCGGCCTCGTCTTCCTGTCGCTGATGGCCATCATCCTGGCCCCGATCTACCACCGCTTTCTGCACACATTTCATCTCGCTGAAGATGATTGACGCCACGATCGCACTTGCCTGAGATTTATCAACCCCGGTAACAACTGGTGATTCCATGGCGACAGAATGTCGCGATCTGCGATTGACGTTCGACAAGCCGTTGCAACGGTTCACCCCGGTCGACGATCCGTTTGCGGGGTACGGGCAACAATCGGTGAATTTGCGGGCCGCGATGAAACAAGCCTGGGGGGCGAGTCGATGATGGACGGACATTCTCGACGCCTTGCGCCATTACCGCCGCCGCCCACTCCGCAGCCGACCGCGATGGGCAAACCCAAAGAGACGCCGCAGCGAACGGCGGAAACATCGAGCCGGTTCCGCGACTTCAATTCTTTCGTCGATTGTTCGATGGCGGATCTGTCACGGGCAGAACTGGCAACATGGCTCGTACTTTGGCGAGACACGAAGAATGGAACGGTCCGCACGTCGATGTTGGACGTAGCACGCAGAATTGGGACGAGTCGTCGAGCAGTTGTCAATGCGGTAGCAAAGCTGGAGAAACGGGGAATGTTGACGGTCGTTTTTCGGGGTGGTTTGAAACGAGGAATGAATGTCTATCGGGTTCATCCACTG
>CAXBSB010000097.1:0-26748 GCA_963977965.1 uncultured Schlesneria sp.
AACCAGGGGAGAGGGCAGTCCTGTAGGTCAGGCTGTGCCTGACTCTTTGCTGGCGATGGCCATAATGGGTCTATGAACAATCGTGTCAGGCACAGCCTGACCTACTGGTCGATCTATCATCCGATGTCAGGTTCGGCATCCTTGCCGCCTCACCAATTCACGACCCAAATCACCGCTGAGCCTGACACCGGACGGTGGATCGACCACTACGTCTACTGAGTGGCCGGCGCTGAACCAACAGGAAGCCACGGTTGAATGTCGATCAAACGCAACTTAGTCATTACCAGTTCGCATCAGGACTGAATCATGGGATACGCATTGGTGCGATTTGGTAGCAGGGAAGTCGTAGCGAACGACGTCTTCGTGGAACTGTGGATGCTTGAAGTCAGCCACGTGCTTTCTGATGATTCCAAAATTGATCAGTGGCTCATCGACCTCAAGGCGGAATGGCATCTTCAGGCAACCGCTGGGTTCGGCTTCGGGCCAGAGCCTTCACTTGAAACATTCGTCACTACCGATGAGCGTCGAATCCGCTTGATGCACTATTTTCGCTTGACATTAAAAACGTTACGCGACCGAAAAGAGTTCTACACGCCAGATGAACTGAGTCGCTTCGGCGTGGGAGGGCCGACAGTGCTGTACGCTGGTGACATTCCAACGCAAAGTGTGATTGACGTCGGGACAGAGTTTGTTGAGTTGTTGTCATAAAGAATATGTTCGATTGGGCGAATGCGACATCCGGGTTCGTTTGCTGTCCATTGGACCCCGCCGCGCTTTTGTCAGATCCCCAATTGCTGTTTCACCTCAGCAAAGCTCTTCACCGCGAATTCGAGATCTGCCTGTGAATGAGCGGCAGAGATCTGTGTGCGGATTCTTGCCCTGCCCTGTGGGACGACTGGATAACTGAATCCGATGACATAGACTCCCTTTTCCAGCATCGCTTCAGCGACGCGGGCCGCGAGGGTGGCGTCGCCCAGCATGATTGGCGAAATGGGATGAGTCCCCGGCAGGATCGTGTATCCCAGCGTAGCCATTGATTCACGGAAGAACCGCGTATTCCCTTCGAGCTTGTCTCGCAATTCCGTCGAACGTGTGAGCATGTCCAGTGCTGCAATGGAGCCGGCTGCGATTGGAGGAGCGATGGTGTTTGAAAACAGGTAAGGTCGTGAACGCTGACGCAGGTATTCAATGATTTCTTTGCGACCGCTGGTGTAACCACCACTGGCTCCGCCCAGAGCCTTGCCGAGCGTGCCGGTCAAGATGTCGATCCGATCGATGACACCATGCAATTCGTGCGTTCCTCGGCCTGAAGAACCGGTGAATCCGACGGCGTGAGAATCATCAACCATCACCAGGGCATCGTACTTGTCCGCCAGTTCGCAGATTGCCGCCAGGTTGGCGATGTAGCCATCCATCGAAAATACGCCGTCAGTGGCAATCAGCTTGAATCTGGCCTTTGCCACGACGGCTTCCTTCAGCTTTATTTCCAGATCGGTCATGTCGTTATTCTTGTAACGATACCGCTGGGCTTTGCAGAGTCGGATGCCATCAATGATGCTGGCGTGGTTCAATTCGTCAGAGATCACTGCGTCTTCCGCAGTCAGCAGCGTCTCAAACAATCCTCCATTGGCATCAAAGCAACTGGAATAAAGGATCGTGTCTTCGGTTCCCAGAAAGGTCGAAAGCTTTGCTTCCAGTTGCTTGTGAATCCCCTGAGTTCCGCAAATGAATCGGACGGACGCACAACCGTAGCCCCAGTCATCCAGAGCCTGTTTCGCGGCATCGCGGATTTCCGGATGCTGCGCCAGTCCGAGGTAGTTATTGGCACACAGGTTCAAGACCGGCTTGCCATCCGCGACTCGAACGTAAGTGCCCTGCGGCGTTGAAATGACACGTTCCGACTTGTACAGCCCGTTATGACGAATCTCGTCCAGTTGATTCGCCAGATGAGCCTGAAAATCGCCGTACATCCTTCCGTCTCCTTCGATGATTTCACGCGGAATTCCGGTGGAATCAATTCTTCTTGTCAGTGATTCCGAAACAATACAGCGCTTTGGCTGTTCTTAAGTAAATCCGACCGTCAACCAGTGCCGGGGTTGCGTAGACGTCTTCCTTGAATTCCGCAGTGTGAAGAACCTCACCCTGATCGTTTGCCTTCACGACGGTCAACTCGCCGATTTCATCCAGCAGATAGACTTTGCCATCGCCGGAAACGGGCGAAGCATAGTAACTCTTGCTGGCTTCCAACCGCTGCTGCTTCAGTTGCTTGCCGGTCTTTGCATTCAGGCACTGCAGAACTCCGCCATCCTTGATCGTAAAAATCAATCCGTTCACATACAGCGGCGATGCACAGAATGGAACGAGGCGACTATGTCGCCAGACCACATGACTGTCCGTCGCTTCACCGCTGGCACCGGGCTTGATGCTGATCACAACGTTTTTTCCATCGGCGAACAGGTTACGGAAGTATTCGTATTCTGCCTTTGTCAGCTTTCCATCCTTGTTACGATCGGCCTGCGAAAATCGCTGATGGATCGGTCCATCTTTCAATTCCGATTCTTCGAGCGTGCCACTCTTGTCGGTATCTTTCAGTTCAGCGACGGAATCGAATGGCTCGGCACTGATTCGCTCGTTTTCGTCACCGCCGGCAGCCCAACCCGCGACGTACAGCATTCCGTCGTCACCGACTGTGGGTGAACACGAGACCATGCGTGAGATTCCGCGAACGGTCCAGGCTTCGTTGCCGGTTTCCAGGTCATAACCAACGACCCGCAATGTGGCCGCGATAACAATCTGCTTTTTGCCGGCATTCTCCCAGATGATTGGAGTGCAGTAATTGCGAGGAAACTCGGAACGGTCCTTGTTCCAGATGATTTCTCCCGTCTTCTTGTTGATTGCCATCAGGAAGGAACCGAGATCGTGATCCTGACAAAGGATGATGCGATCCCCAACAATCAGCGGTGAACTACCCGCACCGAAGTTGTTGTTGAATGGACCCATTGGCTTGTTCCACAGTTGCTTGCCGCTGTGGTCATAGCAGTACAGGCCACTCGAGCCGAAAAAGCTGACGACACACTCGGCATCGGCACAGGGGCTGCTTTGAGCGTGGCTGCCGATCGTGTGGATCTCTTCCAGCTTCTGGTAAGGAGCTTTTGCTTCCCACTGAATCTTGCCCGTGGCTCGATCAAGGCACATGGTAAACAGCTCTTTTTCTCGTTCGCCGCGTACTGCGGTTACGAAAATCCGGTTACCGACGATCACAGGCGATGAATGTCCGGGCGGCAGTTCCGTTCGCCAGATCTGGTTTTGTCCCGGAGCAATCTCTGTCGGCAGTTTGTCGGCCGCCGGCGCCAGCCCCGTCCCTGACGACCCGCGAAACCGCGTCCAGTCGGCTGCTTGAACCCGCATTGCAGATGAGGATAACACAGCAGTGATCGCAATCGCCATCACGGGGCGAAGGTTCATTCCGAGCATGGTGCAGACTCCAGAGCGGTTAACGGACGATTCCTGTGTGGCAGATGATATCCAACGATGCACCGCTGATAAACGCTGCTGGATTGTCAATCGAGCGAGAATCAGGGTCGGCCACGCCTGCCTGTCAAAAATGACACGTCTGATTTGCGGAGTTTCTCTTCAAAAGAAGCGTGTTTCCGCGTCGATTCGCGGTTCCCCAAAACTGCAAAATCGCATACTATTTGTTGCGACCGTGATCGAGATGATCGGAAAACTCAATCGCGGGGCTGGATTACGGCTGTAAGGTGGGGCAAGTCATGCCACGGATGGCAGGTCTATTGGGGCTGATTCTGATCTTGGGTATGGGATGTCGGTCGAACATCGGGTTCGATCCGCTCTCCCGCCCCAATGTCGTCCCGCCTGATCGTTCTTCACCCGCAGTTCCTGCAGTTCCCACAGCCCCCCAGTTGCCAACGTCACCGCCAACTCTTCAGCCTCCGAGTTTTACTCCGACTTCAAACAGTATTTCGGATACGGAAGCGGACTTGCCATCTGCAAGTAGCCCTACTGTTGAAGCGGCCGTGCCGAAGTTGGGGGATATCTATGGCCGCGTCGCTCAAATGGCCGATATTGATCGGAACCCGCTGATCGTCATACCAGGTGTTCTTGGTTCACGGCTGGTCGATGGGGAGTCTCAACGCGTTGTCTGGGGTGAGTTTGGTGGGGATGGGATCGATGCCAGCACTCCGAACGGCGCCCGATTGCTCGGTCTGCCGATGGCGGAAGGAAAACCGCTGCGTGACCTGACAGATAATGTTCAGGTGCGCGGCGTCCTGGATGCACTCGAAATCCGGGTTTTCGGCGTCCCGTTTGAGATGAATGCTTATCGTGACATCTTGTCGGCACTCGGTGTTGGCGGATACCACGAAGCGTCAGGTCGAACTGAACATACGGCTCAGTCGCACGAATCCTACCAGTTTGCATACGACTGGAGACGCGACACCGTCGAGAACGCCGACAGGCTTCATCAATTCATCATGGGTAAGAAGCTGGAAATCGAAACGGCGCGTCGCAAGCGTTACGGCGACAAGGTGGCACCCGTCAAATTTGATATCGTGGCTCATTCGATGGGTGGTTTGCTGGCTCGATATTACATTCAATACGGTAATGCAGATCTGCCATCCGACGGATCACTTCCCCAGTTGACCTGGGCGGGAGCTGAAAATGTCGAACGGGTTGTACTGGTGGGAACACCGAATTCCGGGGCAATCGATGCCGTCGAAAACCTTGTGAAAGGAGTGGTATTCTCACAAGCGTTGCCTCGGTATCAGGCCGCGATCCTGGGAACGATGCCGGGACTCTATCAACTGCTGCCTCGATCGCGACATCGTCCTGTGATCACGGATGCCGATCGACGGCCGGTGGATGTCATGGACGTCAAGACATGGGCTCACTACCAGTGGGGGATGCTCAATCCGGGGCAACACTACGTCGTACAGCAACTGATGCCGAATGTAACCAATCCGGCGATGCAGCAACGCATCATTTATGATCATGTCAAGAAATGTCTGGATCGTGCCAAAGCCTTCCATGCTGCACTGGATGTTCGAGCGAAATGTCCACCTGGAACGACCATTCACCTGATTGCGGGTGATGCCTATCCCACGTCGGCACAACTCTGGGTCTATGCCGACGGTCGTTTGTCCGTAGCGGCCAAGCTTCCGGGCGACGGAAAGGTGACTCGAGCCAGTGCATTGATGGATGAACGGTATACGGCCGGGATCCCCTGGTCGCCGCGTCTGATTTCGCCAATCAGTTGGTCAAGCGTCAATTTTTTGTTTACCGATCACCTCGGTCTGACGCGAGATCCCGCCTTTACCGACAACGTCCTTTATCTTTTGCTGGAAGCTCCCCGGTAACGGATGCGATCGGGAATCCGTCGGATTCTTTCCTTTGAGAAGACTCCATGAGACGGACTTGCACGGAATGCTGTCGTGGGGGACGATGTCTGCTGAGAATCGTGATCGGCTGGTGCCTCTGGATGGTGTGCCTCACACCCAACGCATCGCGATTCTTGACAGGAGACCAACCGAGATGAAGAGTCTGTGCCTTTCGGTCACTTTGATGGCCAATATCTGCTGCTTTCTGACAATCGCATCAGCGGCAGACAACCCTGATTACGGACGCGATGTCCGGCCCATATTGTCTCAGTTTTGCTTCAAGTGTCACGGCCCTGACGAAACCAAACGTGAAGCAGGGTTGCGACTGGACCTGCGCGAAGCGGCTGTCAAGAAGGCGGAGTCAGGAGAACGGCCAATTGTTCCAGGAGAACCGGCCGCCAGTGAATTGATCCGACGGATTCACTCGACAGACAGTGAACTGCAGATGCCCCCGGCATCGACGAAAATGCAGATGTCTGCGGCTCAGAAAGAGACGCTGAAGAAATGGATCGCTGCAGGGGCGGAATATAAGCCACACTGGTCATTCGTCCCGCCGGAGCGGACACCGCTGCCAGCCGTCGCGAAGACAGCGTGGCCACGCGGGGGGATTGACACTTTCATTCTCGCAAGACTGGAATCGGAAAAGCTGAATCCCTCGATCGAAGCGGATCGTTACATGCTCGTTCGGCGAGTGACACTCGACTTGATTGGCTTACCACCGACGCCCGAGGAAGCGGATGAATTCGTCCGCGATCAATCACCTGATGCGTACGAACGACTGATCGATCGACTGCTCGCATCGTCTCATTACGGTGAGCGATGGGGTCGCCGCTGGCTGGACCTCGCCCGCTATGCCGATACGAATGGTTACGAAAAGGACCGGACACGGTCGATCTGGCCATATCGTGACTGGGTCATTAACGCGATCAATCGCAACCTTCCGTATGATCAGTTCACGATTGAGCAACTTGCCGGTGATATGTTGCCGGGGGCGACTCAAGATCAGCGGATTGCGACCGGTTTTCATCGCAATACGATGCTGAATGAAGAAGGAGGCATTGATCCGCTGGAGTTCCGGTTCTACGCAATGACTGATCGTGTCGCGACCACGTCAGTCATCTGGACAGGCCTGACGATGGTGTGTGCTCAGTGCCATACCCACAAGTATGATCCGATCACGCAGCGCGACTACTACAGCATGTTCGCTCTACTGAACAATGCGGACGAGCCAGAAATGGATGTCATCAGCCCTGACATCGCCGCGCGTCGGGCTGAAATCGAAAAACAGATTGCCAGGTTGCATAGCGAATTGCCAAACCGGTTTCCATTACCGGACGAGTTCACGTGGACAGCCGTGAAGCCAACGGCGGCGACATCATCGAGCGATGCGAAGCTGGAACAGCAAGCCGATGGATCGCTCCTGGTTACGGGGCCGACGCCTGATACTGACACCTATCAGATTCAATTCGAAACAGATGTTCGCGACATTGCTGCCATCCGTCTGGAGGCACTTGCCGATCCCAAGCTGCCCAGTAAAGGTCCCGGTCGAACACCACATGGAAATTTCGTGTTGAGTGAGTTTGTGGCGAGCGTGTCCGCGAAAGAAGGTACTGCAGAGACCCCGCTGAAATTTGCTCGAGCGACCGCTGACTTTTCACAAGACAAGTTTCCTGTTGATAGAGCCATTGATGGTGAAACGACAGCGAGTGGATGGGCGATTCACGGGCCCGGTGAATGGAACGTCAATCGGACGGCCATGTTCTTTCTGAGCCAGCCGACGAATAATTCCGGGGCCGTCCGTGTGACAATTCGCCTGGTGCAGAATTTCGGCAAGCAACACACGCTTGGAAAGTTTCGCATCAGTGTGGGGCAGCGAGTTTCTTCACAAGGCGGAACTGAATCGGATCGACGTCAGGCTCATCTGGCTCGCAAATTCCGAGAGTGGGTCGCGAGTGAACGCGATCGTGTCGTGAAATGGACACCACTCAAGCCAACATCTGCCACCAGTAACCTGCCGCTGCTGACGATCCTTGACGACAATTCGATCATCGCGAGTGGTGACATGTCAAAGCACGACTTGTACGACGTCACATTCGCGCCAGAGACCAAGGCCGGTTCACGATGGACGGCCATTCGCATCGAAGCATTGCCTGATGATCGGCTGCCCAAAAATGGACCTGGACGAGTCTACTATGAGGGGCCGTTCGGTGATTTCTTCATGAGTGAAATCGCTTTGAAGGCCAATGGGCAACGGGTGAAATTGATTGCACCGTCTCAAAGCTTTGCCAACGGAGGCAATACGGCCGCGATGGCACTGGATGGAAACCAGCAGACGGGCTGGTCGATCAACGGCGGTCAAGGAAAGTCGCATGTTGCGATCTTCCGATTTGAAGAACCGGTCGATCGAAGTTCGTTACTGAACCTGTCGCTGTTATTCGAGCGGTATTACGCTGCCGGGATGGGGCGATTCCGTGTTTCTGTTACCGATGATGTGCGGGCGGTTGAAGCCAGTCCCCTGCCCCTCGAACTGGAGCCCGTACTTCTCGCGATGAGAGATTCTAAGGAACTCGTGCAGCCTGCATCTTCGAACGTGGAGCTACCTCCGTTGCTGCTGAGCCAGTTCTGTGAGGTTGCTCCTGAACTGGCTGAGGCTCGTAAAGAGATTTCAAATCTGCGAAGTCAGATCCCCGCGTTTCCGACAACGCTTGTTTTTCAGGAACGCCCGGCGAACAACCCTCGAATGACCCATCGCCATCATCGCGGAGAATTCCTGCAACCGAAGGAACAGGTTCAGCCAGCAGTGATTGCTTCGCTGCAGCAGCTTCCTCAAGGCGAACCGGCCAACCGGCTGACTTTCGCACGGTGGCTCGTCAGCCGCAGTAATCCACTGGGAAGTCGCGTCACCGTGAACCGCGAATGGACAGCGTTTTTCGGTCGTGGTCTGGTGCGTACAGTTGAAGATTTCGGGAGCCAGGGGGCGAGTCCCTCGAACCCCGGTTTGCTCGACTGGCTGGCTGTCGAACTGTCGGGTGATGGGCGGAATACGGCTGCTGTTTCTCGGTGGGATATGAAGCGGCTGCATCGAATGATCACGTGTAGCTCGGTATATCGTCAGTCATCACGAGTGACCGCAGAACACTTGGCGCGGGATGCTCAAAACGAATGGCTGGCCCGCAGCCCTCGCTTCCGTCTGGAAGGGGAAATCATCCGTGATTCCGCTTTGCGAGCCAGCGGGTTGCTGTCCGAGAAAATGCTCGGCCCCAGTGTTTTTCCGCCACAGCCTCCTGGTGTGACGACTGAAGGGACATACGGCGGATTGTCATGGACAGTCAGCCCCGGAGAAGATCGTTATCGCAGAACCCTTTACACGTTCAGCAAACGGACAGCGCCGTTTGCAATGAGTCTGACATTTGACGGGCCAAGTGGAGAAGCCTGTGTTGCGCGACGTGAAGTGACAAATACGCCGCTTCAGGCGTTAACCCTGTTGAACGACACCGTATTTGTCGAAACCGCTCAGACGCTGGGGCGATCATTTGCAGCTCGAAATGAATCGTTCGAAGACCGACTGCGAATTCTGTTTCGAGAGATCGTCACTCGACCTCCCGCCGCTGAGGAAATTGAACTGTTCCAAAAGTTTGCCGACCTTCAACGGCCTCGACTGGCAAATGGGCAACTCGATGCAAAGCTCATCGCCGGGCCAGGTCCAGAATCCGATGCAGCAGGTTGGCAGGCACGCGCTCTCTGGACATTGATTGCTCGCAATATTCTCAATCTCGATGAAGTGGTAACCAGAAATTAGTCGACGTGGAATCGCCGCGGGCCGTTAGTGAAGAATCGAATGTTGGTGCCACGAAGGAACCGTCCGATGCAAATTGAGCAACAGATGAAACTTGAAATGACTCGACGTCACTTCTTCCGTGACTGCCAGGTGGGCGTCGGAAAAGTGGCGCTCGCTTCGCTGCTGACGGCAGGTGCTTCGAGAGCTGCGAGCGGGGCCAATGCCAATCCCATGGCACCGCGCAAGCCGCATTTTGATCCGAAGGCCAAGGCGGTCATTCACCTGTTTATGGCGGGGGCTCCCAGCCAGCTCGATTTATTTGACTATAAGCCCAAGCTGGCGGATTTTACGGGTAAGCCCATTCCGCCTGAAGTTGTCGGTGGTCAGCGATACGCTTTTATTCGGCCGGATGCCAATTGCCTGGGGCCTGTTTTCAAGTTCGCCAAGCACGGAGAAAGCGGCGCGGAACTCTCTGAGGTTCTGCCAAATCTGGCCAAAATTGTGGATGACATCGCGATTGTGAAGTCGGTGCATACTGACCAATTCAATCACGCGCCTGCGCAGATCTTCTTCAATACCGGTTTTTCACAACCGGGGCGACCAAGCCTTGGTTCGTGGGTCACGTATGGTCTGGGTGCAGAAGCGAGTGACCTGCCTGCGTTTGTTGTGATGTCGACGGGGGCTGGCATCAGCGGTGGAGCCGCGAACTGGTCGAGTGGTTTTCTGCCAACCGTTTATTCGGGCTGTCGCCTGCGTAACCAGGGAGATCCAATCCTGGATGTCAGCAGCCCGGCAGGGATTGATCCTCGCCTGCAACGCGACTCACTCGATCTGATCGGCACATTGAATCGTCGTCGATTGGAACAGGAAGGTGATCCAGAAATTGCCACGCGGATTGCCAGCTATGAAATGGCATACCGCCTGCAAACGTCTGCACCTGAGTTGATGGACCTGCGGAGTGAATCGAAAGAGACACTCGAAATGTATGGTTGCGAGCCTGACAAACCATCATTCGCTCGCGCGTGCTTGCTCGCGAGACGGATGATCGAGCGGGGCGTTCGCTTCATCAATATTTACAATGAAGGCTGGGATGCCCATTCGGATGTTGCTGGCAATCTGAGAAACAATTGCGGCAAGACCGATAAGGCCTCGGCAGCACTGGTCACCGATTTGAAGCGACGTGGATTGCTGGATGAAACGCTGGTCGTCTGGGGCGGGGAATTTGGCAGGACTCCGATGGTAGAAACCAACCCCGCGCTGGGCCGAAGCCTCGGTCGCGATCATCATCCGCAGGCCTATACGATGTGGATGGCGGGAGGCGGCATCAAGCGGGGTCTGGTATATGGCTCAACCGATGATCTCGGTTTCCATGTTGTCGACAATCCCGTGCATGTTCATGACCTGCAGGCCACGATCCTGCATTTGCTGGGAATGGATCATGAACGCCTGACCTATTTTCATGCCGGTCGAGAATTCCGTCTGACGGATGTCCACGGTCGGATTGTTCACGATCTACTTGCGTGAGGCTGGCTCGCAAAAAATCGCGTATCGACGGAATTCAAAACGCGACTCGATTGATCAGCGGAATTGTGGCAAGCGAGTCGCGTTCTTTGGTTATTTGGGAATCCGACTTTCCCCGACTACTTTTCGTCACCAGCACAAGTCCATGGGTCAAGCGATGCAGAGTATGTCAGCAATTCTTCTGGCTTGAAGTAGATTGCGATTTCGCGTGCGGCAGCTTCAGGGCTGTCACTACCGTGAACCAGGTTCATCTGGCGGCTCAGTCCGAAGTCACCACGAATGGTTCCTGGAGCAGCATCGCGGCCATTCGTCGGGCCGAGCATGGTTCGAACGACACCAATGGCACCAGGGCCTTCTAGGACCATTGCGACCACAGGGCCCGACGTAATGAACTCTTCCAGCAACGGATAGAATCCCTTGTGAACATGCTCAGCATAGTGTTGCTTGGAGAGTTCGGCGGTCACTTGCAACATTTTCAGAGCAACGATCTTCAAGCTCTTGGCTTCAAAACGGCCAAGAATCTCTCCGGCAAGGCGGCGGGCAACGGCATCGGGCTTCAACAGTACAAACGTGCGTTCAAGAGCCATTCGAGGATTTTTCCTTCAAGAAACCAGGTGATAAACGGTTAAGAGCAAATGAGGCTAATGCCAATCGCGACTTCAGGTGACCAATCAGATTTTGGCAGTACAATGAGGGGCAGAACAATGAAGAGTCATCGCATTTTGACTCTTCTGCATCGTTCTGCCCCTCATCGTTCTGGCTTTAGTGCCAACGAGGCTGACTATCTCAATATGATGAAGAATCGCTAGGCCTGCAACATCAGTTGCCGGAACTGCTGGAACAGGTAGCTGCTGTCGTGCGGACCCGCTGACGCTTCTGGATGGTACTGGACACAAAACGCGGGCAGTTCCTTGTGGCGCAGACCTTCAACCGTCTGATCGTTCAGATTGATATGCGTGACTTCCAGGCAACTGGGGAGCGATTCGGCCGAGATGGCGAATCCGTGGTTCTGCGAGGTGATTTCGACCTGGCCAGTCGCTCGATTCAGAACTGGTTGGTTTCCACCTCGGTGGCCGAACTTCAGTTTGTAAGTTTCAGCTCCGCAGGCCAATCCCATCAACTGATGGCCCAGGCAGATCCCGAAAATCGGCACCTTTCCGAGCAAACCCTGGATCGTCTTGATTGCGTAGGTGAGTGGTTGAGGGTCGCCAGGGCCGTTTGACAAGAAGACGCCATCAGGTTTGTAGGCAAGAACCTCTTCTGCGGTGGAAGTTCCCGGGACCACTGTCACTCGGCAGCCGAGGTTTCTGAGGTGCCGTAGAATATTCCATTTCATCCCATAATCGATGGCGACCACGTGCAGGTCGAACGCCTTCGGGGGATGTGGATTTGAGGCGTGAAAGGACAGTGGTGAAAGCTCTTCGGTCCATTCGAAGGCCTTGGCAGGCATCACTTCGCTGACCAGGTCTCTTCCCACCAGATCTGGGCTGGTCTGGGCTTTCTTGATCAGTGATGCATCGTCGAGATCGACCGTGGAAAGGACGCCGGTCATCGCGCCTCGAATTCGCAGTCGTCGGACAATGGCTCGCGTATCAAGCCCTTCGATTCCGATCACATTGGCTTCGCGCAAGTAATCGTCGAGCGACTGGGTTGAGCGAAAATTGCTGGGGTTACGACAGAGTTCCCGGATCACAAATCCACGAATCGACAGCTTACTGCTTTCGATATCTTGTGGATTGATGCCGTAGTTTCCGATCAGCGGGTACGTCATGGTGACGATCTGCCCGCAATAGGACGGATCTGTCAGGATTTCCTGGTATCCGGTCATGCTCGTGTTAAAGCAGACTTCACCGAAAACTTCACCAGAGGCGCCAAAACCGGTTCCCTGGTAAACGGTACCGTCGGCGAGGGCCAGCTTCGCAGGCTGAGGCATTTCAAACCTTGTGGGGAAAGAGGCAGGTCAATGGTTTCAAAACCATCTCAGCCTAACAAACTGGTCCCCTGAAATGAAGAGACCGCTCCCTGACGGAAGCGGTCTCTGATGCGTCATTCTCTGGTCGTCGACGGTGCAGCGGTCAGGCTGCAGGTCGATGAGGTGAGAACTATTCGTTCTTGGTCACGACGAAGTTCTTGAATCGGAATTCGTCGCGTTGTGGGTCGCTGATCGTGGTGAACAATTCCCCAACGATCTGGTGGAAGTGCTTTTCACGAACGGAATAGAAATTGTGCTTTCCGTCGCGACGTGGCTCAATGATGCCAGCAACGCGCAGCAGTGCCAGGTGATGGCTGACGGCAGGCTGGCTTTGGCCCAGCTTGTCGCACAATGCACTGACGTGCATTTCTCCTTCGCGGAGCAGGTACATCAGAATCTTCAGCCGCGTTTCGTCAGCAAGCAGCTTGAAGACCTGCACCAGATCCTTTTCCAATTGCTCAGACAATTCTGGGAACGGAGCAGAAGTCCGTTCGGAATACGGGGCCTCGATGGTCGAGATCATTTCTTTTTTCTCACTCTCTTCTGATTGGGACCGAGTCTGGACTTCCGGAACTCGATCGAGATCCTTGCTTGGATCGGACAACGTAGCAATCCTTTTATAGGCTTTCGCCACCGGACTCATCACGGACACTGACGCGCCGGAAACGCGGGTGCTGACGGATGACTCCGAATACACAGCGAAACAGGTTATGGGTTGGACTGTCACTCATGGCAGGAGACCGAAAGGCTCATACCATGCGAAAATGTAATTGACAGGTTGGCTTCCGAAGGGACGAGATTGTGGAAGCAATTGCAAGAAATACGATGATGTGAAACTCATTTGAAACTTCCGGCGGGTTTAGTCCGCCGAAACTGTACCAGACTGAAAAAGACCCACATATTATTGTCGCAGCATGTGACCGAGTCAACGAGCTATGTTTGAATTCATCTGTTTTTTATGTTGTTTGTAAGTTGTTTTTGCCGCTGTTGTTGCGGAAAATCAACGGGGTACGTTGCCAAATCGACAGAAACTTAGCCACCTCGGTTACGCCAGATGTCCAGCAATCGTTGGGGAGATTTGTGATCAACGATTCGCGATTCAGCAATTTGTGGACCGTGCCTTCTGAAATCGACGACGTCTGGTGATGAGCGTGGTTTCTGGCCCATTATGTTTGGTGAAAGAGAGTTGGATCTGAGATGTCTGATGTGTCCGTGTTTGGTAGTTTGATTGGCAAGCGTGCCTTGATAACAGGCGGGTCCAGTGGCATCGGCCGGGCGATGGCGTTGGAATTCGCACGAGCCGGCGCAGATGTCATCATCCACTTCGGGAAATCTTCGGACGCCGCAGCCGTGGTTTCTGAAGAAGTTCGCCAACTTGGTCAAAAAAGTATCATCCTGGGGGCTGACTTCTCTGTGACCGATGGCTTGGACGACTTCCTCAGTGCGTCGTTCGCGGTCTGGGGCGGTCTGGACATTTGGGTTGGCAACGCGGGAGTCGATTTGTTGACCGGCGAGTCAGCCAACGCCGATTATCCTACAAAGCTTCGTCGATTGCTGGCTGTCGATGTTGAGGCAGGAATCTTGCTGGCAAAGCGAGCTGGGCAACAGATGGCCAAGTCTGGGGGTGGAAACATCCTGACGATTGGTTGGGATCAATCCGATCGAGGGATGGAAGGTGACAGTGGAGAACTGTTTTCCGCTGCGAAAAACGCAATCATGGGTTTCAGTCGTTCATTGGCGGTCAGTTTGGCGCCACACGTCCGGGTCAATTGTATAGCACCTGGTTGGATCAAAACGGCCTGGGGAGAAACTGCCAGCGAAGTCTGGCAGGAGCGGGTCCGACGGGAGACACCTTTGCGACGCTGGGGGCTTCCAGAAGATGTCGCGCGTCTGGCTCGTTTTCTGGTCAGCGATGATGCCGCGTATATCACCGGGCAGGTTGTGAACTGCAACGGGGGGGCTGTTCGATAGCTTTTCGTCGCGGGTCAGCCGACCCAAATTATCTTGCCGAATTGAAATTCGAATGAATGAACGCATCCTCTTTGTCACAGGTCGGCTGGCTGAGCCATCGCTCAGGCAGGTCCTGCCGCCGTTGGCAGAGAGATTGGGGTTTGAATTCGAAATCGCGGTGCTGGGAATCTCGGTCGCGGCGTTGATGCGGGCGGATTGGATTCGTCGTAAACTCTCTGTAGAAAGTGAGTTCCAGCGAGTAGTGGTGCCGGGTTGGTGTGGCGGCGACTTGCAGTCGCTTTCCGATCACTTTCGTGTTCCGTTTCAGCGGGGCCCCAAAGACCTGTTTGATCTGCCCGAATTCTTCGGCCAGGGAGGGCGCCCCCAACCTGATTTGAACGAGTTTTCGATCGAGATCCTGGCTGAGATCAATCACGCTCCACAATTGACTTGGGAAGCCCTGCTCCAGCAAGCCGAGTCGTTTCGCAGTTCCGGAGCTGACCTGATCGATATTGGCTGTGTTCCGGGGCAGACGTGGAGTGGAATTGGCGACGTTGTTCGGCGATTGACGTGTGAAGGATTTCGTGTCTCCGTCGACAGTTTCAATCAAGCCGAAGTTGAAGCGGCGGTCGAAGCGGGGGCTGAACTGGTCTTAAGTTGCAATCGGACCAATCGCGAATGGGCTTCGCAACTTCCGGTCGAACTGGTTGTGATTCCGGATGATCCTCGGAATCTCGATTCCTGGAACGAGACACTCGATTTGATTCGTCCCAGTCGCCAGCCCTACCGACTCGATCCGATTCTGGAACCGATCGGGTTTGGATTTGCTCCATCACTCGCACGGTATTACGAAACACGAAAACGGTTTCCCGACGCCGATATCATGATGGGGGTTGGAAATCTGACGGAACTGACGGAAGTTGACAGTTCTGGTGTCAATTTCGTGATGGCCGCATTGTGCGAAGAATTGCGGATCGGAAGTATCCTGACGACCGAAGTGATCAATTGGGGCCGAACTGCCGTCCGGGAATTCGACATTGCCCGACGACTTGTCCATCACAGTCTGAAGAACCAGACGTTGCCCAAGCACATTGGCGGTAACCTCGTCATCTTGCGAGATCCCCGGCTGCATGAAATGGGCGACGAAGGACTGCACCAGCTTTCGGGTCGACTGACGGACCCCAATTTCCGAATCTTCGCGGAACGTGGTGAGATTCATCTGATGAATCGGGACGGTTACTGGCATGGAGACGATCCGTACGAAGTCTTCGACCGCATGGTAAAAGCGGTGGGTGTCCTGACTTCTGAGCATGCGTTTTATCTGGGTTTCGAGCTTTGCAAAGCTCGAACAGCATTGACGCTAGGGAAGCAATACACGCAAGATGCTGCGTTGCGCTGGGGGTTCCTGACCGTGGAAGAAATCAGCGCGGTCGAACGTCGCCGCCGGGAAAGTCATGATTCGTCGGACAATGATTTTCAACCGGAGTAACTCGTTACTAAATCTGATTCTGTGATCCGGGCCCTGCCCATTTGAGAGCTCTGCCAAAGATTCCATGTTGATTTCATCAGACCCATTGGTCGAAGAACTGAACCCTGTTCCCGAAGTGGTGGGTGCGGTTCGTGCATTGGAATCTTTACCCAAATGCCTGCTGCTGGACAGTTCTCTCCTCAGGGAACCGGTCGGACGATACTCGTTTCTGATGGCTGACCCGATCCAAAGCTGGACGCTGGAAACTGCTGAGTTCGGCTGCGACCCGTTTTCCCGTCTGCAGGCGGCCCTGCCTCAATCGGCCGGGGTCTCAATGCTGCCGCCATTTCAAGGAGGAATTGCCGGGCTGCTGGGTTATGAACTGGGACGATGTTTCGAAAGGATTCCGGCTGCTGGTACGAATGAGTTTCAGCTACCTGTGCTCGCAGCCGGACTTTATGACTGGGTCATTGCCTGGGACCATCGTTTGAAGCGTGCGTGGTTGATTTCGAATGGCTGGCCTGAAACGGATCCCGAACGACAGCGAGTTCGCGCCGGAGAGCGAGCGAAACTTGTTCTGGGCTTATTGTCAGGAAGGAAATCAAAACGACAGGTCGGCGAAACGTTGTCTGCAACGATGCCTCTTGCACCGCAATTTCCCATTTCAGGACCACAGGGGCTGACGAGCAATTTTTCACGAGAGAGTTATCTTTCGGCCGTGAAAAAGGTGATTGAGTACATTCGAGCAGGCGACATTTTTCAGGCGAATCTTACTCAGCGACTGCTGTTTCCGTCGTCAGTGGATTCAACGTCATTGTTTGAGCAACTTCGCAAGGTGAACCCTGCCCCATTTTCCGGGCTGATGCGTTGGGACGACTGGGCTGTCATCAGCGCGTCACCAGAGCGATTTCTGCGTCTGGATGCAGATGAGGTTGAAACTCGCCCGATTAAAGGGACACGTCGTCGAAAACAGGGGCCCGAAGCGGATCTTTTTACTCGTGATGAACTTCGTGAAAGTGAAAAAGATCAGGCTGAAAACGTGATGATTGTGGATCTGCTGCGAAACGATCTTTCGCGAGTGTGTGAACCGGGAACGTTGCGAGTGCCGCAATTGTGTGGGGTCGAATCTTACGAAACGGTCCAGCATCTGGTGTCAGAAGTTCGAGGCCGATTGCGGTCGGGGAAAACAATCTGGGATCTGTTTCGTGCCACATTTCCAGGCGGTTCGATTACAGGTGCGCCCAAGGTTCGGGCGATGGAGATCATCGCAGAACTGGAGCCCACAGTTCGCGGACCGTATTGCGGCAGCTTGTTTTACGCCGGTGCCAATCGTCAGTCAGACAGTAATCTGCTGATTCGAACGTTCGTGCAGCGGCACGGCTGGTTGCAATGCGGTGTCGGTGGAGGGATTGTTGCTCAATCGGACCCCTCTGCCGAATATGAAGAAACCTTGGTGAAGGCGGTAGGAATGATCAGGGCGTTAAAAAGTTGAGGGCTGGACGTGCTGTTGCTGATCGACAATTACGACAGCTTCGTTCATAACCTTGCTCGATACTTCGTCGAACTGGGCTGTGAAGCGATCGTGGTACGTAATGACGCGATCACGCTCGACGAATTACGTTCGATGGCCCCGGCTGGAATCGTGATCTCGCCCGGCCCGTGTACTCCCACGGAAGCTGGAATTTCGTGCAATGCGATCCGCGAATTTGGGCCAACGATCCCCATTCTGGGGGTGTGTCTGGGGCACCAGTCGATTGCTGCTGCTCTGGGAGGAGAAATTATTCGAGCTCCGGAACCCGTTCATGGACGGACTTCGATGATCCACCACGATGGAAGCAAGCTTTTTGATGCGGTCCCAAACCCGTTTCGAGCGACAAGATATCATTCCTTGATCGTTGCTGAATTGAGTTTGCCGAAAGAACTGGTTGTAACGGCACGAACCAGCGACGGAATTCCGATGGCTCTGGTCCACCGGGATTGGCCCGTGTACGGGGTTCAGTTTCATCCTGAATCGGTTTTGACGGAGCATGGGCGGAAGCTACTGGCGAATTTCTTGAAGTTGGCTGGGCTGCCGCATCAGATGTCAGACCATTCCGACTGGAATGAGCCAACGCAAACGACGACCGATGATACTTCGAGCCCTGTCATTCCGTGGTGACCGACGCCTGATTCGTTGATGCCACCCGATTCGTCGGCATACGTGGACTCTACGGAACTCCGTGCAGATCTGGCAGGTTTGTTGAAAAGCATCCTGAATTCGAGGCATCTGACAATTCGCGTGCGCAGCCCACACTCGTGCACTTCCGATAAATCACGCTTGGACGGACGCGCAGGCATGGATTCCGGGAGCGGCGAGGATGCGAGCACTACAGGGCAATCGATTTGGCGTTGTCCCCTATGACTGGGCTACTCGGCTCTTCTGGGTGATTGTCGGGCTGATCCTCTTTCTCGTCGGGCCGCGCCTGGTTGTAGGGGCTGAAGTGGCCCCCTTCTGGCGGACGGATTTCGATGCGGCTCTGCGTGAAGCCGAGCAGAAAAAGCTTCCGCTGATCATGCATTTCTATGCGGACTGGTGTGGACCGTGTCAGAAGATGGAGCAGACGGTTTTTGCCTCGTCCGCCGTTCAGGAAATGCTGTCGACACGCTTCGTCGCTGCCAAGCTCAATTCGGAAAAGAACCAGCGACTGGTTCATCGTTATGGTTTCGAAATCCTGCCAACAGACATGGCAATCGATCCCCTCACTGGCAAGGTACTGTTTCTTCACGAAGGTTATCTTGATCAGGCGGCCTATGTGAAATTTGCCAATCAGGTTGAGACCGCATTCATCAAGGCACATCCCAAACCATTGCCCGGCGAGGATGGAACGGAACTGGGTGAGCCGGAACCAGTCGTTGGCCTGGATGGATTCAGTCCCGTTGCCATCGCCAAGTCGCGTGAATGGGTTCGCGGTTCTGCTCGTTTCCCTTGGGACTACAAGGGGATTGTCTACTACATGTCTTCGCGTGAGGAACTTCTGGAGTTCCGGAAATCGCCAGAAGCATACGCCCCGAAGTTACTGGGGTGCGATCCCGTGATCCTTGTTCAGACAGATCGGGCGATTGCAGGGAGTCCTGACTTTGCCGCCTTCTTTGACGATGAGTTGTATCTGTTCAAGTCAGATGAGCAACGCAAGTTGTTCAAAAAGAATCCTCAGAAGTTCACCAAGTTTCAACAGGCTGTGAAGGTCGACCAGATCGATCGCACGGAATTGCGATGATCTACCATAAACCTCTTGTAGTCGGGGGATTTGCGAGCCATACTTGTGACGGCGGGTCACCTTTCTCGATGAGTCACAGGACGTGGATGCACGATGCGGACACCGCTGCTATCCGGCGTGTTTTGGACGCAACTTCGTGGGAGTGGTCTGCTCCCTGAGGGGCAATCCGAGATTGTCGCCAGGGATCTTGAAAAACGCGGGATTACAAATGATTCCGATGCAGCCAAACAGCTGGTTCGACGCGGAATTCTGACTCAATACCAGGTCGATCGTCTGCTCGAAGGGCGTTCTCGCGGCTTCTTTTTCGACGAATACAAAGTTCTGGACCTGCTGGGTGCCGGGGGCATGGGCTGGGTCTATCGAGCTGCCAATACGACCACCAACGAAGTCGTCGCTCTGAAAGTCCTGCTCGACCGGCACAAGGAAGACCGTGGCATGCTCGCGCGTTTCCAGCAGGAAGCCCGGGCCGGTCTGGTGCTGCATCATCCCAATATTGTCAGGACACGCGCCACCAGCTCTGCAGGTGGCATGCTGTACATGATCCTCGATTTCGTCGAAGGGCCCAGCTTGCTGGAACTTCTGTTCCGACAACAGCGACTTTCGTGGGGGCTGGCCTGCGATTTTGCACGACAGGCAGCCCTGGGTTTGCATCATGCTCATCAGGCGGGCTGGATTCATCGGGACGTGAAGCCCCAGAACCTGCTGGTTGACCGCAAGGGAACGGTGAAACTCCTCGACTTTGGTCTGGCGATGATGCGTGAAGGTGATGGAGGCGACGAGTTCTCTATCGCCATGATTTTCGGCCACGAGTGCATCGGGACTCCTGCTTTCATGGCACCCGAACAGGCGAAGGACAGCATGACGGCTGATGCACGTTCTGATGTGTACGGTCTCGGTTGTACTTTATTCGCAGCGCTGACGGGTGATCTCGTATTCCCGTTGAAAAACCCGCACGATGTCGTTAAGGCTCACCAGACTCAGACGCCAAGAACCGTACGCGAATTGGTCCCCGAGGTTCCTCAGGGGGTGTCGGAAATCGTCTCGAAGATGCTCGATAAAAATCCCGACCGTCGTTTTCAGACCGCGGCAGAGGCAGCTCAGGCGCTGGCTCGCTGGTCAAAGCCAGGATCTGTGGAATTCGATTTTGGAGAAGTTCTGGCTGAGCGAACGAAGAACGCGCTCGATAAGGTCGCGGAATTGCACAAGAGTCGACCGATTCCGTCGGGGTCGGCAAGTTCTACAACGCGATTGTCCAAATTGAGTTCCGTGGCACAGTCACCACGCGATGTCCAAACGTTTGGAGCAGGCAAGTCGCCGCGACTGATCTCTGAAAGCCAGGGAGAAGCGGCGGGTGAGCGAGGGGTGACGGAAGTCATCAATCATCAGGTTGTGGCCGACGGAGATGTTGCTGGAATCTGGCTGCCGAAATGGGGGCGAGTCCTTGTTCCTGTCGGAGGAGGTGCACCGATTCCACTGGTACGAGATCACATTGTGATTGGTCGCAGTGAGGAATGTGATCTGCAGATTCCAGGAAGTTCTGTGTCCGGCCGTCATTGTGAACTGAGTTTTGACGGTACCAACTGGTGGGTCACAGATCTGCAGAGCCGAAACGGGACTCGCGTTAATGGCAAGCCAATTCTGCGCCGACAGATCGTCGACCACGACGTCATCGGTGTTGGCAATCAAGCTCGTTTACGACTGGAAGACCCGCGTGCGGCGATCAAAGCCCCTGATGCGCGAAAGCGAATACCCAGCACAACGTTGTTGGCGGTACTGACGGCAATCGTGCTGATTGCATCGTTGATTGCCAGTCTGCAAATCGGATGGATACCACGTCTCTGGTAGACCGCGATGTCGCGATTTCGCCGGGCACGGAGGGTTTGAGAAAGAACCCAAGATTTCGCGCAACTTCGGTTGCCCACACCGCCTCGCGACCTATGTCGATTGAATTCTGTCGCGAATCTCGTTGGCTGCTGCGGTCATGATGTGAAGGCAGGATGGGGCTCACGCAAAGACGCGAAGACGCAAAGGGAAGTAGAGGACTGGGAGAGGCGATATACGAAATCCCTGAAAACGTTGCGTCTTTGCGTCTTGAGCGAAGCGGGCGTGAGGTCCATCATAGGGTTGGTGCCGCTGCCCTCGGCTCACATCATCTGAACTCAATGTCCTGCATCGCTCTCCCCTGCCCCAGATTTTCATCCCCCGCCAACTCATCTTCCCGTATGCTTTGTGATCACTTCGCCAGACAGACCAGAACCTGATCTTCCAGATCCGCGACATAATCGACGTTGAAGGCCTGCTGCAAATGGCCTGCGGGATACAACGGGCCGACCATCGCATCGGATTCACTGTCGCTGCTTACCGACGGCGATGCGGGGTCTTGATCGAGTTCTGCGCGAAGAACTCGAACATTTGAAGGAGCCTGAATCCCGAGTTTCACGGAGCCTTTTGAGGTATGTACGACAGTAATCACAATGTCGTTGCCAATCTTGATCATTTCGGTCCGCTTGCGGGTGAGTACCAACATTTCAATCAGTCCTTTCCGAGTTGCTGTTTTCGTGAATCCATTCAAGTCACCGGGCATTCATCCTTCTGGTAGTCTGTCATGTTGAGCCCGGTGACAGAGGAAGAATGAAAGCAATGTTGGTGCCAAATTCGTTGCGTCCCGCGAGGAATTGCGAAATTGAATCCACAATCGTCGTTTGAGCCCCTGGTTCGGCAGAAGGTGCCACTCAACGTGACATTTCTGAGGCTTTTGACGCTGACACCACTGCAGAAGTTACAACGGTTCGTTGAAACAGGGCCGGAATTTCAATTTTTCCGGGATTGAGGATCTCAGGTTCTGAACGGTTCACCAATCGAAGCCCAAACTGGAAACGGGAATCTTCACGCAGAGCGTGAAGCCCACCTTGATGAATCTTCATAGTAGCCTTCATCGCTCCGCGTGAAGCCAGCCGATCGCGAAAGTCCGGCTCAACACCAACAAGACGATCACCGCGAATCAACTCGGTAACCGATTTGGAAACGCCATCGCAATCATGTCGTAATGGTCCGCGACGCCAACGGACTCTTTCGTCAACGAGTCTATCTTGACGCGACGTGCGGACCCCGGTTCGGCATCGTCGCCTGCAATCAGCGCCGTTCTGGCGAGGTCTGGTACGTCAAATCGAACCGCCTGAGTTGAGACCATGAAAATGTCACCTTCGGCGATGCTGTACTGCGGCAGTTCACTTCTGGCGACTCTCACATCGAACGGTCGATTGAAATTCCGTCGCCCGAGAAGTTCACCGTCACCGAGCTCAATCCCGACCTCTTCCATCGCTTCACGGATTGCAGCCTGAACCGCGGTTTCGACGCCCCCCTTTGTCGGATCAAGGAACCCACCGGGGAGCGCTGGCTTTCCCATTCCTGGATCATGCTTTCGATTAATCATGACAAGTTCAGTTCCATCGCTGATGATCGGATCAACGGCGTGGACCACATGGGCGTTGACTGTCCGCCCATCAGCGAGCTTAATCGGCCCTAGCGGATGAGCTGCCTTGTCAGGATTTCCTGTGATTCCCAAAGCCTGAGCTCGCTTCACGACCTCAATCCGCGCCGGATCTTCCGCATCGATCAGCCAACTGGACATTATCTGATCCTGTTCAATTCCGATGTTCGTCGCATACGGTGACGAAACGTACTTTTAAAATGTGAAGTGACAAGTGATGCTCGCATGGTCATGAATTCCATCAGTGACGTCACAAAGCAACGAAACGAAACCAATGGACGACCGCGAGAGTTTAAAGCACCGCCCGCGCAGCTCACATCGAATCAAGTTCGATTGAAGGGTGCAAGATGAGTCTCGCTGTTGTTGCACGACTGATATCGACTTTCACCGTGGATCGGCAGGCTCAGTGGCAGAATTAGCCCGCCGAAAGTTGCGCCGGGATATCAGTTTTTGTTCATGCCAAATACGAACGGCTTCGCCTGTTCGCGTTTGTCGGGTAAGTCGCCATTGATTGCTTAAACGGCTGCGACAGCGTACAGGAATGGCCCGCATTCTGCATCGAAGTGTGCCGACTGGCAGCTGCCACAACTCATCACTTCATGATGCTGTGGCGAGAATTTCGTTCACTTATTGTTTTATTGAATCGTCACGCTTCCCGTCCCCGTGAATTTCGCTGTCTTTCCGTTCACAACGTAACTGAAAGTCTGGGTCCCGCTGGGGACTTTGGACGTCAATGTGAGCGGATAATTCACCCCGTTAAACTTTCCGGTCAATGTCAGCTCCCCTCCCGCGGTACTGAAGCCCGTAATCGTGAACGGATAGCTTCCTCCGGTTCCGGAAAGGGTACCACTACCACTGGCCTGTCCGTTACCGTAAGTGTACATGTGGCAGAGACCTTCATTCCGCCATTCAATTGGCCTGTGACGCCGATTTTCTTCGAGGCGGCAGCGAAAGCAATTTGTGATGCCACAAGCACGATGCCAACGATTGCGAGAACTCGATACATAGTGATTCCCCTAATTTTAAGGCACAACGCAAATAATCTGCGAACCGCTCACAGCGGAAGCAATCAAAAGAACAGGGACTTGGCATTTGCCATGCCAATCGAGATTTCCGGCAAAAACCTTGGTTTTCAAGGTAATTGCAAGCGTCTGCTTTGAATGTCGTAAGAAAAAATCCGTGCGATAAAGAACAGTCGCCCAGTTCTGATGCGGTCAGAAAACACCGGTCAGTTCGTCGCAGTCTTTCCGGGAGGGCAAAGTGGAAAGCTTTGCTCTGCATCGGCGGAGTTGGGTGAGGTTCGGTTCAGCGGGAGCCTTACTGCCTCACTCTCCCGATGTAGTACATCGTTTCGACGCGTTGCAGCGAGAATCGCGATTGGTTCGGTGTGCGGTCGAACTCAAATTCACTGAAACAGACTTTCCACAGTCTTTGGTCCCCAGTTCGATGATGATCCACGTCTCCCATCAGAGATTTCTTCGCGACGGCAAAGTGCCCAGCCTTCTTGAGGATTCTTCAGGTGGCTTTCAACGACATTGGATGTCAGCGTGTATTCCTGAGATTCCGTAGTTCCGTTTGCGGTTCGTGTCTTGCGATAGAGGATCACGTTGTTTTTCGGAAGTGATTCCAGGGCTGACTGCAGAGTTGCAGTGGCTTCTTCGGATGAGCCCGCGCGTTGATAGCATTCCGCGAGCAGCAGCAGTGCTAATGACTCGGGTGATGGGGCGTCGTATTTCCATTCATCCACACCAAACACCCATGACCCACCAGAGTCACCTGCTGCTGCAATTGCGTTTTTGAGAAACGGGATGGCGGCTGCGAATTGTTTCTTCAGGCCCAGGCGATAGCCGCGCCAGAGCCAGACGGGGCCACTTTCGACCGCACCACCGTCGAGCAACAAATCGACAATCGATTCATCTCCGACTTCGACAGCAAGTCGAAGTGCCGTTTCACCTCGATAGCCCTTGGAGTTGACGTCGCTTACGGGCAGCAGGGTTCGTACGACATTGGCTCGGCGGTTGAGAGCTGCCAGCATTAAGGGTGTCAAGCCACGTTTTGACTGCACATTGGGGTCGGCACCCTGCTTGAGCAATTGCTTGACGATCGCGTCGTGACCTGCAATTGAAGCAAATGTCAGCGCCGTGAAGCCGTTGATGTCCGTCACATCACATGCTGCTGCGGGAGTGCTTCCTGGCTGGATGAGGACTTCGACAGTGGATGGATGCTGTAACCCCGCCGCGCGAATCAGAGCGGTCTGGCCGTCGTCGTCGGCACGATCCAGGCGAGCTCCGCGTTCTCGTAGCATTTGGACGATGTCTGTATGACCGTGGTAGGCTGCTTTCATCAGCGCTGTTTCGCCCTCCTGTCCGGTTCGTTCCAGATTTGCTCCCCGAGTTAACAGCATCCGCACGATTTCCGTGTCGCCGTTCCAGGCTGCCCACAATAGTGGCGTCATTTCAGAGTTGTCCGTGGTTTCAATGCTGACACCCAGGTTCAGCCAGAATACAACGTCTGCCATGTCTCCTCGTTCGGCTGCCAGCATTAACCTTGTTCGACAATAAGCAGGTGCTTTCCAGAGGCACCAGCCCAGTGCTAACAAGAGGATTGCAAAAGCCACGCCCCACCAGCGACTTCGTAGTTTCCAAACAGGAGCGACGGAGGGACTTGGCTGACGCTGGAATTCCGCACGCCCCGATTGTGGCGCTGGAATAGGGGTGATTCCCAGGGGCCTTGTGTCATGTTGCTCTACCGGTTCTGGCGCGGCGGTAACAACTTCGACATCCGTTTTCATCTGTGATGCGTGCTGGTAACGTCGTTCGACGTTTCGTTCCAAGGCTCGCAAGACGATGGAATCGATTCGGACATCGATCTGCACCCGTTCCGATGGTGGTTCGAATCGTCCGACAGGAACTTCACCAGTCAGCATCTCATAGAAAACAACGCCCAACGCGTAGATATCTGAACGGTGGTCGACCTCTTTGCCTCCCAGCAATTGCTCAGGGGCCATGTAGCGAGGTGTCCCCAGGATCTGGCGAGATTGCGTCAGATTATTTTCGAGAGCGTCCCCGTCACCGACCACCAGCTTTGCCAGTCCGAAGTCCGCGATCTTTACCATCCCCTTCTGCTCGATCAGGATATTTTCAGGCTTGATATCCCGATGAATGACTCCTTCATTGTGGGCATATTGCAGTGCCTCGCACAGTTGCGGAACAATGACCAGAGCCTCGGCGGGTGAAAGCTTGTGTGACTGCATCAGGTGTCGCAGGGTTGTTCCGTTGACATACTCCATGATGATGTACAACAGGCCATTAGTCTGACCAAAGTCATAAACGGAGACGATCTGCGGGTGTGCGAGTCTGGCGAGTGCCCTGGCTTCTCGTGTGAACCGCTCAACAAACTGCGGGTCGCGGCCAAATTCGGGTGGCAGAATCTTGATGGCAATCAGGCGATCCAGGCTGATCTGCCGGGCTTTGTAGACCGCCCCCATTCCGCCACGTCCAAGCAGTCCCAGGATTTCGAGTTGCGGGAAATGTTGTCGCATCTCTTCAACGGTCGGTGGTTGGAAGGAGACGAGTACCGTAGGCTCAGGTTCCTTTAATCCTTCCCGCAACAGGCACTTTGGGCAGAGTCCCGATGGCGCATCCGGAGTCAGCAGCAAACCGCATCCCGGACAGTGGCGAGGTTCAGTCATGAGGGCAGATTCCCGGTGAAGAAAATGTGTCTACCCATCAGTACAGGATCGAATTCATTCGGTAACACAGTTTTTTCAGAATTCTGTCAATCGTCGTTAAATGCGTCTAACAACCGGTGAATTTCCTCGTCGACCGGAGTGACGTCATCAAGGGTCCTGGCGACTTCCTGTCGAAAAAGTTCGCGATATCGGTTTCGCAGTCTGTAACTTGCCTGCCGGGCCGCTGCC
>CAXBSB010000098.1:0-26638 GCA_963977965.1 uncultured Schlesneria sp.
CGGCTGTTACATTTCTTCCCGCTCGCAGACACCGATCAGGATGTGAAGGCGATTCTTGGCCTGGTCGTTGATGTTCCCGAAATGCCGGGAACGCTACCGGTTTCTGCCGCTCAGCAATTGCATGCGGAACTGGCTGTCCTGCGACAGTCGATTCGTCGACATTATGGGGAAGGGAACCTGGTTGGAAAGAGCATGTCGAGCCGTCGGGCGTTCGAACAAATCCGGCTGGCACAATCCTCGAGCTCACCAGTTCTGTTCGTTGGCGAAACCGGATCCGGAAAGCAACATCTGGCTCGAGTCATGCACTACATGGGGCCGATGGGCAAGCGTGCGTTCGTGCCGCTCGATTGTCGTGGCTCCAGCCAGGACCTGGAGCAAACGCTGGAACGAATCCGCGAAGATCACCAGGCCGATGCATTGCGTGCCGGAACTGTCTACTTCGAACAGATCGACTCGGCACCTGCGGACTTCCAGCGGATCCTGCTGGAATGGATGAAGCAGGATGTCGGATCGCGAGCCGTTCGAGTCCTCGCAGGAAGCACTCGTCCGCTGAAACCTCTGGTGGAATCGGACGTGTTTTCGCGCGAGTTGTATTTCGCACTGACACCGTTGACGGTCGAACTGCCTCCCTTGCGCGAGCGGATGGAAGATCTTGAACCTCTTGCCCAGCACTTCGTTGAAGAGCTGAATCGAGATGCAGCACGCCAGGTCGGGGGATTGTCGGACGACGTCTGGCGTCAGTTCAGACGCTATCACTGGCCTGGAAATGTCGCCGAACTCCATCAGGTCATTCAGGAATCTCGCGCGAATTGTTCCGAGCCGATTATTGCGACGGAACATCTGCCGTTTCGATTTCGCGCGGGGGTCACAGCCCAGACGATGGAACCCCCTTCGCGTCCGCGAACCATTCCCCTGGACCAGTACCTCGAAAATGTCGAGCGGGAACAGATTGAGCAGGCACTGTCGGAATGTCATGACAATAAAGCTCGCGCTGCCGAGCTACTGGGGATTACTCGCCCCAGGCTGTACCGAAGAATGGAAGTCCTGGGAATCATCGATCCATCGCCGACAGAAGAAACGCCAGCGACGTGATTGATGGGGTGAATCGTCTCGATGCACAAAGTTTGAAACGCAGAGTGCGCTGAGGACGCCGAGGAAGAAAGAGAGAAACCGGACAATCCCCGTTTTCGACCCGACCCAATTCCTTCTCCTGGTTTCTCTCAGCGCTCTCCGCGTCCTCAGCGTTTCTACTTCTTCTCGGGTGACGGGGTCAGGCGTTGGTACGCATCCAGCGCTGCACTCCCCCCTTCGTGCTCTCCGGGTGCTTCGTGGTCAACAGATTCTTGCGAAGGACGAGTGATCTACCACGAAGCACACGAAGAGCACGAAGGAAGACTTCGACAATCGAGTAGTCGAACGTGCCATCGAGGTTCACTGCTCGCCCTGGTCAGACGCTGCAGTATAATAACCACGGTACGCCACACTTAAATGGGATGCACTCTAGTGCAGCCCTATCGGCTGAAGCGGCGACTTTGCTTCGATGAAACTTTCGCGTCTCTGATCCTGTTCAAATTCCACGATCACAGTCCGCATCCGCGCCATCCCGCTGACATCGACAACAGTACCGCGGCCGTACCGCGGATGACGGACCTGCATTCCAACGGAAAGTCCGACGCGAAGCTCGACCTTTGCATCCGCTCCTGACTGTAACGCCGCTCCTGTGGTCAACCGACCATCCAGCGATGTGATTCCTCGCGGCTTCTTCTTCGGTTTCGGTTCTCGTCGAGGCGTCGAACGAATGCCCGCCTGATGGTCGTCACGAGTCGCTTGTCCCAATGCCGCGTCATCCCCGTCAACGTTCGCTTCATCGTGCTCAACTTCGTTCGAAAAGAACGATTCCTCATCCGTGCAATCTCGCAGTTCGACAATCAACTCGCGATAAAAATCGCTGGTGATCGTACTGACGCTTCGACCATGAACTTCGCGTCGCAGGGTTTGAGTCAGTACGAGCTTCTCTTCGGCTCGTGTAATCCCGACGAACAGCAGACGGCGCTCCTCTTCAATTTGACGCCGATCATTCTCGCGCAACGAACGCTCGTGCGGAATAATGTTCTGTTCGACGGCAATGATGTAGACCACAGGGAATTCCAGTCCCTTCGCCGCGTGCATCGTCATGAGAGTGACCGCGCCGCTGGCGTCGTCCAGGGAATCAATGTCCTGGGACAGGCTGGCGGTCTCCAGGAAGCCACCGAGAGTGGGAACCCGTTCGTTTTCGTGCTCCTGCAGATCGTACAGGCGCGCGGCACTCACCAGTTCATCGATATTGGATCGCCGCTGAATATCGTCTTCGTCCAATTCATCGAATTGACGGTCATATCCTGTCCGCTGAATGACGGTCCGCAGCAAGGTTTCGACGGGACCTTGTTCTGGAACATCAGCTTCGTTGTCGCCGAAATCAAAACCACCTTGATCGCTTTCGTTGGCGACCGAACTAAATAGATCATCGGATGACGAGCCCGCCGCCATGAGTGCGAGTTCATCAATCAGACTCGCGAAGGCTCTTAACTGAACGACAGCTTTCTTCGGAAGATCTGGAACCGCGCCCGGTTGGCGTGCGGCGTCGAGCAGTCCGATCACATTCGAATCGGCCCAGCGAACGAGTTTGTCGAGTGAACTCTTGCCGATCCCGCGAGCGGGCGTGTTGACAACTCGCAGGAAGGCGACTCTATCAGCAGGATTCTCGATCAGTCGCAGATATCCGAGCAGATCCTTCACTTCCATGCGTTCGAAGAACGCGACACCTCCTGCAACCTGATACGGAATCTTCATTCGGGCAAGCGAGGTTTCCAGCGAGCGTGACAGCGAATTGACACGGTAAAAGACAGCAAAGTCTTTCCACTCGCGTTCACCTGCTTCGACCATCGCCCGAATTTCATTGGCGATCCCGATCGCTTCTGCCTGTCCATCAGCATACAGCCGCATCTCGACCGGTTCACCACTCGGCTTGGTTGTCTGCAGTCGCTTCACTTTTCGCTGGACATTATTTGCTATCAGTCCATCGGCCGTCTTCAAGATTTCCGGAGTGCTGCGGAAGTTATCTTCCAGCCGAATCACTTTGACGTTGGGGAAATCGCGTTCAAACTGCAGGATGTTCTCGATACGAGCCCCGCGCCAGCCATAAATAGACTGATCCGGGTCACCGGTCGCACACAGATTCGGCTCCAGTTGCGACAACGACGCAACGATCTGGTACTGGGCTTTGTTCGTGTCCTGGTACTCGTCAACCAGAATGAATCGATATCGCTGGTCAAGGTCCTGACGCAGTTCCTCGTTCTCTTCGAGCATCCGCGCGACATGGACCAGCAGGTCATCAAAGTCGACGGCATTGGCCTCCAGCAATTGCTTCTGGTAGCGGGGATAAACTTTGGAGACCACCGCTTCCAGGTGAGTCCCAATTCCCTCGCCATACTTCGTCAGATAGCGTTCTGGAGTGAGCAGCTCATTCTTGGCCTGGCTGATTCGCTGACCGATTTTGGCAGGAGGAAAATGAGTCGAATCCAGATTCAGATCGCTTAAGACCTGTCGGATCACCTGCAACTGGTCACTCGTGTCAAAAATCGAGAAATTACGCTGCAGGCCGACAGCCGACCCACGTTCACGCAGCAAACGGGAACAAAATCGATGGAAGGTACTGACCCAGATGCGTGAACCTGGCAACAGCATCTGAACTCGGTCGCCCATCTCACGAGCGGCCTTATTCGTAAAGGTGATCGCCAGGATTTCGGACGGATGGACACCTCGCTCGATGAGTCGGGCGATTCGTCGAGTGATCACGCGTGTCTTACCCGAACCGGGACCGGCCAGAACCAGCAATGGTCCTTCGAAGTGCTCAACGGCAGCTCGCTGAGCCACCGTCAAATCATCGGCGGGGATATTCCAATCAGCATCAAACGACACGGCGGTCAGCACTCCATTCCAACATCACGACTCCATCAGCGCGGAAATTGTACCAAGTGAATCCGCACCCTGCCCCTTTGAATCGAGTGCGAGAATTCAATCACTCCAATTCGGCCACGACCATGGCATGGATCTTTAACGATGGCACAGTGACCACGCTTCCCGAGGGAGTCCTGCTCACATCCAGTTTTGTCCCCTCAGGTTGTAGTGTCACCCGCTTGAGGCGGTAAGCGGGGAGAAATGTGACCTTGATATCCGCGATCGGTAAAACTTCTTCGCGTAGCGGAACATCATCCGTCGGCAGGGCATGTCCCCCAGTCGTGTTGATGTCATTGAAGAGATGCACAACCAGACGACTGGCGTTCTGATGTGATTGACGCATCACGGTCGAATGCACGCACATTGGTGCCTGAACACTTACAGGCGGCAGATCGCTTGCTACTTCTGTGATCGCCTGTTTGAGGATCAGACGCTGGTATGGATAGGGGTACAGGTAATACGCCGAATCAAAACCGGACGCGAAATAGACGACTTTCCCCTTTCCGAAGCTGTTTGTCACGACGGCTGGAAACTCGACGGCATCCGCAGATTTTTGCCGGATCGTCCCGACAATCTGTGACTTGCCCATCGTTGCCACTCGAACGGAAGGCCCCTTGAGCGTCACCAGTTCAGTGCCGACGTAAGTCTTTAACCGTCCTGTATCGAGAAACGATGCAGGCTCCAATCGGAAGTCGAAAACGTTCTTGCGTTTCTCCCAGTAATCCGGCCCGATGCTTTTCGCGAAGTTGACATCGATGTCGGTCTCGGCCATCGGTTCTGTTGTCGGAAGCCCTCGGTAATTGGCACCGAATAGATCCGCGAGTGCGAAGTTGTGACGCGGGTTTCCGAATTCGTCAAAGAGTGATGTGTCGAGACTCGCGACGAGGCCGCCACCATTCTCGACAAACGACCTGACTCCCTTGATCTGCTGTTCGTCCAGGCAGGCAGCGTTGGGAAGAATCAGGACCTTGTACTTCGACAGATCTTCGAAATTCAGATTCCAGTCGTTGATCAGATTGACAGGCAGATGCTCTTCCACACAAGCTCGAAATGTGCCCAGCACATTCGCCAGATAACGCTCTTCGACCTTGCCCGGGTCGCGGCCATAGAACGTACGGCTGTTGTCACTCAGCAGGATCGCCCCCCAGTGCTCGGGTTGCTTGTGAGTCAGCCATGGCTTGCGGCGCTGTACCTCATCCATGCAATGATACAAGTCCTGCTGTAATCGCGGTGGTTGAATCACGGCGATGCTTGGAGAGGCTCCCCATGTCAAAGCCAGCAGCATCCGCCGCTCGATCTCGTGCGGTGGGAAGCTGTCTTTGCCATACGGATTGCCATGGCTCATCAGGTACGGTTCGCTGAATCCGACGCGATGATCGGTGATGGCCCACATGCAGGCATTCGTGAACGCTGGAAGGATGGTATTCCCTCGATTGGATTCATCCATCCAGAATTCCTGGTCGGGCGCATCCAGCAGAAGATTCATGCGAGCGGGCATGTTTCGGGGCAGACTCAAAAAATGTCCCCAGCGACCGGCATTTGTACTCCACGTGACTAGAGCGACGTCCTGCTTAATCCCCTTCAGCCGGGTTTGCATTCGTCGAACCAGATCTTCCATCTTTCGGTCCGCCCAATGCTGATAGCGCCGAAAGTCAGCATCGTTGAGATCTGTCGCGGGGATTTCCTGTCCCGTGTCGGTCCGGAAGTTCCTGCGACAATGTTCGCAATAGCAGACACCCCCGTAGTGCAGTCCGTCAAAACTGAACGCATCGACATCGGGATACCGAGTGAGGATTTCTGCGAGTACATCGATGAAGAAGTCGCCGTAGGGACCAAGGGGACACAGCATCCCGCCATGAGGAAACTTTTTCATATCGACCATTGGAATTTCGGTCGTCTTCGTCGGGATTCGTCGCCAGTCTGGATGTGCTTCATAAACTTCCCCCTGCAGCGTGGGAGGATAGACCCCCAGGATACGTACGCCGAGCTTCTTGTATTCGGCGATCTCCTTCTCAAGCTTTCCCGGGGGAACATGAGGGTTGCGACGCTTCAACAGCTTGCTGTCGTAGTATGCGTAAAAGGGATCAACAAATCCCATCTCGCTGATCGTCACACCATGCCGAACGGCGTTTGCTCGAGCAGCCGAATCCATCACCGAAAGGGTGTAGCCACACCCCAGGGTCTCTTCGACCCAGGCTGGGATTCGGACTCGATGAAACGGTTGCTTGTCAAACGGTTGAGACATCACCTGGCGATCCCAGATGGTATCCGCACGCTGCTCCTGCGCAACCACGGGGAGACCAATTGAGACAAGAAAGATCATCGAAAAGATGAGCTTCATGGCGAGGCTTCTCCGACGTTCGCTTTGAATCGTATTGTCGTGCGGAATGAACTCACCGGTTCACTTCATGTCGCGAACATGCTTGAAAACAGCCTCCTGCATGAACTGCGAAGCAGCAGGGCTGTTTGTATGTCCGACGGCAACATCGGCGTGGATCGCCTTGGGAATGGTAAGAGCATTGTAAGCCGCATAGACACTCGTAGCGGGGCAGGTCGTGTCGATGAATCCGACGGTGACAACCGCTCCCTTGCACTTGGCTCGTGCTGCGAAATTCACGCAATCGACATAGCGTGACGCCTGTGTGACCGCTGCATCGGGCTTTCCTTGTGAATCGTTCGGGACAAGTTTGGGCCAACCGTTGATGCGATTCACGGCGTTGCCGGTATGATCACATCCGGCAGGAACGCCCGCGCAGAAGAACGTCACTCTCGGGTCAATTCCTGCGGCAGCAAACGCCTGATATCCCCCCTGGCTGCTGCCATAAACGATGATGGTCTTTCCATCCCATTCGGGCTGCGCTGCCAGGAAATCGATCGCGCGAACCAGGCGCAGGAACATCCCTTTGAAGTAGCTCTGTTCGCGATCGCTGCGACCGAACGACCGATAATCCTTCAATTCGCCGTCTGTGAGAGCCGTATAGAATTCCGCCGGTTTGCCGTTTGGAATCCCGTGAGCATTAATGTCAAACGACAGCATTCCGCCTTCCCTTTCTGACCAGGAAGTGCTTCCCAGATTGGCACTGCGAACACCGGCACCATGTACAAACAGAATGGCTGGCAGTGATTTTGGCTTTGCGTTTTGAGGGCGCCCATAGTAGCCGCTGACTGGCTTACCCAGGCAATCGACCTGCACGTCAAATGCGTCAACCCCCTTCGCGGGGCCTTTCACTGGGGTCATCGTGGACTTCACGGGAACTTTCGCGAGTTCTGCTTTTTGCGCAGTCCAGAACTGGTCGAATTCGTCCGGGACCGGCAGGCTGGGCTTGATCTGCAGTGGATCGAAGGCGGCTGCGGCCAGAACAGTCGTTTTGCCGCTGGTTGTTCGCAACAGCAGGAACCCCGGTTCATCGAGCTTTCCAGTAATCGTGGCTTTTCCGTCCTTGAGAGTCACGTTTTGAGACGGTTGTGGCTGCCAGCCATCTTTCGAAAACACACAACTCACCTGATCATCTGACACTGGCTTTCCGTCGAGAGCAGCCTCAATCGTAAAGGTTGCCGTCTCTCCCGTCTTGTAGATTGCATCAGCGCGATCGGCAGACACTTTAAGCGTCAATGCGGCTGGCTGCTTCTCTTGAGCCTGCACGACTGGAAATGCAGTCAGTAACACGGTCAGAAAAATGCCGAAGAAATTCGAGTAATAATGCCGTTTCACAGTGTCACCTTTCGAGTGCGTGATGAGGTTAAACAAAAACAACATCATTCAGATTTCGCCTGGACTGATTCTGTTTCAAGCCAGTTCAATCCAATCGCAACATCAACGACCAGCGGGACCGAAAGCTCCATCGCCTGCTGCATCTCATTCCGGACGATATCGACCAGCGACTCAATTCCTGACATCGGGGATTCAAAGACCAGTTCGTCGTGGATCTGTAACAACATCCGGCCGGGATGACGGTCTTCTCTCAATCGATGATGGACAGCCAGCATTGCCTTCTTGATCAGGTCTGCAGCCGAACCCTGGATGACGGTATTGACCGCTGTCCGTTCCGGCATGTTCAGGTTGCGATTCCGAACGGCTCGAATCCCGTCAATGGCCCGGCGCCGGCCGAGGATTGTTCTCGCGAACCCCGTGGCTCGAACCTCTTCGAGCGTCTCTTCGATGAATTGCGTGACTCCAGAGTATTTTGCAAAGTAGCCATCGATAAACGCGGCCGCTTCTTTCTTGTCGATTCCGAGAGCGGCGGCGAGACCGAACGGGCTTTGACCGTAAATCACTCCGAAATTGACCGCCTTTGCCATGCGCCGCTGCTCGCTGCTGACGTTTTCGCGGTCCACACCGAACACCTGTGAAGCGACTGCAGTATGGATGTCGACTCCCTGTTCGAATGCTGAAATCAATTCGCGATCCTGGCTGAAATGAGCCAGCACTCGCAATTCAATCTGCGAGTAGTCGGCACAGACCAGACGCCAATCTTCACCAGCGTTCGATACATCAGAACGTGGGACTTGGAGTTCCAGTGGCGTCGAGTTCGAAGTTGGCGCGACAATCTCATCCTCGTCATCATCAAACAGGCGGCGCTGAGTCGGTTTGTTTGCAGCCACGGGCTTGTCAGCAGGTACGATTGCTGGAGTTGTCGTGGGGACATTTGACGACGCAATGAAAGCGCGTCGAATTCGTTCTCCTTCAGGAGTGCGAATCGGAATATTTTGCAGATTGGGGTCGCTGGAACTCAGTCGTCCCGTCGCCGCGACCACCTGATTGAACGATGTATGGATGCGACCTGTCCGCGAATGAACCAGCAGCGGCAGGGCATCGAGATAGGTTCCTTTAAGTTTTGCCAGGTGTCGATGTTCAATGATCTTCGCGGGCAACTCGTGCAACTTGGCGAGTTCTTCCAGAACATCCTGATCCGTGCTGGCTCCCGTACTGGTCTTTCGCTTGACTGGCAGACCCAGTTCACTGAAGAGAACGACCTGCAGTTGCTTGGGAGAATCGATATTGAACTCGTGCCCCGCCAATCCATGAATCGCGGTGATCAGTTCATTCAGTCGAACGGTCAATGCCTCGCTCTGTCGGCGAAGTTCGTCTGAATCGACGCGGATGCCGGTCTGTTCCATCTCGGCAAGAATCGGAATCAAGGGACGTTCCAGATCCCAATACAATTCCCATAGCCCCTGTTCACGCAGACGAGCTTCAATGAGATTGGCCAGTTGCAGCGACAGATCCGCGTCTTCGGTCGCATATTCCGCGACCTTGTCGACTGGTATCTCGGACATATTTTTCTGAGTCTTGCCGGTTCCGATCAATTCCTTGATCGAGATACTCGTTCGCTGCAAGTACTTTTCAATCAGCGTTTCCAGCCCATGTGAACGGGCTCCCGCGTCCAGCAGGTAATCACCAACCATCGGGTCAACATCGATGCTGTCGCGTGAGACCTGGATCCCATGACAGTCGAGAACCATCAGGTCGAATTTCACATTTTGATTGACGAGGCGGATTTCGGGATTTTCCAGGATCGGTCGCATTGCCTGCAGAACGGTCGCACCGTCAAGCAACCGACTTTCAGGTGGTCCCATCGTTGGCAGGTACCAGGCTTCGCCGGGTTTCCAGCAAATGGCCCAACCAACGATCTGCGCCGAACGAGGATCGAGATCTGTTGTTTCAAGATCCAGGCAGAATCTCTTCTGTGTGCGAAGTTGTTCGAGGAAATCGGCCAGCTTCTCGGAGGTGTCGACGATCCACCAAGATCTGGGTGCAGGTGGCAGCAACTCAACTTTTTCAGCCTGAGGAGTCGCGAGATCGTCGGTTGCCCGGCCTAAAACCGGTGGTTTGTCGTCACCAATTGTGGGGGAATCGTCAAACAGCGAACGCCTGCCAGTTTGAGAAGTGACCGCCTTGACGATCTCGGGGGTTGAATCAGATTTCGCGAACTGTTTCACATCTTCGATCAGTCGACGAAAGCCGAAATTGCGGAACATCTCCTGCAGCCTGGGGACATCCGGCGTTGGGGAGCGAGTGGCATCCCAGTCGAAGTTGAGCGGCAGGTTCCGGTTCAGCCGAACGAGCTGCTGGCTCAGCCGAGCCTGGTCAGCGAACGTCTTGAGGTTTTCTTTCAGCTTTGCTCCGGGGGCCTGATCTGCGTTTGCCAGGACACCGTCCAGAGTCTCGAATTGCTGCAACAATGCGGCGGCCTTTTTGGGGCCAACGAGGGGGACGCCGGGAACGTTGTCGACCGCATCACCGACCAGCGACTGAAAGTCGACAACCTGATCGGGGCGGATACCCCAGTCGGCCAACAGCGCCGCTTCGTCGAGATACGTGTTCTTGCGCAGGTTGTACATCTGTGCCTGCGGACAGATCAATTGCCGGGCGTCTTTGTCGCTGGTAACGATCTTAACGGTTAGACCACGTTCAACGGCCTGCTGAGTCAGCGTGGCAATGACGTCGTCTGCTTCCCATCCTGCGCACTGAACGACCGGAATGCGAAACGCTTCAACAACTTCCAGCAAAAGCGGAATCTGCGGCCGCAGATCTTCGGGCATTTCAGACCGATTGGCTTTGTACTGCGGGTAAATTTCGTCGCGCACCCCTGGCCCGGGTGATTCCATCGCACAGATCAGCCACGCTGGACGATGGACCTGAAGCAGGGAGACGAGATCTCGACTGAATCCAAAAACGGCGTTCGTCGGCATCCCCTGCGGACTTTGCATGGGGGGAATGGCGTGAAACACCTGAAACATCAGGGAAAACGTATCGATGAGAAATACCGTATCAGTCATGTGCGAACCGGTTTCCGCAGGGAGGCGATGAACCCGCGTCAGCGAGCCAGAACCGGGGTCGCGGTTCGGTCGCCATTATTGACCTGAAACCGTTGAATCGCCAGCAGAACAGGATTAATCGGTACCGACCACGGGATTCAAAGGAACCGAGGCAATTCGGGGGCCATTCCACGCCTGAGAACATCCAAAAACTGCCGACACAAGCACAACGAAAGAGTGCGCTTGAATTCCGAATGGAGTTGGCGGACCTCTGGAACGGCTGATCCGAATTCCGTTATTTGATTTGATGCTCAGAAAAACGTAACGATTTCACGTAGACTTCAGAATCTGCTTGACTCGTTGCGTGCTCGCCGCAAGACTACTTACCGAGGGAATATTCAGCCGGGATGAAAAAGCCGGTCTGATCGATAAAGTTTGTTTCGCAACCGCCCGTCTCCAGGTTCACCACCTGATCCACGTCTTACTGTTCGCCGGAGGGAAACCACATGGCTGCCGCATCCAACAAGCCCGGTGCCGTACATTACGCGTTGATCGTGTTCGTCATGATCTCGGTCGTACTTGGAATCCTGACTTATAACTTCCATCAGAACTATTCGACGGAAGCGGCAAAGGCGTTCGAAAAGACAAACGAAGTTGCCAACATCACGAAAAAGCTTTCTGCGGAAATCGACAAGGTCGACGTCCTGAAGAAACTGATCGGGATTACCCACGAACTCGTCTACGATCCTGCAGATGCCAAGAATGCAAATACTGTCAAGGCAGCAGGTTTGGCAGATATTGCGAAGTCGGGCGGCAAAGAAGCGGGTACAACATACACCGAAACCCTGAAGAAGCTTCGTGAAGCGATCACGGCGCTGGAAGCAGATCGTGATTCGAAAGCCACTCTGGTTGCCTCGTTGCAAGCCGAGCTGAAGGAACAAAGCGATCGCCTGAACAAAAAGGTCGTGACCGCAGATGCAGCCCAAACGAAGGCTGAAACCGAACGTCGCGACGTCTACGCGACTCAGGAAGAACGCCTGAAGTCCAAGCAGGACGAAGTTGATCGCCTGAAGCAGGAAAACAACACTCTCGCAAGCGAATTGCAAGAAGAAAAAGAAGGTCGCGAAAAGGACAACAAAGTCAAGAACGACAACATCGCACGCCTCGAAAAGCAGATTGATTACCTCGTCAATCAGATTGACGAACTGCGAAAGGTCAGCTTCGAAGTCGGCGATGGGTTGGTCAAGCGAGTCGACAATGCTTCAAAGACTGTGTGGATCAACCTGGGTGAAGCTGATTTCCTGAAACCTCGAATGACCTTCAGCGTCTACAGCAAAGACCATCAGGGAGTTGGACGTGGGGCGGAAGACGTCAAAGGAAAGATTGAAGTCACCCGGATTCTGGGACCTCACATGGCAGAAGCCCGGATCACCGACGACGATCTTTTCCGTCCGATGCTGGTTGATGATGTGCTCTATACCCCGCTGTGGAGCCCCGGACTCGTCGAGAAAATTGCCTTCGTCGGGCTGATCGACCTGGACAACGATGGCAAGAGTGACTGGGATGAAATGAAGCAATTGCTGTCCATCTCGGGCGCAGATGTCGACCTCTACGTTGACGAAGGTGGAATCCGTCATCCCGAAGAAGCCAAGATCTCGGTTCAGACCAAGTTCCTGGTTCGTGGATATATTCCTGAGCCTGGACAGGTTGTGAACGAAGACGACAAGGTGAAGTTGGCTGAAGTTCGAAAACAATTGAACGAGTTGACTAAAGAAGCACGTGAAACCGGCGTCCGGATCATTAAGCTGAATGACTTCCTGGCTCACATTGGATTTGAATCTAAGCGTCGAACATTCCGTCCCGGTCAGGAACGACCGTTCAACCTGAAGGCTGGGGCCGCCAGTGGAGCGGTCGGAGAAGCGATCGGTGATCGTTCCTCAAACGGCAATGTTTCTGGTGCCTATGGAACCAAGCGCAAGTCGGCCCCACAACCGACCTCGGATGGACACACCAGCAAGCTCTTTACCCCTCAAGGGAAGTAAGTTGCTTCGGATGCACATTGCAATCCCCGTTTGGTTTTACCAACGGGGATTTTTTTATGCACACAGACCTGGCAGCAGTTTCAATAGACTTTTAACAGCCGTTTAATCGCAGGGGTCAGGCACAGCGTCAAAATCAAATAGCCAACCAGCCAGGGTGGAAAATTCACAAATGTGCTTCCCAGGCTGTAGCCGAGTGGAAGGTAACGACGGATCTGGGTTTCCGTTGAACTGATGCGATCGCATTTCTGAATTCGAACGGGTGGTTCATACGTCGCCACCCCCATTTTCACCGGATGAGTCGCGGTTTCACCTTCGTGCCGGATGCTGATGGTATGAGTTCCCGCAAGCCGTGCACGCAATGTCCATTCTGCGAGTCCTTGTGCCGGGTCCACAGGGTTCACTGCAATGATCGTAATTGGACTCCCGTTCAGTTCGAATGCGGGTGTGGGAACTACGTGCGCAATTCTCCCGACAGACGACAAGGGGAAATGAGCACGCAGGACAGTTTCCTCGCCGATCGTGATGGGCAGAAAGTCCAATCGTTCGGTAGCCCAGAAAGCCATCGCTCCCAGTGGAACAATCACTGCAATCAAGACACGCATGTCAGCAGCGAGCTGGATTCCTTTGATGTGCGCCGTCGTTGTTCGATACCTCGCTACGGATGACTTGTCGTTCGAGGAACGAGCGATACGCAGCAGTTCCTTCAGTCGCCTCAGATCGTCTGCACAGCGTTGAAGTACGTTCTGATTGGTAACGTAGCGTCGAACGACCGTCATCAGGAATGCGGTCATGGCCGCGAAAATAACAAGTGCCAAATCGCGAGGAATTGCCAGCAGCCACCCCAGTAATAAGTCCAGAATCTGGATCAGTAGAGTATAAAGTGCAGTCAGCCCGTCCATCAGAGAGCCTCCTGCGGTGCCTGAGTTTTCGCGATATCATTGACAATGATCGTTCCATGATTCGCGTCGAGGTCTAGAATCGAGCCATCGGTGAGGATCTGAGTTGCCCCTTCCAGCACCACAGCCGGAATTCCAAAGTCGCGAGCCACAATCGCTCCATGCGAAAGGACTCCGCCACGTTCGACGATCAGCCCACGGGCGTTGACGAAAAGTGGAGTCCAGCCTGGATCGGTACTCGGGCAGACCAGGATGTAGTCCTGGCCGAGGTTCGTGATCTGATCAGGGTCCATGACGATCCGAGCGATCCCGCGCCCTGTCCCTGACGAGATCGGTCGGCATTCGATCGCCAAATCACCCGCTGTCCTCGCTGCTTTTCGGACCTCGCCGAATCCCGCCAATGAACGAGAATCAATGACATCGGACATGGGAAGTTTTTGCAGAGCACGCCATCGCGATTTGCGAGTGGAAATCTGTGTTTCCAAGTAGTCTCGATTCGCTTCGAACTGCGGCAGTTCCGTCAGATTCAAAAAGTAAAGATCGCGGCCAAGTTCCCAGCGGCGGCTGAATTCAGTCAGCACTTCGCGCAGAGATTCATAGCCACGCATCAAATGAAACTTGCCAAGTTCACGATAGGGAAGCAGTCGCTGAGCCTGCTTGAGTGCTGCTTCAAATTGTTCCAGAAGCGACGATCCACCAACAGAACGCAGGCGATCTGGAAGCGACGCTTCCGTTGCTTCACGCTGTCGTACCTGACGCTGGTGCCGTTCAGCGGGGGATACATCCGAAGATGATCGAAATCGTTCGATCATCCCGTCAACAAACTGATGATCCTCACGCCATCGCGGTTGAGCCAGTTCCATCTCATTGACGGCGCGGTGCCCGTAACGCCGAAAGAATTCGCTCGTATCGCGACCTCCACGGGCGATTTCAAACAGCATCAGATTCTGTTCGACGGTGATGTCTCCGACTAACCCCGTGGTCAGTTCACCGACAAATTGCTCACCATCCATCTGACCGAACAATTGACTCGCCAGCTTGCATAACTGGTCGTGTGCGATGCCGCCAAAGAACCCCGGAATCAACGATTCCCCGGCGAACCAGCCAAGAACAAAATCGCGTCGGCGAGACAGCTCGTGCACCAATGCGTCGGACGTCAACGAACGCAGGTTCAGTTGCCGTGCTTCGTTGAGAAATTCATCGAGTTTCGGAACGATGAATCGATCGAATCGCTCTGCATGCAACTTCGACATCCGCTTCATTGTTCGCGAGCCACGAATCATGTTCCAGAGCATGCCGGGCAAGCGAAAGAAGAATAGCGAATCCGTACGTTCAAAATTAAAGCGGGTCGGCGGGCGATCAAGTGCCGTACGATCCCGCAGAATCTCGTCGATGTCGTATTCAAATGGCAGAGAACCAAAGTGAAACTCGGCCGCTCGTCGCGGATCAACGTAGATTCGCCCTGCGATCAATTCGAGAAATCCGTGACCTGGTTCGCGTTCACGTGGATGATGTCCCAGCAATCGGTACATCTGCCCATAGCCCCCCTGAGCACTCATGAACCATCGTACAAGGTCCCATGTCAGCGGAGTTGGGGCAGCCAGGGTTTCTGACAGATTATGAACAACCCAGACGGCGGGCTCGTTCCCTGCAAGCTTTTGAAGTCGCTCGATTTCGGCCAGTCGACCTTTCTCAGCTTCTTCGATGACATCAAGGCCACGAATCTTGCGAGTTTGAAGAAGAACAACATGCCCGTCAGCAATTCCCCACTCGATATCAGAAGGGACGCTGAAATGCTGCTCGACGCGGCGACCGAGTTCCGCGATTTCGCGTTGCTGTTCCTGTGAAAGAACATGTGCTTGTTGACTATCGTGACTCGTAAGACCGGCGGTTGATCCTGCCGAGACGTGAAGTGTCTTCAATGTCGCAGCATCAAGAGTGTAAATATCAGGCGTGACGGCACCTGACACGACAGCTTCACCGAGTCCCCAGGATGCTTCCAGAATCATTTCACCGCTGGATGGCTTGTTGGGATTGACTGTAAACAAGACTCCAGACTTTTCAGATGCAAACATTGCTTGAACATTGACGGCCGTTCCGCTGATGCCGCGAACATCGTGATGTTGCCGATACGCCTTGGCTCGCTCACTATGCCATGATGCAAAAACGGCATTGATCGATTGCCGCAAGGCATCCCAGGGATCGGTCGGGAATTCCTGACCGGTTCGGTCCTTGTACATCGCCAGATAACGGCGTGCCCTGGCTTCGGGTGAAAGTTTGTGGTCAGCCGCAACAGCCAGTCCTGCGACCGAAGCAGAGAACAGTCGGATATGCTCTGCGTAATCTTTCCAGAATGCGTCTGGCGTTGGAAAGCAATCGAGAACCGAGGGATTCATTCCGCAGTTCAGAATCGTATCCATCATTCCCGGCATCGAGACTGCGGCACCGGAACGAACCGCTACGAATAACGGTCGAGGCCCTTTGCCATACGTTCGCTGCGTCGTCGCTTCCAGTTTTTGAAGTGCGACACGAATCTGATCATCCAACCCGTCAGGCCATACTCCCGCATTCTGTTCAACGACCGAACAACAGGTTGTCGAAATTGTGAATCCCGCAGGAACGGGAAAGCCCGCTCGAGTCATTTCTGCGAGACTTGCCCCTTTTCCACCGAGCAAGGCTGTGCTGGTTGTCTGTGTTGCAGGCTCGCCCAGTCCAAAGGTATATACGAATTGTTCGTGGGTGGAGCTCAAGGTGATTCGCTCCCGAAACAAACGATTTTGCCACGATCGGTCGCAAACATCGCATGTCCCTTTGCCCCAACGACAGGTGCCACCAGCTTGCCAAACATGCTCTCGTCAGGATTCACCAAACGACGCCACGCCGACACGTCACTCGCAGCGACTGACCGCAGGAAACGTCCATCCACAATGTCGTAGAGTGCTGCCGACGAACCGTTCTGGAGCATGACCTGTAGTCCATCTACAATTGGGCTACTCGTGGGGGGGACATCCAGCGCTTTACGCCACAGCGTCGTTCCAGATTCTGCGTCCATCGCTGAAAGAGTGAATGACCTTGAGTCTGCTTCCGTAGTCGTCAGCACAAACAGAAGGTCGGCGGCGACTGTTGGGACACCCCATCCAGATTCGCTTGAACCATTGTTCAACGCAGTATCTGGCAGGTTGGTCGGCGGCTGGCTCCAGAGTTCCTTTCCATGGGCAAGGTCAAGACAGCTCAGTGCCCCCTTATCTCGCCAGAAATAAATCCGATCCTGGTTAATCGCGATCCCATGGAACAACGGCGCCCCCAAAACACGGCTTTGATGAGATGTCTTCTTAACCGGATGACTCCAGCGAATAGTGCCGTCCGACACCGAGATCGCATGCAACGTTAACGTTGAGTCGTCGGTTGCCTCTTCGGCGACACAGATGGTTTCTCCAATCCCAACAAGTGGCGCGACGATTCTTCCTGCAAATCCTTTCGACCAGACCAATCGATTCGTTTCATCAGCCGTTTTGATTTTCAAACGAACAAGCTTAGTCTGGCCATCTTGAATACCCGCAGCAAACAGTGAATCCTGAAGTGGCATCATCGGAGCCGTCACCAGGATTTGTGATTGGTCCTCTGAGGGAAAATGCCAGAGTTCTGTACCATCCTGGGGGATCGGTATGTCATCGGCACTGCCACCAATTTCACCACGATTCCAGACTGGAACCGGTGGAAGTCCCGGTTTGCCGAGACATTGCAGCCCTTGTCTCGCAGTTCCGATGTAGACGTGCCCGTGTGCAGTAACGGGCGAACTGGAAAACGTCTCTCCCGGTCCCAATCCTGAATCCCAGACCGGCTTCAAGTTGTCGTTCAGGCAAATCAGCCGTCCGTTTGTGGTGGTGCAGTAGACATGCTTCGTTCCAACGGCAGGAGAAGAGACCATCGGTGCGGGTAGATCATAGCTCGCAATAAGTTGCCCATCCTTCGACAACTTGTACATGTGCCGATCTCGTGAACCGAAATAGACGTCGTCTGAATCGAACGCGATCGCTCCGAGCACGGCATCAGATGTGGAAAATTTCCATAAAGAGGTGTGCGTCGCAAGGTCGACACACCAGACTTCACCGACAGCTTTGTGCTTTTCGGCGGCCTCGGCCAATTGTTGCTCGGTAGCTCCATCATCTTTCAGGATCTGCAACTTCATGGCCAGCAGATCACTGGCAGACTGTACATAGTTGCCATTTCCGGTCGACAGGAACAGCTTTCCATCGGCAATCGTCGGGGGCGCGAAGACTGGATAGGGGGTCGGAAGCTTCCAGAGCAATTGGCCGGTTTCCGCCTGAACGGCACAAACAGCGTTGCCCCCTTCACCCAGTCCAAAATAAACAATGCTATCGACAACGACTGGCGATGATTCACAATCGGGAAAGTCACTCGCATCCAGATGCCATAAGACCCTGGCCTGACCTTGTGGGTCTGGTTCCACAGCCAGACAATAAAAACCGTCACTCCCGGCTCCGATAAATACTCGACCATCTGCGATTGCGGCTGTGGATTCCACATGACTGCGAGTCCGGAATTCCCACTGTCGTTCACCTGTGCGCAAATTCAGGCAGGTGACTCGTGCATCTTCGACTTGATGCAACCCTTCCCCGCATACAACCGTGTCTCCAGAAACGACTGGTGACGAGAACGTCGCTCGATAGTTCGATGGAGCATATCTCCAGACTTCGGTACCGCTGTGAGCGTCAACGCAGACAATGGCCCCGCGGCCTTCGGGAGTGAACGGACCGATGTCCGTTGCGGTGGAAAAGATGACGAGGTTACCAGCGACACACGGTGACGAAAGTACAGTTGCATCGCGAGAATTCTGCCAGACCACACCTGGCGACGTCGCATCGATTTCGCCGGGTCCGCGACTCAGCCGATGAGCACCTCCCAAGGCCGTAGACCAATTCGAACTGAGTTCCTCTGCAGCTTGCGATTTTGCGATCCGAGCAGACGTCAGCCGAGGCTGGATTTCATATTTGAAGAGAACAATGATTGCGCTCGTAACGGCAAGAAAATATTTCTGCCGCCAGACGAATCGAATCAGCTTCTTGAATCCGCCCGGCTTAAAGACCGCAAACACCATACTGCCGAGACCCAGCAGAATTGCAGGCAGCAATGCCAGCAGTGTCTGCAACGGCCCCACCAGTACGGGGAATACTGCGAGCGTCAGGTTGAACGCAAGAATCATGTTTGATTGGAATTGGATGGCAATCAGTTGAAACAGCCTAGTGGTTTGTCAAAGCGAAAACGAGGCTCCTGCTGAGCCGCTAAGTCAATGTGCGCCAATTGCCTGATCGGCTCAGCAGAAGCTTAGCCCTCCCGATCATCTACCCCCGTTTCGCCTTTGACAATTCACTACCGATGATGATCCACATCCATCGTAACAGCAAGCAGCAACCGCGTCTGTTTATTGACGAACAAAAGGAGGGCATTGAAATCAAGCAGGCAGCCGATTAGGGTGATGATATATTCAGTCACAACACCAGCTTGTTCGACGCCATTTCCCTGACAGTGTTGCAAATCTTATCGGAAGAATTCAAATTCCCGCGTGCCAACCCCCGAAAGGGACTCCAATGTCATCATCAAAAGTGGTAGCCGCTTTAATTTGTAGTTTCGCTGTATTCCCTGCAATCAGTGGTTGTCAGCCGAAAGCAATCTCGGACAATCTGGTCACGAACCCGAGTATTGAGGAAGCACTTGATCAAAGTGGCATGCCACGCGGATGGTCCTTTTCGGTCGATTCTGGCAACTATAAGCATGACAGGGTGGAGTCATGTCAGTCGGGTAAGTATGCGCTCGTTGTTGCCGGTGCAGGGGGGGCAGCAGAAGTTCAAACAAACGCGGCGCCTGTTCACGAAGGGGTGGTTCTCGAATGTGAAGCCTGGTTGCAAACGAAACTCGTGAAAGACGCATCGCCGACTCTTTTTGCAAAGTTTACGAATGGCGATAAGGTCGTACGGTCTGCTCCGATCCGAATCAACCCAAAGTTCACGGATTGGCAGCGAATTCGATTTTACTGTACTCCGGCCAAGGATTCGTCGGTCTCACTTGGTATCCGATTGAATGGCGAAGGGCTCGTCCGGATCGACGACGTTTCCATCAAACCCGCCCCAAATCTTTTCCCCGCAGAACTGACGACGGCTAATACGTTTGAAGACGTCAACGCCAAAGGCGAACTCAACGAATGGACTTACATTACTCGAACAAAGTCTCAGAAGTTCAAAGTGGTCAAAGACTCAGGATCACCGATCTTCCGAATGGAGGGGAATGGCGGCTGGAGCGTGTTGTGTTCGAAGCGTGGCATCACGTCCAAGCCGTCAAAGATAATCTTTCAAGCAGCATGTCGTTGTACAAGCGGTGTTGCATCGATCAAGCTTGATTACATTAAGAATAACTGGTGCTTTGCCAGTACAAATTCGGCAAAAGCTACCAGTGAATGGACGTTCATCTCGGTTGAAAGTGAGCCAGAGAAGGTCGCAGAGGCCGAAGCAATTCGTATCACTTTGTCGGCCGCAGGCGAAGGTAATTTTGAAGGCGAGTTTGATTCAGTCGAGGCCTTCATTCAGGACGATGAGCCCCCTGCGGAAATTAAGAAGGAAGAATAAGTCTGCGAACTTGTTGTCATGCTCCTGAACCAACCAGGCTCCAGACGTGAACGAACCCTGCAATGTCCGTTGCCGCCACGAACTTCTGGTCGGGCGATATCGCCAATGATGACAACCAGTCTTTGAACTGGCCACCGCGTGGTGAACCGAGTTGAGCGACTTCTTTGCCATCCTCGACCTGAGTGATACGGAGCGACGTGTCGCGGCCCGTTGACAGCATGAACTTGCCGTCCTGCGAAAATCGAATATCTGTGACGCCGTATTGATGGCCCGTGATTGACCGGACCAGCGTTCCAGTGACAGCATCCAGCAGATGCACCTGCCCTTTGTCTGTTTCCCCTCCCTGCCCCAGCGCCAGAAGTTTTCCGTCCGGCGAAATGTCGGCGGCAATCAAGCCGTTCGCGACAAATTTGCGCCAGACCTGGGCCGCTCCGTACGAAGTATCGTCAGGCATGTATTTGGGAAACTGCACCTTCATCAAATCAAGTTTTTCGGCCGCGTCAGCGACGTTCCACAGCTTTAGCCCTGAGGAAGGGATATCAAAGTCGTCTCGTTTGTATCGGTATTCCGAGACCAAGGCCGACTGCCCGTCCGGAGAGAGTGCTGTCGCAACAATCCAGTTCCACGGTCGTCCCTTCCAGTGATTGACCTCTTTACGTGACGCCAGATCCCAGACGTAGACGTTCGAACTGTTGTCTCCGCTGATCACGCGTTGCCCATCGTCATTGATTCCCAGTGCCTCGATCCAGTCCTGATGACCGGTGAAGACATGTGCGGACTCTTGTGTTTTGACCGCAATCCCCGGTTGCTTCAGGGCATCATCCTTACGCGATCGCTTCGCTTCTTCCTGCCGGGTTTCAATGTCGACAACAACTTCCGCATCGCCAGTCGGGACGGCACTCATGTCCCAGAGACGGACAGTTCGATCTAGACTCGCAGAAACAATCCACTTGCCATCGGGAGTCGATACGAGGCGAGTCACACCATTCGTGTGGCCCGTCAGCATTCGACTTGGCGGCGCCGAGGGGGCCAGTCGATCTGCCTTTCCCTTGGGAGGTTCAAATGCCGGTGGTTGTTCAGGCAGGTCCCACATCAGAAGTCGACCGTCCTGATTTCCTGCAACCAGGCGGCGACCAGAATCGGCAAATGCGACCGCCATCGGCCAGGCACCTTCAAATTGAAGCTGCCACAAAAGTTTTGGCTTGTCGACAATCATTTCTGCCATGGCACACCTTACTGGTCGATCAGTACTTGCCTCGTCTGCGTCATCACGCCAACAGGTCGTTCACCACCTTGGACCCAAACGGTGCCAGTGGTACCGGGCGAACGCCTGCCAGATTCTCTTGCTTCGGATCGATCGAAAGTGCGTGGTAAATCGTTGCGAAGAAGTCCCCTTCAGTGACCGGATTGTCTTTGACTTCAACCCCGTCCTGATCAGACGCCCCGTAGACTACTCCTCCCTTGATTCCACACCCGGCTAAAGCTGTCGACCAGCATCGGACATAATGGTCACGTCCCGCCCGGTTGTTGATCTTCGGCGTGCGTCCGATTTCCCCGGCCCAGATCACCAGCGTCTTGTCCAGCAGGCCTCGCTGTTGCAAGTCGACCAGCAAACCAGCCCACGCATGTTCCATGGGTGGCACAAGCCCCTTATGCCATCCGAAATTGTCTGCATGAGAATCGTAGCTGCTTTGTCCCACTTCGATGAATGCAACACCTGATTCAACCAACTTTCGAGCCAGCAGGCAGCGACGGCCAAATGCACTGTCTCCGTATAGTTCACGGTTCTTTTCCCATTCACCGCTGATGTCGAATGCCTGACGAGCTGACTGCAGTCGACGTGCGGCTTCGTACGATTCGCGATGCATCCGAGCCGTCTCGGAATTGCGATTTTTCAAAAAGCGATCTTCAACAAATGATCGCAATTCATGGCGACGCGCCTCTTCTTCCGGCTTCATCCCCGACGTCGAAAACGGCGGAAGACTTCCTTCAGATCCAATCGCAAACGGATGGTATTTGGGCCCGAGGAACCCCGCGCCGGCATCACCCTGAGACGAGACCTTGATGAAGTTGGGCAGGTCGCTTTCTTCGCGTCCCTGGTACTTCGCCACAATCGAACCAACTTCCGGAAACCGGACATTGGCCGAGGGACGGTACCCCGTATGCATCAGGTAAATCCCCCCTGGATGATCGACTTCCGAAGTTCTCATCGAGCGGATGACGGCCAGCTTGTCCATCTGCTGAGCAATCTTCGGCATCAACTCACAGACTTCGGCACCCGGCAGATTTGTGTTGATCGGGCGAAATAACCCACCTGTGGGACGACCGACTTTCATGTCAAACGTTTCGAACTGGCTTGCCCCGCCGTTCATCCAAAGCAAGATGCAATGTTTCTGCTGTTTCCGGGCCGTCTCTGCATAGGCAGCCGTATCCGTCAAACCGCCCCAGTTCATCACCACTCCGCCAGCAGCAGTGCCAAGCGTTCCCTTCAGAAGGGCACGCCGTGAAAGATGTTCGGCGGGAACACAAGCAGGATTGCGAAGGCGTTCAGACATGAAGAACTCACTTACGCCAGGGTCAATGGTTAAATCGGAATTCACTGCACGTCAGCAAAACCCAGACAGCCGTTCGCCAGCGATCCTGCTGCTTGTCCAGGCTGACAAATTCCACGAACTTCTGTTGTTCATCGTCATTGGCCGGTCGATTCAATACTGCCGTGAATAGACGCTGGACACGTGCTTCGACCGGAGTTGCCGCATCGCTGAGAGATTCCAGCAAGCTCCCTTTTCCTGACTGAACCAGATTACCGATTGGTCCGTTATTCAGGTAAAGATGTTCCTGCAATCCCCCCTGGAAATCACCTGTCCCCGAGTTTGGCTGACCGAAGAACTTCAGCATGTAACCTGATTCGAGCGGATGGAACCGTCCAGGTCCTTTCTTGCCCGATGATTGTTCTGGCATCTGGAAATTCGTCGCGACTCGCCAGCTCTCAATCAACTCTTCCGCAGACAGGGGACGGGATCTGCCATGTTCAAAAAGTCGCGGCATTGGATCGCCCGTCTTGCCACGGGATGACAACTGGTAAACGCGACTCAGACAGATTTCGCGGATATACCATTTCAGATTGAACTGATGGGCCACCAGTGACTTCGTCAATTCATCCAGTAATTCGGGATGACTTGGCATGTTCGATGGACTCATGTTGTCGACCGGATGCACGATTCCGCGACCGAGAAACTGCGCCCAGATCCGGTTCGCAATCGCACGTGCGAAATACGGGTTCTTTTGTGAATCCGTGATCCAGTCTGCCAGTTGATCCTTGCGAGAAAACTGCGGTTTGGGCGGAACCTTCTTGTCTTCAAACTTGACCTCTTTAAACCCCTCGGGCAAGGCCGGTTCGGCAAGAGCATCCCCTAGCAGAAACTTTGGCTTAACTGGATCACCTTTCTTCCCGGGGGTCGCCTGCGATACCGGGCCCGTGAACAGGATATCACCCGTGCTTTTCTCACCGATGACATACATATTCAATTCGTCTTTCTTGCCAACGTTGACGACATCCAGTCGCGACAGGAAAGCGGCCATGCCGTAGAAGTCAACCTGCTTCCACGGCTCAAACGGATGGTCGTGACAGCGGGCACACTGCAACTGGACGCCAAGAAAGATCTGGCTGACAGCTTCGCTCGCATCTTCGGGCTGATTGCGATACTGAACGAAAAACATCGGGGGACCGTCTTCAACGGTATTCCCTTCGGCCTTCAGGATCTGACGCGTCCACTGGTCATACGGAACATTCTTTGCGAACTGTTCCTTCAGCCAGTTCTGGAATCCTGCCCGGCGATCGGTCTCGTAGCCCGGCGGATTTCGGCCGAAAAAAACGAGATCCCAGATGTCTGACTGATGCTGAGCAAAACGGGGATCCTCCAGAAGACTGGTAATCAGATCCTCTCGCTTGCGAGCCGAGGCGTCACCCAGAAATCGAACCGTTTCGTCATGGCTTGGAATCGATCCAACAAGATCGAGATAGACGCGACGCAAAAACTCATGGTCCGCCGCAAGTTCAGCTGGCTGAAGTTGCTCTCGCTTCCAGACTTGTTGCGTGTGTTCGTCAATCAGTTCGTGTAATGGCCGATCATCAGCGTCGGCAAACGGAACCGCACCGAGCATTGCGAAAGTGGCAAATAGCGCCGCGCGAATCTTCACGAACGCACTCCTGTAACATTGCCAACTCGAGAGACTCGTACCGATCGCAGTTTTCTGAAGTTGGTCACATTGGGCCCGACAGGCATCGGCAGATTCTGATGGATATGATATGCTAATCGTCAGTGATCAGAAACTCAACAGGTTTGTCGCGAGATCCGGTGACAAGTATTCTGGTCGAATTCGATGAGCGAGACAGTCGGACGAGACTCACTGGTGTCACGTTTTCCATTTGTACCACTGGTCCTTTTCGCACTCAGCATCTGTGGATTCACAAATGCTGAAGCAGCGGAACCGATGCGCCTGACCGCCGATGGTCGCGTGAAAAGTAGTCCGACATTTCTGAACGCGGACACACTTGTCTATTCCCTGCTGGAAAAACCGTCTCAAATGCGGTTGATGAAGCTGTCGCTTTCCGCAGGAACAACCGCGCCCATCCATCCCGCTGAAACTCGAAATGAATTCGAACCCGCGGTTTCTGCGGACGGTCGATTCCTGTCATTCGTGCAGAATCGGGGAAATCTGAGTCTCGCGCTGGTCATCGAAGATACTCAAGGAGACCAGTCGGCTGAGGTTCCGCCCGGCGGTGGATTTTCGGGAATGCATTGTCCGACATTTGCTCCAGACGGATCCCGCATTCTGTTCAGCTACCCCGAAGAAGGACGTCAGAAAATCTTCGCAGTTGACTCACTGGGAAAGAACCGGCAGATCGTCGTTGATTCGACCGGGGTCAACAACTGGCCACATTTTTCACCGGACGGACAACAAATCGTTTTCAGTTCCAGCCGTGACGATGATTTTGAAATCTATGTGGCGCGTGCTGATGGTTCCGATCCGCGCCGGATGACAGAGAGTCCACGACAGGATATCCGACCAAAATTCTCACCGGATGGGAAACGGATTGCTTTCACCAGCAGTCGCGATGGAAACTACGAAATCTACGTGATGAATTCAGACGGAACAAACCTCGTTCGCGTCACGAACCATCCGGAACTCGATGACTTTCCCGCCTGGCACCCGGACGGACGACGGTTGGTAATGGTCAGCGAACGTCGAGGACAGTTTGACCTTTACCTGGTCGATATCGGAAAATAAGAATTCTGCTAACTTGCACCTTTAACTGTTTTGCCTGCAGCTGAAAACGGCGATCAATGACGTTGAAAACGGACGCTTTACAAATACGGAGACGACGATGAAAAGCGGTCAACACCCTCATGGATTCACTCGCCGTGGTGCAATTCAGTTGGGACTCGGTGGATTCATGGGTCTCAGCTTCTCTGAGGGGCTGTTTCAGCGGGCCAATGCCGAAGAAACCTCTGGAACTCGAGCGGCCGCAAAGGGCTGCATCCTGATCTGGATGGATGGAGGCCCGACCCATTTCGAAACCTTCGATCCGAAACCGGGGGCTCCTGCAGAGATTCGGGGCGAGTTTGATGCGATCTCGACCAAGCTGCCGGGTGTCCAGTTCTCAGAGCACATGACTCGTCTTGCCAGCATCGCCGACAAGTTCGCCCTGATTCGGTCGATCCGGCATGATCAAGCCAATCATGGAGCGGGAAATCACTACATGATGACCGGGGCTCCACCACGGATTCCCGTCGGTTGTGGTGCGTTCGTAAGTTTTCATCCCAGCATGGGATCGGTCGCTGCTCATGAACTCGGGAAGCCCAACGGTCTGCCACCCTATTTCTCGATGCCGTCCATGTCGCGGTCGGGTGGCCCTAATTTTCTGGGGGCGAAGTACGCTCCATTTGTTGTCTCTGATGATCCCAACGGTGCCAATTTCCGCGTTCGCGATGTTGCACTTCCCAAGGGCTTGACGGATGACAAATTCCAGCACCGGACGGTTCTTCGAAAGCGGGTCGATACACTTCCGCGATTCAGCGACCGAGCCGCCGGTGACCCGACGCTGGCTCTCGACGATTACTATCGCCAAAGCATGGATCTGGTGACTTCTCCGGCGGCTCAAGCGGCGTTCGATGTCAGTAAAGAATCGGAAGAAACTCGCAATCGCTATGGACGCAATTCCTTTGGGCAACGACTGTTGCTGGCGCGCCGACTCGTCGAGGCCGGTGTTCCATTCGTGACGGTTTACGACGGCGGATGG
>CAXBSB010000099.1:0-26552 GCA_963977965.1 uncultured Schlesneria sp.
TTTGCGCGGGAAATGTCGGTGGGATTTCATCCAAACGATGCAAAGCGGCTCGAGCAATCAGCAATACGTCATCGACAACATGAAAGACACCATACGGATGTTGCCGCAGGTTTTGAAATGTTGTGGATGTTTGAAACGGACGTAGCGTCAGATGTGTCATCGAAGCATCAACGATCGGCCCCATCGGGGCCAGGTTGATCTTTCCGGCAGCATCCTGGCTGGTCACAAGCCCTTCAAGAATCATCGTGTCAGCGGTTCCCACATTTTTGAACTTCGATCAGCAATAAGTCGTATTCCAATTTCGCCCTGTCCTCAATCCGAATCTGTTATCGAATTTGGAACAGTAACGATTCGTTTGCCTTGGCCATGCTTTCGTCCTGGAATTCCCGTCCAGTGAGTGTTCGCAGGAAGCGTCTCACCTTTCATCACCAGTGACAAATCATCGACTGATGCTCCGGGTTCGATGACAGTGTCATACAGAATCAGCGACATTGAACCAAGGTGACATCCTGCCCCGATACTGACCGTCGACATTTTCATGACGCGATCTTCGAACAGGTGTGTTTGCAGCGTGCAATCGTGGTTGACGGCGGCATCGTCACCGATCTGAACCAGATCAAATTCCGTCAATTCCGTTGTATCCAGATAGACTCGCTTGCCGATCCTGGCTCCCAGTAATCGAAAGAACCAGCAGATAAAGGGTGTTCCAGCCAGCAGATCCAGGAAAAACGGTGCGGCAAAACTGTCAAGCAGTGCGGTGACGGCTTCAGTCCGCCAGACGAAAGGACTCCAGAGCGGCCGTTCGCATGGGCGATAGCGCCCCATCATCAGCCACTTGAATCCCACCACGCCGAGCATGCCGGTCAATCCAGCTAATAAATAAAAGATCGGAAACAGAGCTGCGATCATCCAGATTTCGTACGAGCCATACATCAACAGGACGACCGAGAGCAGGACGTTGGTAATCATGATGAAGAACGTGGACGGCAGCGTGATTCGAAAAAACTCAATGAACAACCGCTGCGCGATCAGCCAGGAAGTTGGACGAAATGTTTCTTCGACTGTGAAACTCGAATTCACCTGTCGCTGAGGAAGTAAAAACGGAGGTGAACCGAGCCACGACGAATGAGTCGGCATTTCGGTCGGTGGCATCGAAAGACACCCGATCAGGCTGTTTCCTGGTAACCTGGCACCGACCGGAATCAGGGCACTGTTGCCTACAAATGTCCGCTTTCCGATCGTGATCATATCGATAGTCACCGCCCCATTTCTGACGCGGGCTGCTCCAAGCGATGCCGCATCGGCGACAAAGCTTTCGTCGTCGATCTGCAGGCAATCAGGAGAAACAAACGAAGCGGTCGAGATCTCGGCACGGCGACCGATCTTTGCCCCCAGCAGCCTGTACCACGGAGCAAGATACAAAGTCGAATAGAGCGGCCCGATAACGTCAAGACTCAAGTCCAGTGTTCGGTCAACAAGCCACTTGCGGAAACAAAAGGAGTGGTACAGCGGATAGGTTCCCGGTTTGACCCGTCCGAGCAGCAACCATTTGAGCGCCGCGACTTCAAGGCTGACCAGGACAACAAACGACAATGCGACAAAGGGGGAATACATCAGATAATGGTAATAGTCGTCGTGGTAATTGAGATGCGCCATCGCGACCATCCCTGGAAAGAACGCTGCCATCGGCAGCAGCGGAAACAGCATGATTCCCACGGCAAAAAGAATCCCGTAGGCAAATCGCCGGGCCAGGCCGGGACGCGGTACTCCACCATCCACATGTTCGACGGTTTTCAATCGGGCTGGAGAACCATGCCAAGTTTCTCCGGCTGGAATCACACCACCGTGAGGGACCAGCGAGAGATCCTCTAACGAAGCATCATCCTCCATCCGGGTGGACGGCCCCAGTACCGAGCGGGTTCCGATAAAACAACGCGCACCAATCTCGATACGACCGATTGTCAGCCATCCATCCCTGACCGTGGCTCCCGTAAAATGTGTATCTGCCCCCAGGCAGCTGTCGTCTCCGATCGACAACATGTCAAACATGGCGCCACCGTCGTTTCCGAGGTAGACATTTGCGCCAATGCGTGCCCCCATCAGGCGGTAGTACCAGTTCAACAACGGAGTCCCCGTCAAATAGCTCGTAGGGACAATGCTTCGAAACGCTTCAGCAAACCACCAGCGCAGGAAATAGGTTCCCCAGACCGGATAACGTCCCGGTTTGACGCGTCCCAGGACGAGCCATTTCACGGCGATCGAAAGGGCGATCATGACTGGATAGAGGGCGATAACGGTTGCCAGGGCACAAGCGGCGGCCTCGGCAATCGGATACTCGTCATCCATCATCACCGTATATGTCAAGTAGGGGGCCAGCCATTGCAGTGAAAAAAATCCCACGACGAAGTACAACGCCACAAACTGCACGAACCCGGCCCGAAAATACTCCCACGACGTGGGCCTATAGGTTTCACGGGGTTCTGTCGCATTTCCTGTGATCTTGCCAGCTCCATGGCGTACTCGCAGTTCTGTCGCGAGTTGTTCGATGGTCGGATGATCGTAAACGTCCAGCATTGAGACATCGTGAAACTCTGCGTGCGCACGCAGGTTCGATACCAGCCTGGCAGCCAGCAGGGAATGCCCTCCCAGATCTAGAAAAAAGTTGTCCCTTCGGTGAACAGTCGAATGAGGAAATATTTCCTGCCAGGCATCCCGAATGACTCGTTCGATCTCGTCCGCTGGCGTCCAGTTCTCACTGGAATCAAGACTCGAAGCAGGATCGCGTTTGCTCGGTGGAGGAAGCTGTTTACGATCGACTTTGCCGCTGGTCAGAGTCGGCAACGCATCAATCACTTCGATCGATGATGGAACCATGTAGACAGGCAATCGCTGTCGTAAGCTGGTACGGATCGATTCGACATCGATGACGTGCCCCTTTCTCAAGACAACGTATCCCACAAGTTCCTGGATCCCGGGCGACTCCTCAAAGACCGTTGCTGCAGCAGAGAGGACGCTTTCATGTCGGACTAATTCTGATTCGATTTCCGTCAGTTCGACACGAAATCCACGCAGCTTCACCTGCCCATCTGCGCGACCAAGAAACTCCAGATTTCCGTCGGGTGTCCAGCGAGCCAAATCTCCCGTCCTGTAATAACGACTGGCAGAGGTGCTGGAATCGGGAAGCTGCAAATCAATGAACCGTTCCCGCGTCAGATCGACTCGCCCCACGTATCCTCGTGCCAGTCCGGCGCCGCCTAGCAGCAGTTCGCCAGTTTCACCCGGACTGACGACATGGAATTGTTCATTGACGACATATGCTGTATAGCCTGGCAGCGGCTTACCGATCGTGACGCGATCCGTCGGATGGCATTCAGTCCACGTGGCAATCACAGTCGCTTCCGTCGGCCCATAGGTGTTGAACATTCGCCTGCCGGGCTGACACCACCTCTGCACGAGATCGCTGGAACACGCTTCACCCCCGACAATCAGCAATCGGACGGTCGGAAGCGAGCCTTCCATCATCGAGAGTAATGTTGGAACGCACGACAGGACGGTAATGCCGGCGGCCGTGAGCAAGGCGGGCAAGTCAGGCCCCGCATGAACCATCGTGGGAGTTGCCGCGAAGAGAGTTGCCCCGGCACACCAGGCGAGCCAGAACTCTTCAACGGACGCATCAAATGCCACCGAAAATCCCTGATAAACTTTATCGTCGGGTCGAATCTCGAACCTGGCAGCTTCGGCCTGAACGAGATGAACAACGCTTCGATGTTCAAGCTGTACGCCCTTTGGCTTTCCAGTCGAACCGGACGTGTAGATGACGTAGCACAGGTCATTTGGGCTACGATTCATTCCCTGCGAGGCCGGCTTTGTCACGGGCCGCGATGAGATCGACGGCCATTCATCATCCAGCAGAATGATCCGCCCCGAAAACCCCGGCAGTCGCTGTCCAAATTGACGGGTTGTGATCAAAAACGGACTGCCACAGTCTTGCAGAATGTACTCAACGCGTTCGGTGGGATACTCGGCATCAAGAGGAACATAGGCTCCCCCTGACTTCAAGACTCCGAGCATCGCGATCGAAACACGTACCGATCGTGGTAGCCAGAAGGCAACGCACGTTTCGGGCCCAACCCCCAGTTCCACCAGCAGTCTGGCAACTTGATTAGCGGCAGCGTCCAACTCGCCGTACGTTAAACTTTCGTCACCGCATATGAGGGCGATCTGATCACGGTTCTGTGCGACCTGTCGCTCGAAGAGTTCATCCAGCAACACTTCTGCGTTCGGATGAACTGCGGATAATTCGGTCGACGGGTGAAGAGGATTCATTCGGACGGCGATCTCGTTTTACAGACATGCGCTGAAAGCACCGCGGCCATGTCGACAAACGATTCGAGCGAATTGAATTGAAGACGATGGCAATTAGCGCTGGATACAGTATGCAACGCCGCAACTTCTGCAAAGTACCGCTGGCAATGCTGACAACAGTGCAAGCAAGCGGGGAAGTGTCGCTTGCTCAGAAATCGGGCTTGTCAGGGAAATGCAATTTGCGGAAGTCGTTTGAATTCGCTGTCGATATCGTCCCCCTGATAGAACGATATCCAACCCCGAACAGATCGAGATTCCCCGGGTGGGCAATCTTCTACAACGGGGTCGGAATGGACACAGGGGCACGGAGGATTTCCCCAGGCTTGACCACATCGTTCCCATCCGACAATGATCCATCGTTTTTCCGTAGCATCGTGGCAGGCTGCGAACGGAGATGCGAGCTTCTTGTTGTCATTGGTCAACTGCTCGAACCCGTTCAGTCCTGCCAGCATGACGCACATCTGAATTCGCAGTCCCGTCAGAAGTTGATCGGTGCCGTTGGTGACTCGAAATTCCATGCGAACACCCTCTTTCGCCGGTTCGACGTGCGACGACAACGTCACTTTATTGGGCAGAATTCGCTTCAGATCCAGGACATCCTTGGGAAGTCGCTGCCACTCCATCGGTTCCAGCACTTTCTGCTGTCGATCCCACATCGTCGGAACATGAGTGTGAGCCAGATACAGGAGTTCGGGTTTACCAGGTGAAGGCTCACACCAGACCGCTTCCGGGACATCGGCAACGGCAAATCCACCGTCATTCCAGGGAGCAAAAACGCTGATCTTGGTTTCACGCTGAGGTCGAATGGCTCCATCGCGAAAACCGGTTCTCGGATGCCGTCCGCCCGGATAGGGAAGGACCTTGATTCCTGATTCTGGAGAACCAAGGCGCTGCTTGGTATCGATCCCCAAACGATGGACTGCCTCTTGAACCTGATCAGATGTGATTCCAAGTGCGGCCCCGGCTTCTGCAGTCGTCATCCGGTGATGAACGAGCGAATTGTTCAGCCAGTACTTCAAATCGTCGTCGTTGCTGGCCAGGCGTCCGTTTGAATCATTCTTACCCGCTTCAAGAAGCTTCTTCCTGTCTTCCATCACACCTTGCGGGTTCGCTGGGGTGACATTTGGATCGACATACTTAGCAAGATCCCTCATCGCGATGACGGTATATTTTTCGTCAGCGAGGAATTGCAAGTATGTCTCAAAATCTTTCTGGCGAACGCTGACCCAGTCGTGAGCGGTATCGGGAACCCCGTGGAATTGAAGGATTGCAATCCGGCCATGCCGCGCCTGGTTGACGGCCGTCTTCAAGTTGTCGAGTGTCCATTTCGGCCGAGCGTCGCCCGTCGTCGGCAGCAACAGCGGGTGATCGAGGCCCGGATCGTACGCAAACCCGCCACCGACTTCATAAGAGTACTCAGGACTGCCACCGCGCCGGGCGAACTTGATTCCAAGATCCTTCAATGTCCCCAGATGCTTCGGAGTGAAGGCGTTTCCCGGATAGGCGAACGTGACCGGTTCAGGAATCCCATGTTCACGGCATCGAGCATTGATTGCTTTCAGAGCCTGCCCCAACGCTTCGGGCGATTTGCCGGTGACAGCGCCGTGGTCAATTGTGTGGTTCCCAATTTCAAACCCGTCCTCATGCAACTGGAAAATCTCTTCCCACGACATGTAGTCGCGTTTGTTGGTGGCGAAATCCCAGCCCTCGGTCACGAAGAATGTGGCACCGAATTTATGCTTCTTCAGAATCGGCCGCGCCACCGTGAAGTGTGATTTGCTGGCATCATCGAAGGTCAGGACGACGAGTCGATCCGGAATCGGCTCAAGTGGCTGAGCAGACAATACGGTCACGATGAAAGGCACGGCGAACAGAGACATGCGGCAACCTCAAACACTCGGCGGGAACTTTACAACAGTCGCGAATCGTGAGTATAGGTTGTCCCGAGGGTGATACCAAGGAGGACGACCGACGGGAACAGGCCGGCCGCCCGCATTGCTTACGCAGAGATAGGGATCCACTTTGGTTCCGAATACGCTGAGGGAAGTTTTCCCTGCTTTCTGTCGCTCGGACACCCCGTGGATTACGATAGGTGCTGATTACTACACGACGAGAATTGTTCTTGTTTTTGACATGACTGACGTATCAGGAAGCACTTGGCAAATGGCTCCGCTGGCATCTCCGTTTTCAAGCAAACCCTTGTCGAACTGGATTCAGGACCTGCGGCACGCAGCCACGCCGGAAGATCGGTATCGTGCCGTCCTTGCCGTCAGCGCCCTAGGGGACGGGTCTGCAAGGTTGCAGTGGTTTCAGCACGCGTTGAAGGACGTCGATTCCGGAGTCCGCGCCCTGGCGGCAAAACTGATCGGAGAGGCCCCAAATCACGAAAAGAAGCCCCAGTCCACGTTCGACTGGTCACCCGTCGAAGCCGATCTGGCCTTGGGATTGAAAGACCAGGATCCAGACGTTCGATTTGAAATCGCGCGCGCCCTGGGACGAATTAACCCGCAATTGGCGTCACCGCGCGAGCTGTTGATTTCGCTGCTGCACGACGAAGAGACTCAGCCATTGATGCTTGCGGTCGTCGTTTCGGCACTTGCAGAGCGGAAAGATCACGACATTCCAGTCCTGATCCCTCGCCTGAAGCAACTCCTGGGTCATTCCCAGGCCGAAGTCCGTGAAAACACGGCTGCATTCGTGGCCGGATCGCAGTCGCTGGCCGCGGGACTTACCCTCGAGCTGATTGCCGCGCTCGACGATGACGAGCCGCTCGTCCGGGAGAATGCTGCTCGTGCATTGGGGATCGCCGGGCTACGCACATCCGAAGTACTTGCTGGACTGCAGTTGGCCAGCGCTGACGAGGATGAAATCGTTGCACAGGTCGCTCAAGAAGCTCATCAACGCCTGACCGCTGGCGGTTGATGAGCATTCTGATGGGTGCTCAAATTGGAAAACCTCAGTCTTCGAGCATTCGTGCCATCCGAACCGTGCCTGTATCGGATGAGGCAACGGGTTCTCGTCGTTCAATCGCCCGGCGGCGAAACAGCGCCATGCTGCGTGGATGAAGTAGATACGGCTTGCCAGGATCATAAACGGTGATCGTCGTGTCTCCATTGGCAGTGTCGAACAGACGTTCGAGACCTTTAACTTTCTGAAGCTCGACCGGAAGCATGAATTCCACTGCTTCATGATGTGCGTTCATCAGGATCAGCAGGTGGTCGCCAACGATGCAGGCTCCTTGCTCGTCGATCTGGCTGCAGTGACCCAGCAGAAGCATTCCAAGCGAACGGACGTCTCCGGAATTCCAGGCTTGGTCGTCCATCTGTCGGCCGGATCGGTCGAGCCAGTAGATTTCTTCGAGTTCGTCACCGCGAACCGGCCCTCGGAAGAAGTGTCTTCGCGACAATGCAGGCTGCGATTTCCTGATGGAAATCAACTTTCGAGCGAATTCCAGGAACTTTTCCTGTTCGGGAGTCAGGTTCCAGTTGAGCCACGAAAGGTAATTGTCTTGCGAGTAACAGTTGTTGTTTCCCTGGGCAGAGTGGCCCAATTCATCCCCCGACAACAGCATGGGGACTCCCTGGGACAGCAACAGCGTGGCGAGCAGGTTGCGCATCTGTCGCTCGCGCAGTATCCGTACCTGCTGGTCATCGGTCGGGCCTTCGACACCGCAATTCCAACTGAAATTCTCGTTTGTCCCGTCCCGATTTCCTTCTCCGTTGGCTTCGTTGTGCTTCGATTCATAACTGACGAGATCACGGAGCGTGAATCCATCGTGGCAGGTCACGAAATTGATGCTGGCAGAAGGTCGACGACCGTCGTCGCGATACAGATCACTGCTACCGGCCAGGCGTGTCGCGAGTTCACTGACGGTCCCCCCCTCGCCCTTCCAGAACCGTCGCACACAATCGCGATAGCGTCCGTTCCATTCTGTCCAGATGATTGGGAATCGGCCGACCTGATATCCACCGTCTGCCACGTCCCATGGCTCGGCGATCAGCTTGACCTGCGATAAGATCGGATCTTGATGAATGACGTTGAAGAATCCGCTCATCAGATCGACGTTGCTGTATTGTCGTGCCAGGGTTGCGGCCAGGTCGAATCGAAATCCATCCACATGCATTTCGGTAACCCAGTATCGCAAGCTGTCCATCATCAGTTGCAGGACACGCGGATGACGAATCTGGGGAGTGTTTCCGCAGCCCGTAAAATCCATGTACAGTCGTGGATTCTCTGGGCGAAGGTGGTAGTAACTGGCGTTGTCGATTCCGCGCCACGACAACGTGGGTCCCAAATGATCCCCTTCCGCGGTGTGGTTGTAGACAACATCCAGAATAACTTCGATTCCCGCAGCGTGCAGCGTTCTTACCATCGACTTGAATTCCTGCACCATCAATTCGGGATCACGAGTGGCACAGTAGCGAGGGTCAGGGGCAAAAAATCCCAGTGTGTTGTAACCCCAGTAGTTGCTTCTCCCTTGCTGCACAAGGAATCGCTCATCTGCATGAAAATGAATGGGAAGTAACTCAACAGCGGTGATCCCCAGACTCTTCAGGTGTTCGACGGCAGCGGCGCTGGCCAGCCCTGCATAAGTTCCTCGTAACTTCTCAGGGACCCCCGGCATCAGCTTTGTAAAGCCTTTGACGTGGACCTCGTAAATGATGGTCTTTTCCCAGGGGATCTGCGGCGGATGGTCGCTTCCCCAGGTGAACGCCGTGTCGACGATTAGTCCCAGAGGAGCAAACGGTGCGGAATCTCGATCGTCAAATGAGAGATCCACAGAAGGATCGCCGTAACGGTACCCGAACAGACTGTCATCCCATGTCAGACCTCTCCCGATGGCCCGGGCATACGGATCGAGCAGCAGCTTGTTGGGATTAAAGCGATGCCCGCTCAACGGGGAATAGAGTCCTGAAACTCGGATACCGTAAAGAGCTCCGGGCTTCAGGTCGGGAAAGTAGCCGTGGAAAACGTGAAATGTCCGCTCGGGCAATTCAATGCGAAACTGCTCGTGCGGATCCTCAGGAGATTCGAACAGACAGATTTCAACTTTCGTGGCGTTGTCTGAAAAAACGGCGATATTCACGCCGGTACCATCCCAGGTTGCCCCCAGTGGATATGGCTGTCCTGGCCAAACTCGCATTACGGAAGTCTCCTGGAATTCAACCCGAACTGAACTGTTGCCTGCACTCGACCATCGGCCACTTCACTAAATCATGACATTCATCGTCAATTACCGGGAAGCTGGCGCAACTTTGCCAGCAAGAATTACAAAATTCATCTTCCCCAAGTTTTCTGAAACCCTTAAAAAGCGAGAAACGAGGGGATTCCAGCGTAAGTCGGACGACCGATGCCTCAGCGCTGGATGCTGTCGAACGGGCCATTTATTGCAGGTAAACCAGAATGAAATGTCCGCGATGCAAGTGTGATGACGTGTACGCAAGTCGAAGCGGCAACGAAGCACAGGGGATCATCGCCTTCTTGAAAATTGCAGTCCGCTGCCATCGCTGCTGCTACTTGTTCTCTGTTCCTCGCTGGACATCTGTCCCAACCAAGCAGCCGGAAAAGGTGTCGGAACGCCGGGCTGCGTGACGCAAAGCATTGCTCCGTAATGCATTGCGAATCGCGGCCGCAGGTGCTCAGTGGAATATACGAATGTCAACGACCTTGATTACGCAGTCTGAGGCCTGATAGGGGACGCAACGTGTTCACATTGGAACGCCGGACGGAACTACTCAGTTCGTCCGACAGTTTGAATGCCACGCTCTGTTAGAATTCACCGAGAGGTTCACCGTCGCCCGACTGGATCAATTTTCGCAACTGGTCAGCTGCAATTTTTTTGGAAATAGCGCGGTAGGCCCCATCTGCAAGAACTGCGGAAAATGTTTCGCCACTAACCTTTCCCAGTGCTTTCAATGGATCTGCCGGATCGAAGTCCAATCCACCGGGTTTGGTCCAGACTTCGGCCTTGTCAGGACCTGCTACGAGAAACAGAATCACGTTGGAAATACCGTCGGTGAAGTCTCTCATTTTTGGTGTCGCATCATTAGCAAACGGAGCTCCAGGGCCCGTCATGACGTGAATCGAGGTCTTTCCGTCTTCAGGGGCAAAACCATCCGTGTTGAAAATGAACGGCATTTCTGCGATCAGAGCCTTATTGTTTTCGCTGTCCCATGGCTCATCAAGTTTGAATTTCTGATAGAGCTCACTTTGGTCCAGATAGGGGAGGAGGTGCACTCGCCAGCTTAATCCTGATTTTCCTTCTGCAGACTTGCCCGCCCCCGGAAATCGCAAGTTCGCGTCGTGGTAGTTGTGGAACGCGAGACCGATGCGTTTGAGATTGTTACTCTTTTCCCGCAACCCGGCCTGGACGTTTGCCTGCTCAATTGTGGGCTTCAAAATTTCAGCCAACTTGTCAAAGCCCTCAGGGGCTGCAAGGGTAAACGTGACTTTGGCTCCCGCCTGAGCAATTGCCGCCGATTCAACCAATTGTTCTGCGAGCCTCAGTCCGGCCTTGCTGTTGTCATCTGCGATCGCGGAGAAAGCCGTCATTTGTTCTTTTGCAAGCCCTTTCCCATTATCCAGGAGCGGCGAGAGAAAGTCAGAGATTTGTTTGGCCGCGTCTTCGTCGACTGTCGTCGCGACGAAGTCAATCATCTTGGAACCGGGCTTTGCTAAAACACTGAGATGCAATGTGATGCCAGTGATTTGCTGTACCATACCAAGGCCAGGAATTCCTTCCCCCAGTTGGACCGCACGTTCAATGAGTTCGGCCTGATCGTTGAGAGCGAACACCATCGATAACTCGGTGCTCGTGTTTAACTGCGACAGGAGCTTCGAATTGCTGGATTTACCTGCTTTGTTTGCCGCAACCCGACTCAGAACATCCTCGATCGATCCGACCAGAATGGTTTTCTTGTCCGGGGATTCCCACAATGCTGATGGCGTGGAATCGACCCGGATCTTCTCGCCGTCAGCCTCTTCCACCGAATCAAAACTGGAAAAGTGCTTCGCTACTTCTAGCGGTTGCGTCAGGCTAAAAACAACGAGTGGAACCGGCTGTTCATGTGTGTCTCCATCTACGTCGCCGATCTTTTTTTCCTCTAACCCTGCTTTCGCTGCCGCATGCTTCACGAATTTTTGATCGAAGACCAGCACAACTCGTTCAATATGCTCAAGGTTTGGGATCGCCTCCAGATCATTTTCAACGCCGTACGGAAGGATTCCTTTGGCCTTTTTGAGCAGGCTGTAGACGTTCCATTCCGTCATGCGGCGTGGATTGGCAACGACGATGCCGACGATGTCATCGGGCAGGTAAGCGCCTTCAGTGAATAGTGTCGCTGGCTTTCCCTGCATACCTGTGGCAGGTGAATTGCCCGTTTCCGATTTCGGTCCGGCGGCAGTTGTCGCAGTCCCATCGGGATTTGTGCCTATTCCCGTATTCCCCGGAGCGGTTGTTGTCGGGGCGGAATTCGGCGGTGGCGTTGGTTTCTGTTCAGGTTTCGTCTGACCGCAACCCATCAGAACGACGCAGATTGTCAGCGGCAGGAAAGTGCGCGACGATTTAAACATGAGATTCCTTTTAAACAGCGATTTTCAGGCGGCAAACGCATTTGATCAGCGATGGGCCTCACCAAGAGTTTCGGCTTGTGCGACTTCGATGGGGACATCGATCTGTCCAATTTTTTTCCTCTGATCATCCATGATTTCGACTTCGATCAGGAGCGCCCCTGTGAAGTGCGGCTCCTTGGCTCCGTCGTAATGGAGGTGAACCAAGACTTTTCCTTTTGCATCAACCTGCTTCTGGGAAAAGTGGACACTCAGACATTCGCAACTGGATTTGGCATCGGCGATCTGAATTGCTGAATCTGTGTCGTTGCGAATCCATTTTCTCAATTCGACGGCCCCCCCTGAACGACAACCCCCAAATCGATATTGGTGTGTAGCGGAAAGGTTGCTTTGGAATTCCCGGGGGAGGAATTTTGCACCGAAGGAACGCCTTTGTCATTGCACCCCACAAATGTTGCCACAATGAGAAACAGAATTACCGTCCGACCCATTGTAAATTCCTTGCTCAAGGCACTGAGGTAAATTCAGCGATTATCGGCTAATCGGGCGATGTCGTACGCTGCTTAGTATTTCCGCAAAATCATGTGACTTTGAAATGCAGAAATCAACCGCCAACCGCACGAACCCTGCAACTTCCTTTTGACACCATGAATTCCATTAAGGCGGAGTCTGGACACTTCAAATCGCATTTGCCAAGATCAATGCACAACCTGAGCCGACTGACCGCGAATGATCCGCTACGTCAATCGACTCTTCATCCTTCTGCGTTCAGGAGAATGTCCATGAAGCGTCCTGTGCAAGCCTGTTCAGACTGTGAATCGCTCGATCGTCGTGACTTCCTGCGGAATGTCGGGGGGATGGCTCTGGCGGGTGCTGCCTCCGCCGGAATGTGGAACTTGCCCGGGGCGTATGCCGCGCCCAGCCCAACCAGCGCTGCTGAAACTGCCGTTGGCCGATTCTATGCATCCCTGTCTGAAGATCAGAAGAAAACGATTTGCTTCCAATTTGCCGATCCGCTGCGCCAGAAAATCAATGCGAACTGGCACATCACGAAGCCAACTGTCGGAAACAGCTTCTACACCGCCGATCAGCGGAAAATCATTGATGAAATCGTCAAGAACGTCACATCGCCTGATGGGTATGAACGTTTGAAGCAGCAGATGGAATTTGATGCTGGCGGAATCAATGACTTCAGTATCGCGATGTTTGGTGAACCAGGTAAGTCTGCATTCGAATGGGAGCTGACCGGGCGGCACCTGACATTACGTGCCCATGGTAACAGCGTCGACCAGGCCGCATTCGGGGGCCCGATCATTTACGGGCACGGCGAAGAAGATCACAAGAAGAACCTTTACTACTACCAGACTCTTCAAGTAAACGAAGTCTTCAAGGCTCTGGATGCCAACCAGGCAAAACAGGCACTCGTCGAACAAGCCCCCGCAGAAGCGGCCGTACAACTGCAGGGAGATGCTGGAAAGTTCGCAGGGATCGCGGTCAGCGAACTTTCGCCCGATCAGAAAGGACTCGTCCTGAAAACCCTGGGTGTCCTGCTGGCCCCATACCGCAAGGAAGACTCGGATGAGGCGATGGAGATCCTGAAGGCAAATGGCGGCACAGACAAGCTGCATATGGCGTTCTATCAGCAAGGGGATCTGCAGAACGACAAGGTCTGGGATATCTGGCGCGTGGAAGGCCCAGCATTTGTCTGGCACTTCCGCGGTGCACCACACGTGCACGCGTATATCAACATTGGTGTTCTCGCCCCTGCGAAGAAGGCGTAGAACGTTTGCGATTCGAATTTCCATTGGCTGGTCAATCTGCCAGCCAGTGGAAGTCGTTGTTGCTTTGCCTACTGGTCGCTCAGCTGTTCAACCCGCCGTAGAGTTCGGACCCTCCCTTGACCGAGATTTCTGCTTCCGAAACTGCTGTCTTACTGATTGCCCATGGCAGCCGACGTGCCGCGGCTAATGACGATCTGGTGCAACTTGCCCAACTGGTGATGCAGCGGAGCGACTATTCCATCGTCGAAGTGTCGTACCTTGAGCTGACATCACCCACGATTCCCGAAGGTGGGCAGACCTGTGTCGCTCGCGGTGCCAGGCAGGTTCTGATGCTGCCGTATTTTCTGTCTGCGGGCGTGCATGTTGTCAATGATCTGGAAGCTCATCGCAATGATCTGGCCAACCAGTTTCCCGGCGTGGAATTCCGACTCTGTCCACACCTCGGCCTGCACCCCCTGATGGCAGAAATTGTTTTGCATCGGTTACGCGAAGGAACACCTTCATCGCCCAACCGCTGAGTAGAAAAGTATTCTGGATGGAGTCGACGCTTGTGCAAATGGACTTCTCCATTGTTGGTGTCGACACCACGTGGGACTTCCCGATTTACAGGCGGTTGCGATCTAGTCGTGCATTCGGTGACCGAGAGTAACCTCGTTGATTACGGCATTGGAGATGGCACCTCGTTAAAGATCGCTTGCCGAGAACAATCCCGATATGTGATGTGGCAACTCTGACATACCACGCCCTTCGGAAGTCTTCAGGGCGTGCCACCCGACCGCGCGTCGTTTTTACCTCGCTTCGGATTCCAGGCCGTAATCGCTGATCTTCTTGTGAAGTGTGTTGCGATTGATTCCAAGTCGAGTTGCCGCCTTCGTCTGAGTTCCCTGGCAGGTTTTCAGGACTTGCAGGATCAGTTCTCGTTCGACCAGGGACACAACCCGCTCGTGAACATCGATCGATTCTTCGCCGGCTTCCAACAATCCCAGCGTCACCAGTTCACTGCAAAGCGTTTTCAACCCACCTGATCGCGAGCGGCTCAGTCGGATCGGGGCCAGACCGCGAACGTGAGGGGGAAAGAGCGAAAGACTCATCGTGTCACCCGTGCTCAACACGGTTGCACGTTCCACATAATTCTGAAGTTCGCGGACATTGCCTGGCCACGCATAGGTTCTCAGCATGGTGATAACATCTTCGCTCAACTTCGGCGTCGGGCGGTTGTTTACCAAGGCATATTTCTTCGCGAAAAACTGTACGAGCGGCCCGATGTCTTCTGGTCGCTCACGCAATGGCGGAAGATAAATCGGTACTACGTTCAACCGGTAATACAAGTCCTCGCGAAACCGCCCTGCGTCAATTTCATCGAGCAGATCACGGTTGGTTGCCGCGACGATCCGGCAGTCAACGCGAATCGTTTTTGTGTCACCAACGCGTTCAAACTCCTGCTCCTGAAGCACTCGCAGCAGTTTCACCTGCAACGTATAACTCATGGAATTGATTTCATCGAGAAAAATCGTTCCCCCATGAGCGGCTTCGAATCGCCCGGTGCGGTTCTCATGAGCAGAAGTGAAGGCCCCCTTCACGTGGCCGAATAGCTCACTTTCCAGCAGACTTTCACTGAGAGCCCCGCAATTGACTCGAATGAAGGGCCCCGTGGCGCGGGGGCTCAGCTCATGAATCCCTCGAGCAACAAGTTCTTTGCCTGTCCCCGTCTCGCCCAGCAGCAAAACCGTTGCGGTGGTGGCGGCAACCTGCTGGGTCAGGCGATACACTTCCTGCATCGCGGGGCCATCCCCAATCATTCCGCTCAAAATGGGTGCATCCCGACGGCCTGATGCAGTGAACTCTCGCTCGGCCATTTCCTTTATCCTCCTCGTCAGTGTGACCTCGTGGCCAGCACTGCCAGTAATGCATGCATTTTATGCATTCTAGCTCGCTCTGGACGCTGGCGGCAAGATTCTGACGGCGACTTTTTGCGAGATCTCTACTATTTGATCTGCGGACTGCGACAAAACGCCTTAATTATGTGCAGATACGCCTGTCGCATAGGCGTTTTGCGTCTTGTGGTATGGTTGGAGCTGAACAAAAACGTCAGACTGTCCTTCAACCGCCCGATTTGATTCGATGATGAAAGTGAAACTTTCGTTGCTCGGAGCAGGTATCTTCCCATAGATTGCCATGCGCATCGGCGCTACATCTCTGAGGATTTCGCTCAGGAGGATCTTGCATGTCGCGGTTGTCCAACCCCATCACTCGAACTGTCTTGCCACTGAGTGTGGTCTTGGGGGTTCTTGTGTTGGTCGCTGCTGCCACGCGGACAAACGTATCGCGAGAGCGGCCCGAAGCTGGCGGGCGAGTGTCTGCTGAAGCAGACACGATCGTAGGCAAGGTCGATCGCATTCTGGCTCAGAAGTGGGCCGACGCCGGAATCACCCCGGCGAACCCTGCTGACGATCTGACAGTCCTGCGCCGACTGTCTCAGGCGCTGCATGGGACGGTTCCTTCGCTCGAAGAAATCCGGCTGTTCGAATCGGATCTTCAGCCAAAGCGAATGGAGCGTTGGGTGGAGCGACTCTTGAATGATCGTCGATTTGCGGATTACTTCGCGCGTCGCCTGTCGCGAGTTTTTGTCGGGGCCGACGATGGTCAGTTCCTCGTGTTTCGCCGAGATCGGTTCTGGGCGTGGCTCACGGAGCAACTCCATAACAACCGACCTTACGATGAAGTGGTCCGTGAGATGATTTCGGACCGCGGTCTGTGGACCGGGGTGCCTCAAGTGAACTTCATCACAGCCGCAGTTCATGAAAAGGACATCGATGTCAACAAACTGGCGGGGCGAACGGTTCGGGCATTTCTAGGTCAACGAATCGATTGTGCCCAGTGCCATGATCATCCGTTTGCAGACTGGAAGCAAAGCCAGTTCGAAGGAATCGCCGCCTGTTACCACCGTGTCAGCATTTCGCCGGTCGGTGTCGAAGACAATCAGAAAGAGCCTTACAAGGTTCAGGATCGCAAGACGCTTGAGGATCGAGTGATCAAACCTGCAGTTCCGTTTTGCCCCGAGTTGTTTCCGGAAGACGGAACGGAACGGCAGCGACTGGCAGTCTGGGTGACTCATCCGGAAAACCGGCGGTTTGAACGTGCGACAGTCAATCGTGTGTGGGGGCTGATGTTCGGGAAGCCATGGGTTGACCCGGTCGATGATCTGCCGAATCCTGACGGAAGTGAACGTCAGACGGCAGACATGCTCGACGTTCTGGGAGCTGACTTCCGGGAGCATCACTGCGACTTGAAGCGGTTGATCGCGACCATCGCTGCCAGCCATGCGTTCCGGCTTTCATCCGAACATCCACTTCTGGAATCGGAATCGCAAACCGAAACCGTGGAAGGCAATTGGGCGGCGTTCCCGCTGACTCGACTGCGCCCCGAACAGGTGATCGGTGCCATGCTGCAAGCGTCGTCGATCAAGACGATTGATCAGAATTCGCATTGGGTTCGTCGAGCGTTTCGATTTTTCCAGGAACTGAACTTCGTCAAAGAGTACGGTGACCTTGGGGAATCAGAACTTGGTGAACATTCGGGCACGATCCCTCAGGCACTTCTGCGAATGAATGGTGAATTTGCGAAGGATCGCTCTGAAGGTAATCCATTCAGTGCGCCGGGACGAATTGCCGGGATGGCACCGACCGATGACGGCTGCCTGGACCTGTGCTTCCTAGTTTGTTTGACTCGCTACCCGACCGCTGACGAACGATTGCAGATTCTGTCACAACTGGAAGGGAAACGAGGGGACGACCGGAAGAATGCTGTCGAGGATATTTTCTGGACGCTCTACAACTCCGCTGAATTCAACTGGGGGCATTAGTGCGGGGCGCACTTCTGTATTGCATCGGAACATGGTTTAACGTAGCAGTACGATGTCCGCGGGACGCCACACTTAAATAGGATGCGATCGAATCGATCATGACCTCAAACCTTTCCCGCCGCGACTTTCTTCGCGTTTCCGCAGCTTCGCTCGGACTTTCATTCGTGCTGCCAGCTTTGGATCTTCGAGCCGCGAATGAGCGAGGAGCGGACCGCAAGAAGTCGCTCCTAACGATCTGGCTGTCAGGTGGGCCGAGTCAACTGGAGACCTGGGATCCGCATCCGAATTCGGAAATCAGTGGAAAAGATGGTGTCTCTGCCATTCGGACGACGATCGCTGATGCAATGATCGCGGATCTGTATCCTCAGACCGCCGAACAACTGCATCACGTTTCGATCATTCGTTCTCTGGTCTCGAAAGAAGGGGATCATGAGCGTGGGGCGTACATGCTCCATACCGGCTACCAGCCGATTCAAAGCGCGGGACTGGTTCATCCGAGTCTGGGGTCAATTGCGGCCTTCGAGCTTCCGGACAACATGGTCGAGATCCCTCAGTTCGTGGCGCTTGGGACCACGCCATTCCCGCCTCGGGGCGGTTTCCTGGGCGATAAATTTGATGCGTATCGCGTGTTCAATCCAGGACAGAATGGACAGAACCTGCGTCCCAATGTGGACGCAGACCGTCAGCAGCGGCGACTGCAGAATCTCGATGTCGTCTCACAATCCTTTCGCCGTGGAAGAGCAGCACGCGTTGACCAGACTCTGCATCAGCATACGGTCAATGCGGCCTTGCGCATGATGACTTCCGAACAGCTCAAAGCATTCAAAGTTGACGATGAACCCGCCGCGATCCGCGATGCCTATGGGCGTCAGTCATTCGGCACTGGGTGTCTCGTTGCACGGCGACTGCTGGAAGTTGGCGTGCGATCCATCGAAGTCAGTCTCGATGGATTCGATTCCCATGCGAATAACATGCAGGCACATACCAATCGTGCGAAGGAACTCGATCCGGCTCTGGCAACACTTTTTAAAGAACTGGCTGACCGCGATCTGCTGCAGTCGACAGTCGTACTGGTCACTGGTGAATTCGGGCGTACTCCCAAGATCAATCCCCTGGGGGGACGCGACCATTGGCCGACAGGGTTTTCGTGCCTGCTGGGTGGCGGAGGGCTTCGAAATCAGGTTGTCATCGGTGCCACAGACCCCACAGGAGCATCGACGAAGCCCGAAACGCCTGTCGAAATCAAGGACCTTCACGCTACGATCCTGAGTGCACTGGGAATTGATTATACGCGCGAGATCATCACTCCCATCGCCCGCCCGGTGAAATACAGCGAAGGGACGCCTTTAAGTCAATTGCTGTAGAGGCTTGCGTGCGGGCGCTAACTCGATTTTTGAGATTTGCTGGTGGGCCCGCGCAGCGAATCGCCGCTTGTCCCACCCTACGCCGTGGTCAGGCTCAACGGTATTCGGCAAGTGTGCTTACGCCGATTTCCTGCTGCTGTGATTGCACCGTCGAACTGGTCCCAATTGTAACGGTTGTAACGCGAGATTCGATTTTTCGCTCTCTGACGGGGTTAATCGTCGATGATCGATTGGTAAACCACCTGGGAGAGACTGATGTTCTGGAGTTCCATTCGCGAATCCGCGTTCTGGTTGCATGACTTCCGCCATCGGCGTCGCGCCGCGAAATGGACGCGAGCACAACTTGAACACGATCATTCGCGGCGATTTCGGAAGCTCATTCAGTTTGCCGCTCGCAAGTCACCGTATTATGAAGAACTGCTGGCGACACATGGACTTTCTCCAGATACCGTGACTCTGGATCAGATCCCGCCACTCTCGAAACAGGCATTGATTGCGAACTTTGATCGCATCGTCACGGATCCGGCAATTACGACCGATCGGGTTCGGGAGTTCCTCGCCCAAGAGCCCGACCCTTCTCGCCTGCTCGATAGCAAGTACTACGTGATCCGCACATCGGGCACCTCGGGGGTTCCTGCCTACACCGTATTTTCGGTGCGAGAGTGGATTCGCGGATGCAGCCTGCAGGTACGGTACCTTCCAGGCCTGCAGTGGCGCCGCCGATTGGCATTCATTGGAGCGATGGGGGATCACTATGCTGGTATCAGCCTGACTTTGACAGGCGGGCGAGGCATCAATCGGATGTTTAACGACTGCAGAGCATTCAATCACCATCTTCCCGTTGATGAGTTGGTTGAAGAGTTGAACAGATTTCAACCCCATGTTCTGACAGCGTATGCCAATCTTCATCCGTCGATCATGCAGCAGGCCATTCGAGGCCGTTTGAAGATCCAACCGCGGCTTATCGTCAGTTCGGGCGAACCTCTTCGGCCCGAACTTCGAACCAGACTTCGGGACACTTACCGCACGACGGTCGTCGATTTGTATTGTGCCAGCGAAACACTGTTAGTTGGCAGCGGAGTCTCTGACGAGGGACTCATGCTTCACGAAGATGACACCGCAATTGAGATTTCGAACGACCATTGGCTGGCCACGAACCTGTTCAATCGGACCGTTCCCCTGATTCGATACCGCGTGAACGATGTCATCGAACAGACAGAGGCCCCTGCGTCCTCGCCCACGTCACCGTTCCGATGGATCAAGGCGATTGCGGGGCGTAATGAGTTACCATTTGAACTCGTGAACAACGACGGGGACCTCGAACCGATCAGTCAGATGATCGTTCTTTATCTGCCGATACCGCCGGTCCAGGGGCTGCAACTGGTCATCTACGACGCGCAGCACATCGAATTTCGAGTAGTGATATCCGATCAGCAACTTCCATTTCAGCGGGAATCGAAGTTGCGTGACGTCCGGCGAGCGATCCAGGAATGGCTGGTCGGCAAACGCATCGACAAAAACGTTCGGTTCGAAGTGAAGGCTGTCGATCAATTGGAAATTGACCCGCAAAACGGGAAAGCCAAATTGATCATTCGACGCTCTTCAGAAAAGTTTCGAATTCGTGCCGCGTAGATCAGATGAGGGCCTCGACCACACGTCCTTCCATAAAGAAGTGCGGTCATCCGCGGAAATGCGCACGATCTTCATCGTTGCGCAGATGGCATTTCAGTCCTGGTGATTTAGTTGCCAAGCCCACCAGCCGAAACTGGCGACAGCGATTCCCAGAGCCGCAGACTGCAGTTGCTGCTTGAGCAGCGTGTCGTACAGCCCGTGCAGAACCATGGCAATGCCAAGATAAAAGACGACAAATGACAAGAGCGATTCCCAACCAGAATCCGCATGCCCAGGGAGATGGTCCTGATTGTTGAACATCAGCAAAGCGACCGACGATGACCAAACAGCGTGCAGCGTGACGCATGACGCAAATCGGACGAGATACGTCAAACCCCAACTGAGGCCGTTGTAGTAATCGGCGGAATACATGATTCCCTCCGAAACGCCGAATCCGATTCCGCTGGCCAGTCCGAGGACGCATGCCGTTCGCCAATTCGGTTCACGATTTGCGGCGAGATAAAACGCAACTGGCAAGGCTTTGCACAGTTCCTCGCACAGACCAACGCCACACGTAAAGCCAAGAAAACTCAGAGCAAAACCAGTTTCCCCATCGGTCGCGCAGCGGTATGAGAATCCGATGAACTTCACGATGTAAAACAACAACCCAACGATTCCGCGCACTCGTCTGACATGCACCCCCTGCGTGAACTCTGCAATCCACTGAAAACCGAGCAATAGCACAATCCCGACCGTTCCGGTAATCACGCCATACGTCAGCAGTTTTCCGGGCGTCACGTTTGCTCCTGGAAACATGACCAGAAGTAACCCCAGAAATACTGCTGCAGAGAGCCCTGCATAGACCCAGTGCACAAAAGTCTTTCGAGCCAGATGAGCACCGGGTAAACGCCCTTCGGGCAGTGATCCCAGAAATTCATCGAATTGCTCTTTCGAAGTGATGGCCTCGATTTTTTGAGCGACGTCCGGATCGCTTTGCACAAGCGTACTAAGCTGTTCCAGAACCGTCGGCGCCGGGACAACGATCGAAATTGCCAGGGGAATCATTCCCACGAGCAGTAACCAGTGCCAGAAACCCAGACCGGCTGAATTCTCAACAGGTAAGGATCGTGACGTTTTCTGACGTCGTGCCCCAGGCGAACGCTCAGTTCCCGCACTGGATACGAATGCAAGATCCGGATCGGACCGTTTTTTTGTTTTCTTACGACTTGCGGCTGGCAGTGACGGTAAGTTTTCCGCTGTCTCAAACGCGTCCTCAGCGTTGGATCTATCAACAGTCTCGGGCGGATCCGACCAATTGAATTCAGCTTCGGAGTCTAAAGAATCTTTGCGACCGGGTCGGGGATCGGGGTCACCTGAAAGATCGTCACGTTCGTCACGTGCCAGTTCAGGAACTTGTACGACCGCCTGACATGCCGGACAGCGAACGCGTTTTCCGGCCAGCTTATCAGGAGCCTTGAGCGACTTCTGGCACTGCTGGCATTCGATCTTGATCGGCATCAGATTCTCCAGCACATGGTTGTCAGAAGCAGGTCGTCAGATTGCGCTCACAATCTGGCATCAATGCTGGAACAGAAACTCTTTCGAGGTCAGGACACTCCAGAAGAGATCTTCGATCACCTGGCGTCGCTCTGCATCCGGAGTGGCGGTCAGAATCGCTGTTAATCGTTGCAGTTCACTTTCTGCCGGATGGCGCGACAGCGCCGACAAATAGACCGAGTCAATAACCTCGCTGGCATTAGTGTTCTCGGTCAGCCGGGTCACCCGCCCCTCTTTCGCTTCGATTTTCTCCTGAATCGTCTTTCCGTTGGTGAGGTGCAGTACCTGCGTCATTGTCGGTTCGTCAGAACGTTCGCAGGTACACGTCAGCAATCGCTCAGGGCGACCGAATGTATCGAGGAAGTAAGAACCGACGCTGGCATCCGGCAACTGGATCGCTCGTGTTCCTGCAGGCTGATCTTTGAACGTCGTAGGTACCGCCGTCACCTGCGAGATAGCATCCAGCAACACTTCCGCCTTCATTCGTCTTGGGTAGGAATGCGAGTAGAAACGCTGATCTGCCGCATTCTCCTTCAGGATCTCATGAGACCGCTGGTAGGTTTCGGATTGAAGAATCGACCGCATCAGCCATTTCAAGTCGTACTTGTTGCGAACCAGTTCCTGAGCCAGGCGACCGAACAACTTCTCGTTGCTGGCAGGATTTGTCAGACGGATATCGTCCACACCCTCGACCAGGCCTTTACCGAGGTAATTGGCCCAGACTCGATTAACGATCGCTTTGGCGAAATAGGGGTTTTCCGGGGCTGTCAGCCAGCGGGCCAGATGTTCGCGCCGATCAGCAGCCGAATCAAACGATATAGCATCACCATCCAGCGGCTTGGGCGCACGAGGTCGTCCGGTACGTGGTTGCAGGACTTCCCCTTGATCATCGACAAAGATGATCCGATTGCCGTCGCCGTTCCGGAAGTCACCTCCCCAACCCTTGCCGCGGACTCGAGCGAACAGACTGACCATTCCATAATAGTCGTCGTTCGTCCACTTCTCATTAGGGTGGTCATGACAATGAGCGCATTGAATCGACATCCCCAGAAACGCCATGGACGTTGTTTCGACCATGTCCTGTGGATCCTGATGCAGCGAGTAAAAATTCGCGGCACCGTTTTCAAAGGTGCTCCCCTTGGCCAGGATCACTCCGCGTGCGAACTCATCCCACGGAACATTGTTTGCCACTCGTTCGCGAATCCATTGATAATAGGACTTGATGGCCTGGGGACGCAGACGACTGCCCGTCAGCAGCAAGAGGTCTGACCATTGATAGGCCCAGTAGTCGACAAACTCTGGTCGAGACAAAAGCTGCTCGATCAGCTTCTGCCGCTTATCGGCATCTGAGTCTTCGAGGAAGGTCCGAGCTTCATCAGCCGTTGGCAGCAAACCTATCGTGTCGAGATAGACTCGACGCAGGAATTCACTATCGCTGGAACGAGGCGATGGTGGGATGTTGAGAGCAGCCAGTTTCTCAAGGATCAGGTCATCAATGAAATTGGCTCGCTTCGCATTCGCAAAGACTTCTGGAGCAACCTGCTGAACGTAAGGAACAGTAACGGTAGCGGTCGTGTTCTGTGCCAGATACCACGCCACCACCGCACCTTCACCACTGCCAGTGACCTTGACCAACCCGCGATCATCCACCGTACAAACGGTATGATTCGTTGCCGTAAACTTGGCCCAGCGAGTGACGTCCTCAATACGCCCATTCGCAAAGTGGGCTCGGACGATCATCTGCTGTTCAACGCCGGCAACGAGACGGGAGGCTTCTGGCAGGATTTCTAACCGCGTGATACGTGGATCATCGGAGGAGGGACCGGCCTGGCCCTGAGCGATCCATTCCGCGATGACTTTGTATTCGAGTGAATCTTCTGCAAATCGAACTCCCCCTTTGTGCGGGATCGCGCCGGTTGGCTTCGTCAGAATCAAGCTGCGCCCAGGATCATCCGCAACGACACGGCGACCGCGAGATTGCCGTGTTATCGCGAAAAAGTCTGCTTCAGGATCATAGCCGCGCAGCGACAACTTAAAGCCATTCTTGCCGGCCGAAGCCCCATGACACGCGCCGGAATTACATCCGGTTTTGGACAATACCGATTGGACATGGTTTCGAAATGACCAGTGGTGAGGAGATTCGAACTGTTCGACCGTGACCCGAGTCGTCGCGGCCTGCCCATTCGACTTTGCGGTGATAACTGCTTCCCCATTGCCAACAGGAATGACATGTCCGTCCACCACGCGGGCAACCTGTTCATTGCTTGACGAATACGTGACATCCTGGACGGGACCCGTCACGAGCGAACCTGATGCTGATTCAACCAGCAGTCCCTGCCGAGCCTCCGCTCCTGTCAGTTTGATCGATTGTGGCAAAACCACCAGTTCCGCTGCCTGCATTGCAAAAGGACTCAGGATCAGACAGACGGACGCCAGACATCGCAGTGATTTCATGAGAATTTCCAGAAAGACGCCATCAGCAGGCATCAATCGTCAATAAAGTCTTTTCCCGACACATCATCAGAGCAGACACAGTAAAACAGACACAGTACGTTTACCGAGTGGCAGGGTCAGCTGAACAGTTCCAGAATCGGTTTCATTCCCGAATCTGTCAGTGGGAACGGTCGGCCTGCCGGGCCTGGTAGATGATCTTCCACATTGAATCCGAGACTGTGGTAGATCGTCGCCACTATTTCGGGCGGTGTTACTGGCCGTTCGGCAGGATAGCCGCCAACCGCGTCGCTTCGTCCGATGACTCGACCGCCCTTAACGCCCCCACCTGCAAAATAAACGGTCCAGCACTGTGGCCAGTGATCGCGACCTCCAGCGGGATTAACGCGTGGCGTCCGACCAAACTCAGCGAGATTACACACCAGGGTATTCCCCAGCAGACCTCGCTGCACCAAGTCTTCGATCAATGCGCTATATGCTTGATCGTACATTGGAGCGACGATGTTCTTCATCCCTTCGATCGAAGTAAACGGGGCGGTCCCATGGATGTCCCATGTCACTTCGTTGAAGACGGTCAGAAACGTATTCACCGTGACAAACCGAACCCCGGCTTCCACCAGGCGTCTGGCGAGCAGGCAGCATTGTCCAAATCGGTTCATCCCATACCGCTCGCGGACGGCCTGAGGCTCGCGCGTCAGGTCAAACGCTTCACGAGCCTGTTGGCTGGTGATGATCCGGAAGGCACTCTGAAAACTGCTGTCGAGCAATTGAGCATTTTCACTCTGCTCAAACCCCGAAGCGGTCTGCTCCACGATGTCTCGTAACTTGCGACGACGATCCAGTCTCGCTTCGCCAATCTGCTTGGGAGGAAGCAGGTCCGGTACGACAAAATCGGGTTTGGATGGATCAGCGTTCAATGCGAACGGGTCAAACGCCTTCCCGAGGAAGCCGCCAGCCTGGCCATTCGGCAGGTTTCCACCTCCCGACCCCATCAATTCCGGCAAAACGACGAATGGCGGCAGGTCGGTCTTCCGTCCCATCAGATAGGCAGCGACACTGCCGGCGTGAGGGGTATTCAAACCACCAGTAAAGAATCTGCCGGTCTGCATCATCTGCCAGCCCGCATCATGCACAGCCGGAGCCCCATGATTGCAACTGCGGACGAACGAAATGTGCTCTGCGAGCGCCGCATGCTTCGGAAAGATTTCGCTGATCTGGATATCGGGCGATTTCGTTGAAATGGTCTGAAACGGACCACGGATTTCGCGAGGTGCTTCGGGCTTGGGATCCCAGGTATCGAGCTGACTGGGCGCCCCCAGGTTGAAAATCATAATGACCGATCGATCATCCTTGCCAGGCTTCTTTCCAGCCGCGGCCGCTTGAGCCTCCATGGCGGCCAGGTCTGCCATCGTAAGCCCCACTGCCCCCAGTGAACCTGCCTGAAGAAAATCACGCCGGGTGACACCATCACAGGTCTGAGCAACTCCGCGACCAGACAGATTCAGCATTACGTCATCTCCAGCAATAATTCTTGATGAAGGCCAAGGCCCCTCAATTTCAATCGAACTTCTACTCGCCTGAAACTCGCAAACAAGCGAGTCCTGACACCTCGAAACAATCCAGGCCGATTCAAAACTCGCCAATGCGATTCTAACCCATCAACGCTTGTTGTCTCAACACGTCCTCGGTCAATCCTGGGAATTCGATCGAGTGAACATGCCGGAATTCTCAGATTGAGAACCGAATTAATCGCGAGACCGAGGCAACAGTGTAACCGCATCAATTCAGAGGAAGGCCATCGGTTCCACGTTTTGCGACAACTTTTTGACACGGCACGGAGTATCCACGCTACTTTGAAAATGCCGCGAATACGATGCGACTTGACTGGTGCTGCATGTGTACCAGACGCTGGCTTCAATACACCCATCAGCCGGTACGCGCTAGCGTCCGGTTCGCCTTCTCTTTCGCATGGAATCCGCATCAACTCTCGCA
>CAXBSB010000100.1:0-26471 GCA_963977965.1 uncultured Schlesneria sp.
CGTTCAACGAAACTCGTGTTCGTTCTGACCGGACCAGTTAGCACGAACACGAGTTTCGTTGAACGTACCAAAGGTACCTACGGTACCTGCGTTACCAGCATACGTTGGAATTGCAATACCCTGTGGTGCGTTACCGCGAGCACGCCCCAATTCCGACAATGGGCTGGATGGGCAGAACCATTTCCCCATTTTCTTGCCGTTGACCAGCGCACCGTTGTTGGCGTTTCCGTCAATCCAACCAACTTGGCCACCAGAACCGATGAAGTCCCATTTGTTGTACATCGGAGCTTCATCGACATAGGGAAGAACTGCTGTCCACAAAGGGCAGCCCCATCCACCAGCCTGAGTGTTGTTCGACCCAATCGGGAACTTGTTGAAGACGTCGTGGTAGTTGTGCAGAGCCAACCCCATCTGCTTCAAATTGTTTTTGCATTGTGTACGCCGGGCAGCTTCACGGGCCTGCTGAACTGCAGGCAGCAGCAAGGCAATCAACACGGCAATAATTGCGATAACCACGAGCAACTCAATCAGAGTAAACCCGCGCCAACGACCGACTTGCGAACGTTTCATGATCGAACTCTCACTTGCCTGGTCACGAAAGTAATGACATGGATGAACACTACACCTCGCGACCAAAGGCATAGTGGACAAAGTAGAAACGAGCAAAAGTGACTTGATGTGAATAGAATATGGCTTTGCGATACGTATCGAATACCACTCATGCAATCGATTGTCAAATGAAGTTTTTGAAATGGAAATCAAACCATCCTTGCAAGGTTGACATTTTGACGGCAAACATGACGGCACCGTAATTCAGGCCGAGTTTGACGGTCGCGATTCTTTTTTTGACGATACCAATGTTTCTGACCCAGGCTTCTGCCAATGTCCTTCCCATAATGTTCGGATTCTGGCTCGGCTTCATCTGCGATGAAAATCTGATTGGATGGAAATCTTGCATCAAACCAAGGAACTGACTACCGGAAGCGATGTACGTCTGGCGTGTCGATCAGGCACATGGACTGGTCCCACAGCCGGGTTGGCACAGGGATTCGCGCAAGCAAACCTGGTGATCCTGCCCCGCGACTGGGCCTTCGATTTTCTGCTTTTCTGCCAGAGAAACCCGAAACCCTGTCCGCTGATTACTGTCACGGAACCGGGATCGTGGCATCCCTCGTCGGCCCCCACCGCTGACTTACGGACAGACCTGCCGCGTTACCGAGTCTGGCAGGACGGGAAACTGGTCGACGAACCGACATCAATCGAAAACCTGTGGCGTGACGATCTGGTCAGCTTTCTGATCGGGTGCTCATTCACATTCGAATCCGCACTGCAACGAGCTGGCATCAAAGTCCGCCATATCGATCTGGGCAGAAATGTTCCGATGTTTCGTACCAACATCCGCTGCCAGCCTGCAGGACGGTTCTCAGGTTCCCTGGTCGTTTCCATGCGTCCGATGAAACCCGCCGATGCTATTCGCGCCGTTGAAATCTCCGCGCAGTTCGCCGCCTCACATGGCACCCCCATCCATCTCGGCTTCCCCGAACAGATCGGCATTGCCGACTTGAGCCAGCCCGACTACGGAGACGCGGTCCCGGTCGAACCAGGTGAAATCCCCGTCTTCTGGGCCTGCGGCGTTACCCCTCAAGCCGCCCTTTTAGAATCGCGACCACCACTGGCAATCACACACGCCCCTGGCTGCATGTTCCTGACGGACCTGAAGTGCGATTGACAGCGGCGAGGGGTGCGTAAGAAACCTCAGCCCGAGCGGCCATATCAGCTCAATCGCCTTCCACGAAAACAAGCGGACGAGTGGAAATTTACGCGAAGGCGCCAGGACGCAAAGGTAAGACATTTGAGAATTCCTTTGCGTCTTGGCGTCTTTGCGTGAACCCGTTTTCTGTCTTCTTCCGGCATAAAAGCAAACTGATCATCCATCAAAGAACGAGCATAGCGAGTTCCCACCGCTTGACCCTTTCGCCCACGGGTGCTAGTTTACGCAACCGCCCACGCGGGTGTAGTTCAATGGTAGAACGAAAGCTTCCCAAGCTTTAGGCGAGGGTTCGATTCCCTTCACCCGCTTTTTTTCTTGCACATTTTCAGACTCGACTGGGATTGATGGCATCTTGGGCGTCCCTTACACCCAGACCTAGTCGATGTCAGGTTTTTGCAACTTCATTCCCCCAGACGAAGATTCTTGAGGGCAGTTGCAGCAGGTGCGTGATTCGCGTCGATGGAAAGCGCCGCCTGGTACCACATGCGAGCCAAGTCCGAGCGGTTCAGCTTCTCTGAGAGTACTCCCAGCCGAAATCTCGCATCGGCGTCTCGGGGTTGCCCTAACGCCTGTTGATAGACCTGATTGACCTCGCGTCGGATCTCTTTGATCTCGTTCATAGCCTCCAGTTGCCGGGCCGCCTGTTGTTCCTCTCCAGCTTGAGCGTATGCCTGAGAGAGTTTGAATCGGGCAGTGAAATCCGCTGGTGATTGCTTAACGACTTGCTCGAAGGCTGCAATCGCAACTTTCGGGCGACCCTCATTCAATGCGATTGTTCCCTGTAGCAATAGCGATGCTTCATCGGCCGGATTCTGTTTCAAGGCTGTGTTCAGCAGATCGGACGCTGCGGCAACATTCCCTTGTGCATACTCACACTCCGCCCGCGATGCCAGAACTCGAGACGATGAAGTACAACTTGCCAGCGTCTTCAGAGCGTCCGCGTGATGATTGAGACGGATCTGAACTTCCGCCAATTCGGTACGAATCGATTCGATATCCGGCTGATCGACACTGCGTGCCAGCGATGCTTCGTAACATCGCACTGCCTTCTGATCGTTCTCAAGATCCTTATAGATCAGGCCCATCACACGATGTGGCCTGGGATCCGTTGGGACCAGTTCAGCCAGTCGTTCCAGATGAAAAACGGCCGGTTCCATCGCTCCCAGATCATACAGAGCTGCCCCAGCCCAGCGGTGAGCTTCAACGTTGCCTGGCTCGCTCCCCACGGCTTCCCGCAGCACCTCCGCGGCGTTCAATGACAACTTGAGCTTCGTCAGTGCCTCACCCGCCAGAACCTGAGCTCGAACTCGTGTCTGATCGTGGTTCAATGCCAGACGCAATTCATCGAGTGACTCGCGCAACTTGCCGCGTCGCAACAGCACGCCCCCGCGCAGCAGGTGCGAATGCGATTCGAAACCAGGCCACTTGGCGAGGCGGTCGGCAACATCAGAGGTTTGCGAGAACTCTGCAACCTGGAGCGATGTCCAGCCGACTTCATACTGCTGGGCAGGTGTCGGAGTCCAAAGCCAGTAAACAACCCCAATCGCGATCAGAATCCCCATGCCGGTGGCAGCAGTAACAATCACTCGCTTGGGAGAATTCATCACGGGACTTTCGAGGCGATACTGCGGCGAATCATCGATCGCGTATGTCAGACGGTTCGATGATGACCATGGTGCAGTCCTGTTGCAAGTCGTCAATAACCTGCACCAGTCCCGAAGGCCAGTGGATCTCCAGAGACTCGGCCCGACTTCCCTTAGGAATGCCCCAATGAGGTCGCAGATCGGCTTGTGAAAGGTAACTGCCTCCGCCCTGAATATAGCGCCAGACTGTCTGATTTCCAGATCGCAATCCCAGTCGAGCACCGATGGGATCTCGACTGCTTTGACGGCCGATCAATTGAACTCGTAACCAGCCCCCGTCCGTGACAGTTTCGTTCGACAGCACCGCTGGCTGTCGATCATTGTGAACGATCACAACATCGACATCACCGTCATCGTCGAAATCCGTCAATGACAGACCGCGTCCATCATGCGGCGTTCCCAAATACGAGTCGGCGGAAAAATCCTGTCTTTCAAAACGACCACGATCCTGCAGCCACAGCAGCGGCAGTTGCTTCACTGCAGAAGTTTCCGGGAATTTCTTGACGTGACCTGTGGTCGCTATCACGTCCAGATCTCCATCACGGTCGAAATCAGCGAACCCCGTCCCCCAGCCGACGAAGCGGTCTCCAATCGCAGCGAACCCCATCGGTCGGCTGACGTGCAGGTACCTTCCCTGCCCCAGATTTCGATACAGTCCAAAAATCTCGTGCTCGTAATTCGCGGTCCACAAATCAGGCAGTCCGTCGGCATCGAAGTCGACAAGATCGACTCCCATGCTCCCCGTTGGACGTCCCGAATCGTCCAGTGCGACACCCTTCAATTGTCCCTCTTCATCGAACCGTCCATCGCCTCGATTCAGATAAAGGAAATTCTCGATCGTATCGTTGGCGACGTAGACATCCAGATCACCGTCCAGATCGAGGTCACCCATTACCACTCCCAACCCTTTTCCACCGGGAATCAGACCCGCACGCGAAGTGGCATCATCAAACGTGCCGTCGCCGTTCGACAGAAACAGGCGATCATCAACTGCACCGTAGTACTTTGGTCCGCAGATTTCTGTTCGGCCGCCATGCGGGTCGTCACAGGAGTGGTGATTCTGAAAGCTCCAATCCACATAGTGAGCAACGTAAAGATCCAGGTTTCCGTCGCGATTGACATCCCCCCACGCAACACCGGTACTCCACGCAGCGTCGATCAGTCGAGCCTCTTCGGTCACGGGGAAAAACGTCCCGTCACCCTGGTTGTGGAGCAATTGCAGCCCCCCGTAGCCTGTCACCAGCAAATCACCAAACCCATCGTGATCCATGTCCGCAGCCCAGCATCCGTGTGTGAAATACCGCGACGCCTCTGCTCCTGCGCTGACTGCATAAAACCGACACGAACCGTCACCTCGCAACAGGCGCGATGGCAGTCCTTCGGCAGCAGGCGACGACGTAAATCGTCCGCCTCCCGGAAAAAACAGGTCGATGATGCCATCTCGGTCGTAATCGAACGCCGCAACACCTCCTCCCAATGTTTCGACAATACTGTTGATGCTTGAGGAGGAACCGTTGGAGTACCTGACATCATCTTTCAGGGGATGTTCGAGAAATGTCACTCGCGAGTGATCGACAGCACCTTGGACTGGCGGTTGAGCGAGGTCTGCAGGCGAAGTTTCGTCGGTACGAGCTTGAGTGGCATGGGTTGCTGGCGCCGAGGAACTGGAACCATGGCAGCCCGCGACCAGTGCCAGCAGCACTGCTGAAGCGATGATCTCAAGGACCCGTAAACGGAAGCAACGCACAAGGAAACTCCAGAATATCACGTTCGACACGATCAGACCAACATTATACTCTGTTCCGTGAGTTCACTTCACAACAAGGTTATTGCCAGACGTATTTGCTCTGAACTTGAGGCCCCCAGTCGAAAAAGCCCCAGGTTGAAAATGACGATTTCTCTGATCGTGGTCTACTTCGAGTCGTCGAATGACATTCACCTCATTCTCGCAACCGTCGCCAACTCGAATTCCTGCGCTGATCGGGGTCGTCGTCATTGGAATAGCGTTAGTCATCGCGGCCTGTTTTTTTACCAGCATTGTCCCACCGTCAACAATAGACCTGAAAGCTCTCGCCGACCAAGCAGAGAAGGCTGGCGAACTGGAACGGGCCGCGGAAATCATCGATCGGTTGCTGAAGCAGACACCCGATGATCGAGCGACGATTCTGCACGCTTTACAACTGGCCGCCAAACGGGAACGTGTTGACGACGCAGCGGAATATCTGAGCAGATTCGTACAGCAAGATGCTGCTCAGACAGTGCCAATACCTGACGAGGCAAATACGCTTGGCCTGATTGCCGAAATGTTGTTTCAGTCAGGAGTCATCGATGGCGCAGAGACCTGCTTTCGTCGGCAGCTAAAACTCGCCCCTGAAAACCAGTCCGTTGCCCATACTCGAATGGCGTTCCTGCTGGCCTGTGAAGGACGTCGTTGGGAATCGATGCCCCATCTGATGGAGTTACTCAAGCAAAACCAGCCTTCCACGGATCTGCTGTTGTGGCTGGGAAACCCGCACATGATCGTGGGAGACGATTCGATCCTGGAATCGTGGCATTTCGAGCCTGCAGGTCTGGGCCTTCAGTTGGCGCGGGCTGTCCGTGAGCTTGCTCGTCAGAATTCCGTTTCAGCGGCGCGACAACTGATCCCACTTGTAAATGCTCATCCGCAGTCTGTCGAAGCTGGAATTCAACTCGGACTGGTGTCACTGGAACTGCAGGAACTCGACAGTCCTTCAAAAGAGATGAGCCAGTTACGTCGACAAGCGGTCGATATCTTCCTTCGCTGGCATTCCAGATCGAATGCCGAGCGAGATCTTTACCCGGACCTATGGGTTGTCCGAGGTCGGTGGATGCAGTTTCAGCAGGATCCACGCAGCGCCATAAGTTGTTATGCCGAAGCAGTCCGCTTGAACCCGGACCACCAGTTTGCAGTGTACCAGTTAGCCCAATTGTTACGTGACACACATGTTTCTGTCGCCGCATCATGCCTGGAGCGGTCGAAGCGGCTGGACGAATTAGTGCGAACGATACATCTGATTCAGGACAACCGGCAGCATGTTGACCTGATTCGACAGGCGGCCGAACAGACGGAAGCATTGGGCAGGCTGTGGGAAGCCTGGGGCTGGTACCGCATGGCTCTGACGATCGATCCGAAACTGGAATGGGCCTGGAATCACTCCAGACGCCTGCGATCGCGACTCGATTCCGAACGCCCCGGCCGCGTCCTGAATGAGATGAACCCTGTGGCGGATCTGGACGTGTCTTCGTTTCCACTTCCGGTTCTGAAGCCACTTGGCGATGAAACGAACCACTCGGCAGAACAAACGCCGTCTGAGACAACGATTAGTTTTGAAGAGAATTCGCGGGACGCGGGTCTGCTGTTTACATACTTCAACAGCCCTCACGATGGGTCCGGTGAAAGATCGTACGAGTTCACAGGTGGCGGCGTGGCCGTGATCGACTTCGATGTCGATGGATGGCCCGATCTCTATTTGACACAAGGCTGCCGGTGGCCGTGGATGCCCGGCAAGAGCGAGCACCTCGACCGACTTCATAGAAATATTGAGGGCGTGAGGTTTGAAGATGTGACGAACCAGTGCGGGATCATTGAGGATCGGTTCGGCCAGGGGGTAACTGTCGGCGACTTCAACAGTGATGGGTTTTCTGACCTGTATGTAGCGAACATCGGACCGAATCGGTTTCTGCAGAACAATGGTGATGGCACGTTTACAGACGTGACCATCGAAACAGCGACAGAGGGCAACGATTGGTCCACAAGTTGCGTTCTGGCAGACGTGAATTCGGATGGGCATCCCGACCTGTACGTTGTCAATTACATCACGGGCTCAGATGTCTTCGACCGGATCTGCCACGATTCCGACGGGGCACCACGTCTTTGCTATCCTCAGGAATTCGCCCCTGCGGCGGACCGCTTCTATTTGAACCGTGGCGATGGCACCTTCGAAGACCTGTCTGTGGCCAGCAGACTGAGTGACACAACTGGACGAGGTCTGGGAATTGTCGCAGCAGATTTTGAAGGACGAGGAAAGATCGATCTGTTCGTTGCGAATGATACGACGGCAAATTTCTTTTTCCGCAATCAGACACCGACAGCAAGCAAGACTCCGGTTTTTGATGAACTGGGTATCGCAGCGGGACTGGCCTTCAATGCCTCAGGCCAACCTCAGGCATGCATGGGAGTTGCTGCAGGTGATGCCGATCAGGATGGCCGACTTGATCTGTTCGTGACGAACTTCGAACGCGAATACAATAATCTTTATCTGCAAACTGGTGCCGGACAGTTCACAGACGCCATCGCCACCTCAGGCATCAAGGAAGCTGGTTACCTGATGCTGGGATTCGGGACGCAGTTTCTGGATGCGGATCTGGATGGCTGGCCCGACTTGATTGTTGCGAATGGTCACATCGACGATTTCTCGAGAAAAGGATTCCCTTATCGGATGCCCCCGCAATTCTTCCAAAATCGACACAACGGGCGATTTCGCGAATTGCCCGCGACGCAGTTAGGCCCATATTTCCAAACACGGCACCTGGGCCGGTCCGCTGCTCGACTGGACTGGAACCGCGATGGCCTGGACGATCTCGTCATCGGACACCTGGGGGAACCGACGGCTTTACTGACAAACCGAACGCCCCGCGTGACTGGATATCTTTCGCTGGTACTGCGCGGTGTCGATTCCAGTCGCGATGCAATCGGAACTCGAATTGAAGCGTTGTCAGGTGACCGCCGTGCACATTATCAATTGAGTGCAGGCGATGGATACCAGGCGAGTAACGATCGACACCTGATCATCGGACTTGCCGACGCTGACCACGTCGAAGAACTTCGCATCACGTGGCCGACGGGCAAGTCACAGTCTTTCAGGAACTTGCCCACGAACACCGAGTGGATCGCGATTGAAGGTCGTGACCAACTCGTGCAATTGACCCGTGATCGAAGACAGCCATAGCAGTGATTCAGTATGGTCAGTCTGCCAAAGTAAACGACAGTGGTCCCATTCCCTTTTTGACGTCTGCCGTCAAGTCGGTCGATGTCTCACTGGAATACTTCTTGGGAAGCAAACTCTTGGGCATGGCTGGCTGCCCTGAGCTTGCAGCTTTCATCATTTCTTCCGATGACATCGTAGACTGCTCAACCTTTGTCACGGTCACCTTGTACTGCCCGGCAATCGCTCCCTTCGCCTGAGCCGTTGGGCTGACATAGGTCTGAACTGTGAATTTTCCCTGCGCATCCGTCACCCCGGTCGCGGGCTTTCCCTTGGGATCAGTGCTGTTCAGAACGACCTGCGCATTCGCGACAGGATTCCCCTGGTACGTGACGCTTCCTGTAACAGCAATCGTTTCAGGCAATCCAGATCCACCACAACCCAACATTGCGACAATCGTCGCGAACAATACCACACGCCGTGAATACGGAACTGTCATACGAGGAACTCACTTTCAACAAACACTCAACTTCAACTTCTGAGACAACAAGGTGATCGGTCGAACGAAGCTTTCGCGAAGTTATCAACACAAAGTCACGATTCCCCCGAATCGTGAAATGTCGACTTCGGTTCGCAAGATGACCGGGACGAGCATTACTGAAAAAGATTAAAACTCTCCAACAACCTGTCCATCTGCACGATCCCCGAGTTTCTGATACGTAAACATGTCGATGTTCTGACTGACGAAGCGCACTGAACCGTCACAGAGCAGTAAGTGAGCACCGCCCACATGCTTCGATTTGAAGCCAAATTGCGAATTCCAGTTATCCTGGTTCATCGTACATGCCCCCGCGCCGAACCCTGTGGTATCAGAACAGGTCGGGAAATTGATTGGTGCCGCGGTCGCGTACCAGTGCGAATCGCCGTTAGCCCAGCCACGCCCGTCTAGCCAATTCCACTTGTTACAGAAAAAACGGACTTCACCCATGGCGATCGTATTGCTGGTACCATCAGTGATACTTGCGATTTTGGCCGACCAGCTGTAATTCCAACCGCGTCCGAAGACCCCCGAAATTGACCCGCTGTCGCCATTATCGGAACGTACGTTGCCGCGCTGAAATGGATCCTCGCGATCCCCATCGGGATCAAACGGAGCTGGATACGCCGCGACAACCGTATTCAAATTGCATCCGTTGGTGGCTTGAACCCACTGAGCCCCCATCGAAAACGAATAGTTCGAACTGGCGCGACCCGATGGAGACATCACATTCTGCGGTTCACTTGGACACTGGATTCCGGGAATGATGTACGCATCCAGAATCTTTCCGTTGATGGTCTGATTAAACACACCTCCATTGAAATCAATCTGGTTGTACAAGGGGGCCTGATCCATGTAGGGCAGCATCCCAACCAGCTCACTCCCTTTGATCTGTCGAGCGATCGGAAACTGTCCGTAGACATCCGCGTAGTTGTGGATCGCCAGGCCGAGTTGCTTCAGATTGTTTTTACATTGTGTCCGGCGAGCCGCTTCGCGAGCCTGCTGTACGGCTGGCAACAACAAGGCGATCAGCACTGCAATAATGGCGATGACGACCAGCAGTTCAATCAGGGTGAATCCCCAGAATCCCTTTCGCGGATCACGCAGAAGTCGTCGACGATAGACGTTCGAAAACACGGCAATACTCCAGATTACAGGTTAACGACAGGAATAATGTAGACTCGACTTCAAACACTTCGTGTACAAAAGCCGAAATTGATATGTGCAAGCATGATTTCAAGAAAGTCAGAAAAAATCAATCTGCGTTTGGTCGTATTAGAGCGAATTCCGTTTAAGTGCGGCGTCCCGCGGGCATCAAACTACAGCGCCTAACCCAAGTTTTGACGCGACACGGAAGTGCGACACGCACTAGTCGGCTGGAAAATGCCACGTCCAGTACATTGCGGGCGCCGAAGCCGAAAACTCGAACACATTACCCGCCTCAGACTTGACGCGGCTGAGATGCGGACGCCGAGATGCTGGCAGATTCTCTTTCAAAAGCATGAACAGGTCGGACAGGACATCGGTGTTGCTGCCGTAATAGCTGTGGCCCATAAACGAAAAATCGATCCGGCTGCAGTCAACGGTTTCTACTCCTTCGGCCGTCAGATCGAACCAGGCATCACCGGCGCGAGGTTCAGCGTGCAGTCCCTTCGATGCAATCAAAGCGGCATCTCCGCTGCTGGCATAGAGCGTGACTCGATCTGCCACCAAGACCACTCCTGGCGCCCATGCCTGAAAATCAGTACGGCCCACGTCGGGGGCACACAGCGCGATATTCGCAAAAGGCTTCTTCGAAGCCTTTTGCCTCTCGCGTGAAAGCTGATCCAGGGATTCCATGACAATCCGGTTCCCCATGCTGTGAACGACAATGTTAATCCGCGTTTCAGGCGGAATCCCGGATCGCAACGTTTTCAGGAAATCGGTAAATGGACCGACAGACTCTTTGTTAATCGGCTCATCGTCGTCGTAATTGAGCACGCCCCCCTGACTCGGCCAGCAATAGGAAATGACGGCACCGTTGAAAGGGATATCCAGCGCAATCTGGGCCGTACGAGCAACCGCCGCATCAAATGTGACATTGAACCCGTGAACGAATACCAGCAGATCCTGCTGTCGAGATCGCTGCAGTTGATCGTTGACCCCATCCAGAAACCGCTCTTCGTCCAATGCGTGTGATTCAATACGGGTGACCAGCGGTTCTGTGGATCGACTCCCTGCCGAGGGGATGCCTCGCGTCTTTTTCGGCGGAGTCAAACGAGGATCCTCACCTCGTCGCAACCGCGGAAGTATGACTTGAGACCGCCCGTAACAGACGGTCTTCAGGGCTCGATTCTCATCGCCATCACCAGCCACGCCGAAACGGTCTCGATTCGTGGCAACAAACACTTCCCAGCGACACGTGGTCTCATCCCAGCCAGTGATCGCGACGGGTTCGGACAGTGTATCGACATAACGTTCATACGCCGTCTGGACGATTGCAGGGGCTTTGCCACTACCGATCTGCGATTCCATCGCAGTATCGTAAACCAAGCCAGTGTTTTGCTTCTTCAGGATTGGCGGATCGGGAACTCGGCAAGCCGATAGAAAAAGCAGAGACGCAAGCAACACTTTGGCAGAGATCGAGAAAATCGTCGTACCGAAAGAGAAATCACCCGAGCTGACTCGACGGTCCTGCGTCGAATTCAATAGCTCAGTTTCCATGGGGCCTCCTGCCACGGTAAGGGCGATTCCGTCACCCCTGCAGTTTAAAGAAACCCGAATACTTCGCGAAGACCACTTGATATTAGATCGAGATCCGAACTCCGCCGGTTTGCAGAGCCATTCGGCGCGGTATGAGCATCGCGCCGAATGCGCCGTGGCCATGTGGCTACTTCAACTTCTTGTCAAAATACTCAAATAATGCTTTTTCTGCAGCCTCGGCGTCTGCCCCCTTGAACCCATGCCCCGCCCCTTGAAGAGTCAGCAGACTGGCTTCTACGGTTGACGCTTTCAGTTTGTCGACCAGCCAGACTGCCTGTTCGTGAGCGACATATTTATCTTCTGTCCCGTGTATGCAGAGTGTTGGAGCTGCATCTGGAGTGACCCAATACAATGGGCTGGCCTGGATGTGCAAATCATGCTTGGTTTCCAGATTGCCTCCGAACCAGAGAGGCAGAACTTCGTGTGCATCGACACTTTTGCCGTACGATTTGGTGAAATCACTTGGGCCGTAAACATTGACCACGCAAGTTACAGAACTCGACTGATCAGCATTGCCGCCTGTCCCTTCAAATCGCGGGACGTGTGCCGTGACTCCCAGGAATTGAGCCAGATGTCCTCCGGCCGAACCACCTGTCACACCAATCTTGGCTCCGTTGATGTTGTACTTCGCTGCGTTCGCACGTAACCAGCGGACAGCCGCCTTTGTGTCGTGAACGGCGGCAGGAAACTGGTGCTTTGGAGCCAGACGATAAGTGATTGTGGCAGCGACGTAACCTCGTTCCGCCAGCTTGATGCATAGTGGGTCATACGATTCCCGCTTCCCGGCTCGGAAGCCACCACCATGGATACAAAGCACGGCAGGAAATGGACCGTTGCCAGCTTTCGGCCGGGCCAGATTCAACTGCAAATGCTCATCTGCCGGGTTTGAGTACTCAATTCCCGCTTCCCAGATCACAGTATCAGGCACTGGCGGAGCCGCCAGCGCACTGGAAACAATCGCACCAAAGCTCAGCAAACCCGTTACCACCAGCAATAGTCGTCGCATTGTTCTTCCTTGGTAAGTTGCATCTCAATGAATTGATTCAGAACCAGTGCATCCAACTTGAAGTATGGCGTCCCGCGGGCATCGTACTGCAGCGTCAACTCCATGTTCCGACGCGACACGGATGGCGACCTGCACTAACGTTTTCCTCGGCGTGGAGGTCGATCGCCAACATCTGATCCATGCTCGAGCTTATCCAACTCCTTCAGCTTTCGATCAGCATCAAATGTTGGCGGCGGCAACGATTCGGCGATTTTCAGCACATCATCAGCGGTAATGTCGGTGCGTGGCTTTCCTGTCCCCCGAAAGACAGGCAACCCCTGTTTCAAAGCGATGATTTCTCGTCGAGTCCGGCCGCGAGGTGAATCGGGCCATTTCCCTGGCAACTCGGTGAATTCGAAGAACAGCGGAACAATCTGCTGCATGTATTTCCAATAGCCAGGATTATCCGTCTGCAGAACAAACAATCCGCCTGGAACGAGCGACCGATGGACCAGCGCGATGAACTCAGGAGTAATCAATCGCTTATGAACCAGCCGGGCATCGTAGAAGGGTTGCGGGTGATAAACGTGAATCTCTGCGATGGAATGAGGAGCGACATAGTCTGCCAGCAGTTCACGTCCTCCAATCACTGCAAACCGGACGTTTTTCAGTCCTCGTTGATTGGCTCGTCGAGTTGCATAGCGAATGACGACCGGCAGAACATCCGTTGCAAAGTGATCAATGTCGTGTCACCAGACGGCCGAAGCCAGGGTCGATCGGGCATTGCCACATCCGATATCGAGCATGACGGGCGCCGTACGACCGAAGAACTCAGCGAAGCTCAACGGGCCGGACGACGGAAGTTTCTTAATCGCCGTGTTGGTCCACTGTTCTGCGGCGACGATATCGCCTGGTACAGGAACACCAAACTCACGCTCGATGACCCGCTTGACTCGCTCGAATTTCTTTCCCAGCAGGGGATGATCCGTCATTTTCTTTTCGCTTGTCGAGGATTGCTGACCTTGCGCCGACCCGCCTCTTCCGGTGGAAGATCCGTGAGCGCCGTGAATTTGCCATCATCAGAAGAATAAGCCCAGACCTCACCCGAAGTCATCTGATAAACCCAGGCATGAAGCGTTACTTCTCCGCGTTGCAGTTTGACCGCGACAGCAGGATGTGTCTGCAGATTTTCAATCTGAACCAGGACATGTTCACTGACGGCCGCCGCCAACTGGTCTTCTCCCGTCAGATTGGGATAGTTTTCAACGATAATCCGTCGTGTCGCTTCGGCGTGATTCAGCCACCCGCGAACGAGCGGAAGTTTTTCCATCGAGGGTGGATTGAGCATGGCCTGAATCGCACCACAGCCCGAATGTCCACATACAACGATATCCCTCACGCCCAGAGCAGACACGGCATACTCGATCGTTGCCGGTTCCCCACCGTTGGAGGCCCCATAACAGGGAACAATATTTCCCGCGTTACGCATCACAAACAATTCGCCCAGACGCGTCTGAGTAATAATCGAAGGATCGACACGTGAATCCGAACAACCGATGAACAAAACACTGGGATGCTGACCGCCAGCCAGCTTGGAATAGAATTCTTTCTCACGTCCGAACTGAGTGTGAAACTGGTGCAAACCGGAAAGCAAATGATCCATCTTCCAATCCTTTCGATGACCATCTTGAGTCGACCGACACCGTCACTTTACCAAAGTCAGCCTAAGTTGGCATGTCGAAGTGATCGTTGAGCGCCGCTTCCGTGTTTCAAGACGGTGGATCCAGTAGAATCGCGTGGGATTCACTATCAAATTATTTCTTGCATTCACCATTACCGAGTCCTTTTGCGATGCCTGACCTTCGCCTTGGCTACCCGAATCTCGGACTGGGAGTGGGACTGCGCACGGTCCACTTCCCGCATCTGCTGCAGCACCGGCCCGCGGTCGACTGGTTCGAGATCATTTCGGAAAACTTCATGGATTCCGGAGGGCGTCCCCGCGCGGTACTCGATCAGTTGGCTGAACATTATCGCATTGTGATGCATGGGGTCTCGCTCTCTATCGGCAGCACCGATCCTCTCAACCGGGATTACCTCGCCAGACTGAAGGCCCTCGCCGATTCCATTCAGGCCGAGTGGGTCTCTGATCATGTCTGCTGGACAGGCGTCGCCGGTCGCAATTCGCACGACCTGCTCCCCCTGCCCTACCACGAACAATCGCTGCGTCACGTCGTCGAACGTATTCGTCTCGTTCAAGAGATTCTGGAACGCCGTATTGTGCTCGAAAACCCCAGCAGTTACGTCACGTTTACCTCGTCGACCATGTCGGAAGCAGAATTTGTAGCAAGAATGTCCGACGAGGCCGATTGTGGTTTGCTGCTCGACGTCAACAACGTCTACGTCTCAAGCGTCAATCACGATTTTGATCCGTTCGAATACATCTCTCTGATTCCCGCCGATCGCATCGTCCAGTTTCATCTCGCTGGTCACACCAACATGGGATCACACCTGATTGATACGCACGATGGTCACGTGATTGATCCAGTCTGGGAACTTTACAGGCACTCACACCTGCACACCGGAGGTGCTTCGACGTTACTGGAGTGGGATGCAAAGATCCCCGAGTTTCCGGTTGTTCATGCGGAAGTCATGAAAGCTCGTCAATACATGACCTCCACGCTTAACCCACGCGTCTCCTGGCAGGCTCATCCATCCCTTCAGGAAACCGAAGGTGCCGCCACTGTCCCGCATCCGGCATCGGTTCTGATCGCTGAGGTCGAATGATGGAGACAGACAAACCCCAACTGGATGTAATCCAGCGCTGGATGCAAGCCGTGATTGTGCATCCTGACGGCGTTGTCGCTGGAATCGAATCAGCAGCGGCCCACTCCGAAGTGGCCATCACGTCTGATCAGGTCGAGGAAGTTATTGGCCGCTCGCATTCTCAAACGAGCATCGAGCGACTGGAAGTCTACGCCAACGCGTATCGAGCGAGATTGCTGGAGGTGCTCGTCGGGGAGTACCCTGCCCTGATTCACGCCATCGGTGAAGACGCTTTCGTGGACCTCGCCAACGGGTACCTCGAAGCCCATCCCCCGGCAAGCTACACACTGGCAGCGCTGGGACAACACTTTCCGGGCTACCTCGCGAAAACAAGACCGCCAAAGGACAAAGATCAACCTGACTGGGCGGATTTCCTGATCGAACTCGCGCGCCTCGAAAGAATCTACAGCGAAGTTTTCGACGGTCCGGGCATCGAACACGCCACCGCCATGTCAGTCGACGGCATTCAAAGCATGTCGATAGAAACATGGCTGAAATCCGGGCTGATTCCAGCACCGTGTCTGCGACTGGCCACGTTTGATTTTCCAGTACACGAATACGCGACGGAGGTACGGCGTCAGCAAAGCCCTGACCCGCCAGAGATCCAGCGGACATACCTGGCAATCACTCGGCGAGACTTTGTCGTACGCCGCGTTGGCTTGAGCGAGCCGGAATTCAAGATTATGTCTGCATTGATCGCAGGTCAGTCGATTTCCGAGGCTCTGGAATCGTTGATCGAGACCACGGATCAGACATCCGAAGTCGCCGCGGACGACGTTCGTCAGTGGTTTCACAACTGGACTGTGGCCCGCTACTTCATTGGCTTCCGACCAGGCGGATGAAGAGGGTCAACCCGTTTCCACTGAGATCTGCTAGCGCATTCTCAAACGCAAAACGAGGGTAGATCATCGGGAGGGCGAAGTTCCTGCTGAGCCGCTGAGGCAGTTGGCGTACATCGACGTAGCGACTCGGCGGGAGCCTCGCCGCCTCGCCCTCCCAAAACTGGCTGTGCCAGAATCAAAGCTCAAATCACTTTGGCGTGACGATGACGCGAGCCGAATTGATCTTCACTTCTTTCAGCGGCCGGTCGCTATGATTTGTTTCGACAGCACCGATACTCAAAACGACATCCAGGCTGGCCTTATCAGCGGTCTTTCCGAAAACCGTGTACTGATTGTCCAGATGAGGAACTCGTTCCAGACAGATGAAGAACTGCGAGCCCGCTGAATTCGGGTCGCTGGTTCGAGCCATCGAAAGAATCCCCGGTTCGTGAGGCGTCCGATTAAATTCGGCCTTGATCGTGTATCCCGGACCGCCGGTCCCTGTCCCCTGGGGACATCCGACCTGAATCATGAAGCCCGCGATGACACGATGGAAAATGATTCCGTTATAGAATCCGATCTTCGTCAGGCCGATCAGATTCTTGGCGTGCCCCGGAGCAATGTCTGGGTAAACGTCGAGCAGAATCTTGCCCTTCGTTGTGTCGAATTCCACCTGATAGGTGTTCTTCGAGAAATCTACATCGGCCAAAGCCTTGTCCACTTCTGCTCGTCGATTGGCTGCCACAGATCGGTCCTTTGTTGCAAGTTTTGAGTCACAATTGATCGACAACATGATACGCGTCCCGGCAACAGTTCGCGAGTGACGCGGAACAGTGCCAAAACATGGGATTTTCTCGATGATTGAGGCATCTCAACTGCAGGCTCCAGACACCTGCAAATCAAATTGCGTCCGGCGCCAACTCCGTCGAAACGGGTAGTCTCAACGACCGGTTGCAGCCTGGATGATATTCGCCAGTCGCGTGACGCCATTTTCAATTTCGGCATCAGAAGCGAGCGAAAAACTCAGCCGCATCGTGTTGCGAACTTTTTCGTTCGCATAGAACGAGCTACCCGGCACAAACGCAACTCGCGCTTCGCGCAGAGCCGTCTGCAACAGTTGAGCTCCATCCAGTTCTTTTGGCAGCGTCACCCAGATGAACATCCCTCCTTCGGGGGTTGTCCATGTCACTCCCGGCGGCATCTTGGCTTTGAGCATCTGCAGCATACGATCACGCCGCTGGCGATAAACGGGGCAGATCACGTTGACACGTTCCTGCATCCCCGCCTGAAGCAATTCGTTCATCACAATCTGATTGATCGTGGAATTGATCAGGTCTGATCCTTGTTTGATCAGCACGAGCTTACTGATCAGAGGGCGTGACGCACAGATCCAGCCGATACGCAATGACGGAGCGTAAGTCTTCGAAAACGTCCCGCAATAAATCGTTCGACATTGATCGATCGGCCGCCCTGCGGATTCGATCGCCTGGATGGGTGGAACCCGCTCTCCGTCGTAGCGCAGTTCCGAATAGGCAGCATCTTCAACCAGCGGAATATTCAATTCGCCTGTCAACTTCAGCAGCGATTCTCTCGATTCACGCGTTAATGTCTGCCCCGACGGGTTCGCGAAGTCTGGCACAACATACGCAAATTTCAATCGCCCGCCGGCCTTGGCACCGTCCTGACGATACTTGTCGGCATTGAGATCGTTCATGTCGAGCGTTGCGTAACTCGATTCATACGCATTGAACGCCTGCAGAGCACCCAGATACGTCGGCGCCGCCACCAGAACGGAATCTTTCGGGGAAATGAAAACCTTGCCGATGAAATCAAGCCCCTGCTGCGAACCGTTCGTGATCAGGATATTGTCGGCGTGACAGGTCACCCCCAGGTTCGCCATGTAGCGGGCAATGTTTTCCCGCAGCGGCAGATACCCTTCACTGATCGAGTATTGCAAGGCCTGCCTGGCACGTGCGGGATCACGGAACAACCGGTCGTACGCGGCAGAAATGGCATCGACTGGAAACAGCGCAGGATCAGGAATTCCCCCGGCGAACGAAATCATGCCCGGCTGGTCAAGAATCTTGAGCAACTCACGGATCTCGGACGCACAAATGCGACCGGCTCGCGTCGCGAAGATCTGTTGCCAATCATATCCAGTGTCACTCAATTTCGATTCTTTCATCTTGTGATGATCGTCATTTGCGCAATTGTTATGGCGAGCGACTCGTTGTTAAAGCAGTCGCAGTTCTGAAGCGGGATCCTGAACCAGGTGAGAGCCCAACCCTCATTTGATACCTGATCCCACCACAAGAATGAAAGGTCAAAGCCAAATTGCGTTGCGGCCCACCAAGCCCGAGTGTGTCGTGCAGACTATTTTCGCCCGAACACCATGATTGTGATGTCGTCGTTTTGCGGGCGACCATCGGCAAACTTGCGAACGTCGGCCAGAATCGTTTTCCCCAGTTCGTCCGCATGACCACCCTGACTGGCTGCCATCAGTTCCCTCAGCCGATCAACGCCATACAAATCGCTGTTAGGATTCATGGCCTCGCTGACACCGTCCGTGTAAATCACGCAAGTCTCGCCCTTTTCAATGGTCCGGGTGAGCACATCGTACGGGAATTCGTCGATCACACCGATCGGAACACCGATCGCCTCTTCGCCAAACTCGATGATGCTGCCATCGGTTTTACGAATCATAATCGGCATGTGTCCGGCGTTCGCCAATGTCATTTCGCCTGTTTCCAGGTCGATCACAGTCAGAACAAACGTCACGAACCGTCCTTCGACGGCGCGAGCACACATCTGATGATTGATCCGCTGGATTGCTTCCTGCACATCGGTGACGAACGCCATCACGTTCGTGACGACAGTCGCAATTCGTGACATCACCAGCGAGGCTGGCACACCCTTCCCGGCCACGTCACCGAACGCCAGACAGACGCGTTTTCCGTCCTCGAGCATGAAGACATCGTAATAGTCACCACCAACCGCCTGAGCCGTATCGTACGATGCGTAGATCTCCCAGCCTTCGGCCTTGGGAATTTCTGTGGGAAGCAGCGAACGCTGAACCCCCATCGCGATGTTCATTTCCTTGTCCTGCTTCTGCTTTTCCATCGCAGTCACCAGCAGGTTGGCCTGTTCATAGGACATCGCGGCTTGCCCCGCGACAGCCATCAGCAAATCCAGATCTTCGGCACGGAACTGGTTGAAAGCGTTCTGCGTATCGATGTTGATGATCCCCATCGGGTCGCCCGCCAGGCTCAGCATCGGGACGCACATCATCGAACGGATCGTCAGGTTCGAAATCGATTCGCTCGCCTGAAATCGGGAATCGCTGGCCGCATCCGCCGACAGGATCCCTGTCTTCTGTTCCAGAACGGTCTTCAGAATCGTACGGCTCAGTTTGACAGTTTCATCGTCCCCGGCCCGGCGATGCTTCATCGCTTTGGGAACCATCTTCCCCAGCGCCGGATCATTGAACAGAACGCAACCGCGGTCGGCGTGCGGGAAAATGTTGAACAGCGTGTCGAGGATCTTTGGGAGCAACGAGTTCAAGTCAGTCGTACCGGCAAGCGCCCGGCTGATTTCCAGAACCCCTTTCAGCTTGGCCTCGGGGTTGACTTCCAGCTTGCCAAATGCGGACGTTCCCCGATCGGCCGTTCCCATGATCGTCGACGTATCATCCTCCCCTTCACTCACATCAACGTTGAAGTTTGTTTCAACGGTCTGAGCGGGGACGGATGGCATCGGGGCGGGCTGAGGTGCCGCTGGCTTGGGAGCAGCAGCCGCTTCCGGAGCTTCAAAACGTAACAGAATTGGACCGAGTTTGATTCGGTCGTCATGCACGAGTCCCGCGGGACCTTCGATTTTCTTGCCGTTGACGAAGGTTCCGTTACCGCTCTGCAGATCCTCAACGATGAACTGATCGCCTTTTTTCACGATTTTCGCGTGCTTACGCGAAACCATGTTGGAATTGATCTGGAATGTACATTCGGGATGCCGTCCGATGACGGTTTCAGCAGCCGTCAATTCAAACGGAACCGCCTGACCTTCCTGCAACAAGACGATCTTTGCCATTATCAATGTCCTGAATTCATCAAGGAGCGCACGTGGATTTCTGAAGATTCTATGAACCAAACGCAGATCACGAAAGGACACCACCCCGGTCAGCAGCACCAATCGCTGATTTCCATTTGGTCAGACATTAAAAATGGTTTCTACATTTCCTCGCAATACTTGCCGTCCGAGTGCCAATGCCCGGCTTTCACTCCATTTCCGGGCAATCACGAAGTCCTGAGCCAGAACTCGCGCTAACGATTGCCGATACATGCTGAACTTCGGCCAGGCAAATTCCAGCTTGTACATGTCGCTATAGTACCCAATCTGCTTATTCTGCGGAACCGCCTGCAATCTCGCACGTGTGTCAATTTCGATGTACGCCGGGATATTCGAGTACCACCAGTGGGCATTCGTGTAGACGTTCGGGAAGATCCAACTGTAGCTGACCAGTTCGTGATTACTGATCTGGGCCAGCACCGAAACCGGAAATTTCACCTGCGGAAATGCATTGAACAGGGCCTGATACTGAATCAGAGAGACTCGCTGGTCAAATAGATCCTGCCCCTGGAAGACGCCGTCAGGGTAAACCCGTCGATTGACGCCGATCATCAGGTCGAACGGCAACCGGAACTCCGCACAATACTCGGCCAGAGTCCAGAAAACGAACCGGCTGACGAGGGTCGAATCGTCGTTCGACAATGTTTCGCCCTGGAGCAATCGCTTGATCGCCGGATCAACCTCATTGACCGAAACGGCCACCGGGGAAAACGATGGAGGCAGCGAAATCGCACACGCCCGAACCCCATGCGAGGAAAAGTGTTCGAACAGTTTTCCAATGGCTCGTCGCAAGCTGGTTGCTCCGGCACAGTCCATGCCGGTCGCTTTTGCTAACCGGGCACGAACTTCCGGCTTGGCCAGATGGAAGACGAGATCGTCCGTTCGCAGGCAAGGGATGTAACGATTCGTATCGAAACCTTCGAGAGGATCGTCGAAATCATTTGTCAGAAACACTCGTTCGAGCCCAGATTGCTTCAGGCACTGATCCTCCCAGTCGGGTTCTGCCATCTTCGCAGCGGCCCGGTCGTACAACGCTTCCCAGTTCGCCGTCGTGATCCGCTCTTCATTGAAGCCGAAGAACTTGCGACAGAGTTCGACCAGCCAGCTCACCTGAATAGTGTTGTCGAGGTGTCCGAGTGATTCGACGAGTCGGCCAACTTTTGTCTTTGGATCGAGCCCCGGCTCTTCAATGTGTGATTTGGGCATTCCTGCGGAGTGAGCAAGTTCCGTGTAGTAGTGATAACCCATGATGTCGGCCAACGTTTTGGACGCGGCAGAATGCGGGTTGATGTGCGTATGCGGATCGATCAGGACCAGCCGGGTCAGTTCATCACACAGTTGCTGGACCAGTTGTTCGGACATTCAAAAACACTCCACGACTGAAATCAGTAACAATTCCCCACCGATTGATCCGAGGGCGCCACAACGAACGCCATGCGCCGAGCGACGAACACCTCATGATACTGAGAAAAAACCGGAGAGTAGAAGTGTGGCGGCAGTTTGCAGCAGATTCAACTTCGCTCGCCCCCGACTGTCGCTTTTGCCAAAGAAAGTCTGCAAGGAAACTGGTCGCCAACAGCGCAGTCGACATCAAAATTTTCAAACTCGACGACGATTCGTGTGAACTTCAACAACTCATCACTTCTTCGACATCGATTCATTATTCCTTCGCATCCTCGCATTCAAATCCCCGCACTTCGATCGCGCGGCGTGCGTGTATCGTCCCAATGGTGGCTGCCACACCGCAGCACATCGTCTTGATAGAGGATTGCCCTTATGGACCTGGTACTTTATCAGTCACTGGCCACGATCAAAGGTGGTGAAGTTGTGGGTGATTTCTAGAGCGCATCCCGGTTATGTGTGGCACTGCTGGCATCAAAAGCAGCGTCTCACTCACGTTCCGCCGCGACAACGAAGTGCGACCCGCATAAGCCGACAGGTAACAGCGAACTCCTGTATCTCGTGCGGATTTTCTGACTTCGCAGAACTCGTACGGAAGGTCGTTTTCGGAACTCTGCCATATGCTTCGTCGTATTTTTACTGTTCCAGGCAAGGCCAACATCATGACAAGAACAGGTCGTGCGTCCATCCTGCTCGTAGCGATTGCCGCATTTTGTGCAGGTTGCGATACAAAGCCAAAATCCAATTACAAAAGCCTGAACATGGTAAATGCATCAGGGAAAATCACCCTCGACGGAGCGCCACTCGAAGGCGCCGTCGTCTCTTTCGACGATCCGACAGACGACACATTTTCGTATGGAATGACAGATTCCAGCGGCCATTTCAGTCTGCAGATTGATTCTGAGATGAAGGGAGTGAAACCTGGGGCCAAGATCGTCCGTATCAGTACCACTCGCAAGATTCTTGGACTGAACGTCAAAGAAGAAGGAGGGGACCCTTCCGAGAAGCCTGCCCAACAGCCCGAGCGAGTACCAGACAAGTATTACAAGAAGTCAAAACTCTTCGTTGAAGTTACGCCGGACAAATCACGATACGACTTCGAATTGAAATCAAATTGATGATCGCGCAATCAAGCTTTGCCTAGCGCCTTTTTCGGGGCATTCGACCCCGCAGGTGCTGTTCGGGCCGGAGGACCGTAGCGTTCGTGCAGGTCATCGTGCAGCGAACGCAACTCTTCTGTCGACCACTCTTCAATCTTCCACTCCGCATTCAAAAGATTGACATGATTCGCACCGCGCAAATGAAAAACCAGTGACTCTTTAGTAGGATTCGTATCACCATCGACTGACCAATGGTTCCCTCGCAAGGGGTAGTGTCCCGTCGTCGCGACACGAATCGCGGTCGGAATCGGTTCCTTTGGCCGTTCGTTCACCCCTTTCATCAACCAGCCAAATGTCCAGGCATCCAGTGGAGTCGAACAACCATCTTTAAATGATCGCACGATTTCGTTGTCACTCACACACGCGACAACTGGAAATTCACTGGAATCCAATTGCCTCAGCAGATCAGCAGCCTCGGACTTGTCGACCAGTTGGATATGGTTGTTGGGAGTCAATCCGATCTTCCACCCCTGCAATCGCATCGCTTCGAAGGCGCCGCCGGGCTTGGAGAGTCGTTCGATTTCACGCCGACACAATTCCGATTCTTTCGACGTGATGACGATGACCCGTGTGTCTCGCAGTACGATTCCATTCGAGTCCAAATTTTTCGCCCGACTTGGACCTGTCTCGGCTTCTGCCGCCTGTGCCGAATTTGCGGAACGCGATTCCAGTGTTCCGCGCTGTTTGATCTCGGACTCGGATCCGTCCGCCAGCACCGCAACATCCATGAATGCGGCGAGCAGCACTGCTGCTTTCATAAGCATCCGAACCGACATACAGATTCCACCTCGTTCTGAAAAATGGAGTCGTCTTTTTGTCACCCGGACGTAACCTCAGATCGTGCAAGCGAAATACGTCGATTGCAGGCGTATCAGGCCAGCCGTGAAGTCGTGGCGACATCAACACGGGAGGTGGCAGAGGCAAACTGCGTACCGCACCGAGCCCCGCAATCAAGACAGCGGCGGCGATCAGCGAGCCGAGTTACGGAATTGAAATGCACATGCAAACGGGAACCAGTCCGCCTCAATCCAATCTTCACCGATTGGAGAAATGCGATCTACGACCCAGCCAGATTCGCGAAGCTGATACAGCATCGATTCAGCCGCAAGTGAATTCGTCGAGTGGATGAGAACAGGAGCTACAGGTGGTACCGTTGAAAGGTATCTCGACACATCGCGACCATCTCCAGGATCGGGATCGCCTGGATGATCTATAAACAAATCGTGATCCAGTGCGATAAGTTGCGGAGTGGGGATCTGCGGGAAGTTGGCGATAAAGTCGTGGGCCGTACGCCAAAAGAGAAAGCGGTATCCATTTGAGAGTACCGCTGAAAACCTCGCGATCCTGTCGTGATCATCTTCGAGCATCACAATCAGCGGTCGATCATCCTGCATGTTGTGCCCAGAACAGGACTCGCTCAGTTCACGTCGATGGTCGCGTTTTGACGGAAGGGTTACTCCCCTTCCCCCAGCGGGACTCGTGCTGAATCTGCTTTCGGTGAGTATGAACCCCCACCATCAGGATGTCGAAGACTCGACTGAATTCCAGCATCGCTTTTGAAAACCGTTTGCGAGTCAGGAAATCCGAGGCCTTGCGATAGACATCGTTGAGCACCTTCCAGTCGATGGCCCAGTTCTCATCCATCGCGGCCTTCTGCAGTTCCCCTTCCATCCGGGCGAGGTATTGCAGGAACTCTTCCGTGATCCGGGCTGATGCGGTGCGATAGGGACGCCATACAATCGTCGAACCGGGATCAGGACTTCTCGTGTGATCCACGGGCTTCTTTCTCACACGGCTGATGATGAACCACGTCGCCGACATGGCAAGCGAAACCGAGATCAAGCCGATTCCTGCTGCTCGCTGCTGTGGATCGAGCATGACCATGCTCAGGCCAAACAGAAAGAAAGCAGCGAGGAGGCACATTAACGCATAGCCCCACCATCCCATTCCGCCCGTGCGAACCGGGATGTCCTCATCGCTGTTGCCAGCCCCTTCTGGGATTTCTCCCGCTCGGACAACAATCACCGTAATGTTGTCGGGACCGCCGCGCAGGTTGGAGAGATGCACCAGCAGTCGTGAGGCTTCGGTGGGGGGGAGTTCACTAGTGATCATGCCAATCTCAGAATCACTGAGCAAACCGCACAAACCGTCCGAACAGACCACGAACGTATCGCCAGGAAGGACTGGAAATGGTCCTTCCATATCAACCTGGACCGCCTGCTCGGGGCCCAGCGATCGAGTGATCACGTTTCTGGGACACATCCGCTCGGCATCGCGCGGATGCACTTTACGCTGCTGAATCAGTTCCCAGACCAGACTATGGTCGCATGACAACTGGTCAATCAGTCGGTTCCGAATCCGGTAAACGCGACTGTCACCGACGTGCCCGACAATTGCCCCCTGCGGACACAACAGCAGTGCACTGCAGGTTGTCCCCATGCGCAGGAAGTCTTTGTTCTGCATTCCCCGTTCATAGATCGCGGAATTCGCCGCTTCGATCGCAGCCCAGAGAGCATCTTTTGCGTTGAGTTGCCGTAGCTTATCGAACGTATGTGGAATCGTGTCGACGGCGATCTTGCTCGCGAGTTCACCGACGGCATGGCCTCCCATGCCATCAGCAACAACAAACAGATGACCGCGTTGCTGCCATGTTTCCTGATCGGGAGCCAGTTGCACGACGCACGCATCCTGATTGTTCTGACGTCGGAAACCGACGTCAGTCAATGCGGCGTATCGAACCTGCTGTTCCCAGAGCATTGCAATCTTCAACTGCGGCCGGCGCAGTCCTTCTGATAATCCGTTCGTGACAACCGTCAAATAATCTGAACTGAATTGTAGCTTGATCGCCGAATCCGAGTAATGACATCCACGCTGGCGAATTCGTTTTACCCATTCCGGGCAAAACCGCTACACTCCCTGCAAAAGATAGCACACCCGGCAAATTCTGTCGCCATCACCCTGCTCGAACGGCAGCCGGATCGTCGTAACCCCAGACGGCAAAAAGACCTGACGTGTTTATGAAAAACTGCGCTAGGCCCAAAATCCGGTCGGCACTAAAATCCCCGAGCTTCCTCAGGTGCATCTGATTCCTGCGAAATATCAGGCGGCCGCCGTGACTTCATTTCTCATCACATCGCCAACCGCACAGCATCAACTCGATGCTTCACGCAGCCCTGCGCCGATGCGATCAAATTGTCGCTGGATCCTCGTCGCGTTTCTCGCCCTGTTTTCATTGGGCTCAACAGGTTGCGTCAACCGCAGGTTGATGGTGTACTCGAATCCCCCGGGAGCCATGGTTCTGCTGGAAGGACGCGAAATCGGTTACACGCCGACCGCCGTAGACTTCACATACTATGGAAAACGGGAATTGACTCTGATCAAGGACGGCTACGAAACAACGACCAGACTCGTTCCCGTTCGTGCCCCCTGGTACCAGTGGCCCGGAATCGATTTCTTCTCCGACAACCTTTGGCCGATTCGAGTCACAGACCGTCAGTCAGCGACATTCGAACTGCAGCC
>CAXBSB010000101.1:0-26414 GCA_963977965.1 uncultured Schlesneria sp.
ACGGACAAGCTGATCGAACACGTCGAAGACTGCCGCCGCATGGGGATTGAAATCCTTCCTCCCAACGTCAATCAGGGTGACGTGGAATTCTCTGTGCTCGGTGACAAACTGACGTTCGGCCTGGGAGCGATCAAGGGTGTTGGCGAGTCTGCGATCGGGGCAATCGTCGCCGAGCGAACGAACAATGGTCCGTTCAAGAGTATTTTCGATCTGGCAGAGCGATGCGACCCGAAGACGATCACGAAAGGTGTGCTCGAACTGCTCATCAAGGCCGGGGCGTGTGACTGCCTGGGTGGCAAACGGTCTCAATTGTTCGTAGTTGTCGAGCGTGCCGTCCAGTCGGCCTCCAACGCGTTTCGCGATAAGCAGCGAGGTCAGCGTAACCTGTTTGGAGGCGACGATGACGAAGAACTGCCCAAGGCTGGGATAGCGGCAGCGCCGACGAATCTGCCTGACATGCCCGAATGGTCGCAGCGTGAAAAGCTGAATTTCGAAAAAGAAGCACTCGGTTTCTTCCTAACATCGCATCCGCTGACAGAGATGGCGGGTATCATTCAGCAGTTTTCGACTCACGAAAACCGCAAGCTGCCGGAGTTGGAGGATGGTGTCGAAGTCATCCTCGGTGGAATGGTGTCAGCAATCAAGAAGGCACAAACGAAGAAACCGAGTCGCAATGGACACTCAAAGTATGTGAACTTCGATTTTGAAGATCCGACGGGCGTGGTCCGCTGCATCATGTGGCCCGAAGAATTCTCACGCCTGGGTGAAAAGGTCGAACCAGAACAAGTACGGTTCGTTCGTGGAAAGGTTGATAAGCGAAGCCGCGAGCCGAATGTGATTGTCGATGCGATGTGGACACTTGAAGAGGTCGAGAAGGAATTCACTCGACAGGTACTGATCAAGTTCCAGAAGGGACTGCATGACATCCGGGTGATCGAACGAGTCCGCGATATCATTCAGAAGAATCCCGGACGTGCCGAAGTTGTGCTGGTTGTCGATACGCTGGAAGGGGAAACGCGGATGCGATATATCGCCCACAAGCCGCTCGAACAGAAAATCAGCGTCAACAAAGAATTGCGACACGAATTGACGGAAGCCCTCGGTGACGGGCACGTCAAATTCGTCGCTGATCTGAAGAAGAAGCCTGCGGGCGGAAGTATGGGACGGTAGGACAATTCCGCAATCTGCATCGTCAATCGCGACAGTCGACAACAGGAAATCCATCAACATGACAACGCGACGTGAGTTTCTGGTCGGAAGCCTTGGACTGGCCGCAGCAGCAGGTGGAGTTTTCTCAACAGCGGTTGCAGCACCGCCTGCTTACCCGATTGTGGACACTCATACGCACTTCTATGATCCGACGAGACCTCAGGGAGTTCCCTGGCCAGGCAAAGACGACAAATCACTGTATCGCCAGGTATTGCCAGAACACTTTTCCAAATTTGCCCGGCCACTGGGCGTGACGGGAACGGTGATCGTCGAAGCGAGTCCCTGGGTTGAGGACAATCAGTGGCTGCTCGATCTGGCCGCGAAAGACCCATTCGTGCTGGGGATTGTCGGAAACCTTCCGGTCGGCACACCCGAATTTGCAGGACTCGTCAAGCGGTTCGCGGCGAACCCCATCTTCCGTGGAATCCGCGTCAACTCTGGTCCTCTGAAAGCGGGACTGTCGACAAAAGACTACATGGATGACATCAAGCGTCTGGCTGATGCCGATCGGGAACTCGACATCAATGGTGGCCCGGAATTGCTGCCGCTGGTGGATCAAGTGGCAAAGAAACTGCCGGGAATGCGAATCGTCATCAATCATCTGGCCAACGTGAAGATCGATGGTCCGAACTTGAACCAGGAATGGCTGGATGGAATGAAGGCTGCAGCGCAACATCCCAAGGTATTTCTGAAAGTTTCTGCACTCGTAGAAAGTGCCGCTCGCGACAACCGAAAAGTTCCGCAGGATTCTGAGTACTATGCTCCAATCCTTGAATCCGTCTGGAAGATCTTTGGTGAAGACCGCCTGATCTATGGCAGCAACTGGCCCGTCAGTGACCGTGCCGGGGACTACGCACTCGTTCTGAAAATCGTCACCGACTTTTTCAAGACAAAAGGCGAAGCCGCAACCGCCAAGTTCTTTGCCAGGAATGCCAAGGCAGCGTATCAGTACCCGGATCGAGCAAAATCATAGCAGTAAGCGTTTCGGCCGACATATTGAACTTGTCCATCGTCGATCAACAGGAGATTTCCGCCATGTTACGTATGGCTGTTCGAAGCCTTTTTCTGTCATGGACCTGTCTTTCGGCCATGGTAATTGCGGCTGACGCACCGAAACCACCAAACATCATCTTCATCATCACAGATGATCAGGGATACGGAGATCTCTCGTGCCACGGCAATCCGATCCTGAAGACGCCAAATATCGATCGACTGCACCATGAAGGTGTGCGATTTACGGACTTTCATGTCAGCCCGACATGTTCACCAACGCGATCAGCATTGATGACCGGTCGGCATGAATTCCGCAACGGGGTAACTCACACGATCCTCGAACGGGAACGCCTGACGCTCAAAGCCACAACGCTCGCCCAGGTTCTGAAATCGGCAGGTTACACCACTGGAATCTTTGGAAAGTGGCACCTGGGCGATGAGGCCGAATACCAGCCTGACCAGCGAGGGTTTGACGAGGTCTTCATCCACGGAGCAGGTGGGATCGGGCAGAGTTACCCCGGAAGCTGTGGGGATGCTCCCGGAAATTCGTACTTTAACCCGTTCATTCTGCATAACGGCAAGTTCGAGAAAACAGACGGTTACTGTACCGATGTGTTTTTCAAACAGGCTTTGAAATGGGTCGACGCGAACCATGGTCAACGACCGTTCTTCTGCTATATCGCGACCAATGCTCCCCACGGACCACTGCATGTCCGTCCTGAAGATGAAGCCCGGTATTCAGAAAAGGTCCGTGATACAGGCTCACCAAAGGCTGCCGGGGATCTCGCAAAATTCTTCGGAATGATTGCCAACATCGACGACAACGTCGGCAAATTGCTGGCACGACTGGATGAATTGAAGATCGACCGCAACACCTTGGTGGTCTTCATCAATGACAACGGTGGGACTGAGGGTGTCCGCTTCTTTAACGCCGATATGAAGGGGTCAAAGGTCACACCATGGCTGGGGGGAACACGTGCGTCGTCACTGTGGCGCTGGCCGGGAACGCTTCAGCCTGCTGATGTCGGACGGTTGACGGCACATGTTGATGTTTTTCCAACCCTGGCAGAGATCGCTGGAGCAAAACTGACGGACGACGTCAAATCCCAGGTCGAAGGTCGCAGTCTGGTTCCGTTGCTGAAAGATCCCCAAGCCCCGTGGGCCGATCGTTCACTGGTCACTCATGTAGGAAGATGGCCCAAAGGTGAAAACCCGGCCAAATGGAAGTATTCAAATTGCAGCCTGCGAACTCCACAATGGCACCTCGTCAGCGTTGCAAAACCTGGTGAAAAGCAATGGCAGCTCTTTGACGTCTCCCGCGACTACGGTGAAAAGAACAACGTCGCTGCCGAGAATCCTCAGGTTGTTGAGGAACTCTCAAAGTCCTACGAAGCCTGGTGGGATTCTGTCCAGCCGCAACTTGTGAATGAAAAAGCTGTCGGACCAGCAGAGAACCCCTACAAGACGCTCTTCGCCAAACAGTTCGGTTCGAAGTAGAAGTAAAGAATGCGGATGTCCGACATGACATCCCGGCGAATAAACTTGCCTCCGTCAGCAGAAACCTGAATCACGCCAAATGACGAAAGAGACTGAATGTACGATTTGCTGATCCGCAACGGACACGTCATCGACCCCGCCGCTGGGCTGAACGAGCGACGTGACATCGCTGTGCTCGGTGGCCGTATCGCGGCGGTTCTGGACCTCGGCACGCCTGCCGAGGCGCAGCGGTCCGTGGATGTCGCTGGCAAATATGTGGTTCCGGGACTGATCGACTTTCACGTGCACGTTTTCCCTGGAGTCAGCCATTTTGGAATTGAAGCCGACCCCAGTTGCCTGGCGCGCGGGGTGACATCGGTACTCGACTTCGGCACAGCAGGCGGATTGATCTTCGCAGGGTTTCGGCGGTATGTGATTGACGAAGCTCAAACAAGAGTCTTTGCCCTGCTGCACATCGCGGGACAAGGCCTGATCAGCAGTCCTGGTACACTTCCCGGACTGGGTGAACTGCACGATCTTCGTTACTGCAACATCGAAAACGTCGAAAAGGTTGTCGCAAAGCACCGCGATGTGATCGTGGGTATCAAGATTCGCTGTACGGCTAACCTCGCTGAGAATGGACAGAACGAAGCTGAAGGACTGGACCGTGCTCGACAGGCTGCCGATCGCGTTGGTCTTCCGCTGGTTGTTCACAGCCCGAATTCATCACTTTCAATGGGCCACGTCCTGAACCAGTTGAAACCTGGTGATGTGCTGACCCATTGTTTCCATGGTAAACGGTGTGGCCTGGTCGATGCCGATCTGCGATTACTGCCTGAAGCAAAAGCCGCACTCGAACGAGGGGTCTTGCTGGATGTCGGCCACGGCGTCGCGAGTTTTGATTTTCGAGTCGCTCACGCATTAATTGATCAGGGAGTCCTGCCCCACTTCATCAGCAGTGATATCCACTTCTACAACCTGCATGGGCCGGTCTTTGATCTTGTCACGACGATGGACAAGTTTCTGCACATGGGGATGAATCTGCCTGACATCATTCGGCGCACAACAGAATTGCCAGCCAAATTCCTGCAGCGCGAAGGGGAACTCGGCACATTGCAAGTGGGAGCACTGGCAGACATCACCGTCCTGGAGCTACAGGACCTGGAGCAACCGCTGACTGATTCTGAAGGTCGAGTGGAAATCGGAAAGCAGCATCTGGAACCAACGCATGTCTACCGATCCGGACGTCAGGTCGGGTTGCTTCCTCGCCCCAGACCGCTGTGAAATCGTCTCTGTCATAGATCATCAACCGGTGCGAGTGATTTTCGCCCCTTGATTAAGCGGCTCTGTCATCTGGATTGAACAGGCCGCCCAGCGTGAATCACAGGCCAGATCTGAGATCAGGTCGGTGGCAGCCGCATGACTGTCGCACAAGATACAGGTGGTCGGCCCCCACGACGTCTGTGCTACTCCACCGAATCCGCGTCGCTGCACCGCCTCGGCAAGTTCCCCCATCAGAGGATGTGCAAACACCCCCCCTTGTGCCGGTTCAAAGAATCGCCCGACGCCGAGTCCGAATTCATACATGGCGCTGGACGCTCGCTGAAAGTCGGCTTCGATCAATCCCGGCAGCCACTCCATCAACGCGATCCGGCACAGTTCCGCGGTCAACGCCTGCGGCATTGGCGGTTGCGCAGCAAACGCGGACTGTTCCGCGGTCCCTGAGAGACCTTGAGATTCCGGTGGAGCGACGAGAATCAGTCGCCATTGTTCCGGAAAGGTGACGCGAGCGACCAGCGTTCCCAGTTGTGACTGAGCTGCTCTGCCACCATCAACAAGGAATCCTCCCGTGGAAAACCCGTGTAATCCGATTGCCGATCTCAAACCTCGTCCGGCACGCCTCGCAAAGGTCTCAACCGGAATCTCATGTTCATCCGCCAGTTCACTCAGCGCCGCTGCAACGGCGAGTCCCAACTGCGTCCCTGAGCCAAGCCCTGCGTGTGACGGAATCGTTGAATCGACGGTCATGCGACAAAACGGAAACTTCTGTTCGTTGTCGCCTGCTCGGATGCACCGGACGAATTCGGCCGCACGTGCGGCCGCTGAGTTCTCACCATGAAATTCGTCAGTTCCGGCCAGAGATGCGGACACGACAAAGCCCGGTGACGTGACCATCATTCCCACGCCGCCAAACTTGCCGCCCGATGCTCCCGCCGCTGCCAACGGTCCGAAATGCAGTCGGGCTCCTGTTTCAATTCTGACTGAAGTTACCATATCAGAAGAATGCCGACTGAGCGTTCGATTCGCAATACAACCGAAGTGGACAGTGCATTTGATTCCGGGCGCCGGACAACCTGAGAATCAGCCTCCAAGCCCGGCACCGCCACCCATGGCGATATCTTCACCCGTAAATCGACCGTGCGCGGCGACGAAGAGTGCCAGTTCCGCAACCTCCGCGGGCTCATTCTGTCGCCGATCCAATGTGATCTCGCTGACGGCGTCGTGGACAGTTTTCGGTTGCAATCCCATCATGGCAGTTGCAGTCGGGCCTGGAGAAATGGAATTGATGCGAATTCCGTGTGACCGCAACTGCATGGCTGCGGCATTCACAAACGCCGCCAGTCCTGCTTTCGTCGTGTTATAAACAGGATTGACTCGGGCTCCTGACCTGGCTTTGGTTCCCGCAATCGATCCCAACAGCAGGATGCTGCCCCGTTTCTGGGGAATCATCAGTTCTGACGCGGCGTGAGCACAATAGAAGGCTCCGTTCAAATTGATATCAACGGCGTTGTCCCACAGCACTGGCGTGGTCTCTGACAGTGATTCAAGATTCAAAATCCCGGCGGTGTAAAACAGGTAATCGACTGTCCCGGCAGTATGCTTCGCAAATGCGAAAAGGTCAGACACCGAGGCGACATTTTTGACATCAACGATTTTCGTCGACAATCGCGTTTCGGTTGCGGGCAGCACGATCGAATCGAGTGCTGCCTGGCTGCGGTCTCCGACAACAAGCTGCGAGACAGAACCGTTCAGCATCTCAATTATCGCTGCGCCAATTCCCCCGGAACCGATGACAACGGCAGTCTTGTTGCGGTACTGATCGGCGATTCTGCGAAACATGGTTAGACTCGAATAGACAGCGGAAGGACATACACCTCAAAGGTATTTCGCGACCATTGTTCCCCGTCACGACCGATGGAGCAAGCAGGACCACATTGAGGTCTCGCTTCAGGAATACGAAATCAATGTCGCCTCGAAAACGGTGGATCGATATACTACACCGAACGTTGGAGCAGATTCCGCCATGTGGCTGGGACTCTCCTGTCAACAGGATGACATTTGAGGTTTGAAAATGAGCCGAGCATTTCGCATTCATGCCTTGCTGGTAGCGGTACTTTCCACGATTTCGCTGGGAGGCGTGGGATTCGCCGAAGATGACAAGCCTGATCCTTCCGCTGAAGCAAAATCACTGGTTGAAAAACTTACCGGCGACGACACGACTCTCCATCGCGATGCGGCTGAAAACCTCGTCAAGCTTGGGGAAGCCGCCATCGAACCGCTTGCGAAGAGTGCAGAGACCGAAGTCGAGGCCGTGATGACCCGGTGCTTTGATGCATTGGGACGCCTGCTGTCGTCGAACGACCCGAAGGTTGCTCAGGCAACTCAGAAAGCGCTGAACAAGCTTTCCGAATCCGATATTCGACTCGTGGCGGTTCGCGCTCGAACAACACTACGCCTGGACGTTCTGCGTCAGAATCTGCAGAAGCAGGCACCGAATGCTGCAGCAAATGTCAATCGCGTCACTCGCATGACTCATAAGGAAAATGGGAAGACGACCGAACTCGAACGGGCTGCCGATGGTTCTTTCACAGGGAAGATCGTCGAAACTGTTGACGGAGAGAAGAAAGAAACACCGATCAAGGCAGCTTCGGAAAAGGAACTGGAACAGAAATTCCCTGAAGTCTACGAAGCGTTTCAGAAGCAGCAGGCAAGACAGGCTCCATTCGGTGGCATTCAGATTGGCGGAATCCCCGGTGCCCTTGGAAATCAGGTACAGATTCAGGTGAATGGGCAGTTTTTAGGTGGGGGGTTAAACCAGTCCACGGAAGTCCATGTTGGCGCCGACGGCAAGCGAAAGATCAACGTTCAGAATGGAGACGAAAAAGTTGAGATCAACGACGAAAACGGCAAAGACATACAGTTGAAACACACGCGACCCGTTGATGGGAAGGCGAAGACAGACGAATACAAAGCCGCGGATCTGGATGACCTCAAGAAAAAGCACCCCGAAGCAGCAAAGCTTTACGAAAAGCACGCTGGAGCCGCTTTGGCCTTGGGTGGTGGCGGCATTCAAATCCAGATGCGAGCCGCAGGCGCTGGTGGAGCCCCGTTCCAGTTTCAGCCACGCTTCAATGTCGAACCCGTACCTGTGCCACCAAACCGCCCCGCAGGCCCGCGAACAATCCGTACCGAACAGGACGGTCGAAAGATCGAGATCACTGATGAAGATGGACAAAAGATCCGCGTCAAAATGACAAAGACCATCGACGGAAAGGAAGTCTCACAAGAGTTTTCCGCAGACGATCTCAAGACACTGAAGGCCGAACACCCCGAGGCAGCCAAGCTGTACGAGCAGTTGACTGGACGTAAAGCCAATTAGAGTGCATTCCGTTTCGGTGTGGCGTCCCGCGGGCATCAAGCTGCAGCTAATGGGACCGAAGATCTAGTAGCCGGCAATGAATTCCGCGCCGTGACCTGATTCAGGCCAAGGCTGACAGCGACTAACCCAACGATGAGTACTAATCAAAGCGCCCCGCGAACTGCGGGGCGCTTTCGTTTCACAGCATTCAGCCATTCAGTCTCACGGGGGTATCGTGATGGTCGGGACCGAGGCATGCGGGAATTCTTCAGACGCTGAAGGCTGAAGGTCCGGCATGCGCTTGTTGGCATGGGCATTCGTGGAATGGGTGGCCTATTGTTTCCGGCTCCAAATGCCACTGTTGGTCGCGAGACGACGTCGTTCGAGTTCGGAAACGGCTAGTAGCGAAGCGCGAGGCAAATCACCTGCCATGACCGAATCTGAATCGATCTACACTCACATCGCCGGGTTAACTCGATTGGAAAACGCAATACTTTTAACAAGTCGATCTATGAAATCTTGTGGTGACTCAATGCAACCCTCGCGCCACAAGTACGATAAGAAATCGCCAGCAGGCCACAATTGCAGCGATAGATTGATTGTAAAACAAAATTCGCACGATAGCATGAACCGTGTCGACAGTCGCATCAGTACACTCGACAACGCGATTGCATCACGCTGAGTAGCGTCTGTTGAAAAGTGGTTTCTGGTAAGGTGCGTTTCAGTACATCTCTTTAGGGCCAAATGTCATGAGTGATCTTGAAAATCCAGCGACAGCGAATTCGTCTGGCGGGACTTTATTTAAAATTCAACAGGTGCCGAGCGAACAATCGCAAGTAGCGGCACCTGCAGCAGCACCGGCTGCGGCGGCTCCAGCCGAGCCTCCATTGGGACCACTTGCAGATCTAATCGGCAACTGGGCTGGAAATGGCTTCAACACCATTTTCCGCCCAAGCCAGCCAGCTACGGGTAGTGATAACGTTCTTCAATTGAGCGTGACAACGGAAACACTCGACTTTTCGGCGAGCCTCGGGTCGATTCCGAACCGCGGTGAAGTTCAGCCTGATATTTTTCTGAATGGTATTTCCTATGTCCAAAGAGTGAGCGACGTCACGACGCCGGGTACATCCCCTGGCATTCACTTCGAGCCGGGCATATGGCTGAGTGTTCCCGCGACCACGAATCCAGCAGTCACCACTCCAACGCTCGTGCGAATGGCGTCAATTCCCCATGGGACAACAATCTTGGCTCAGGGAACTTCGACGTCCGTAGCCGGGCCACCGGTTATTCCACCGCTGGATATCACTCCGTTTGTGATTGGCAATCCAGCAAGCAAGGTCGCATTCCCAAGCCAGACCGCAGCGAATCCAAATAAATTCCGGATCCCTGCAACGTTGCCTGTGCCCGGTACAACATTAACCGTAGCCGACTGGCAGGCCATGTTGAATGACCCGAATTCCATCCTGAGGAAAATCGTCGCTGCGCAGAAAATCACGAAAACTGTGGCAATTACGGTATCAACCAGCTCCGCAAGCCCGTTGGTAGGAAGTGGTGTTCGAGACATCGCGTTCCTGGACGGAATCGGGGCACCCAATGCGCAAGTCATATTGATGACTTCAACGTTCTTTATCGAAACCGTCAGCGCGACCCTTGAAATTCCTGCGGGTAACCCTGCGAATCCCAAACCCGTTATTGTTTCCCCCAAAGTACTTGTACCAGGGCAACCTGTACCGAAGTTCCGGGTGACGCCAAAAACCAACGCCCCAACGACCAAACAGGTTCAATACAAGCAAGTACAGTACACCCAGACTGTGAATCTGAACTTCGCGCCCCTCACTTGGCCGCACGTCTCGGTTTCAACGTTAGTCCCGGCAGACGTTATTGAACTCGCTTTGCCATAATTGGCAGATCGACAGAAAACTCGACTCATACATGGTCGAAAACAGCAGCCGAAGATGGCAACTCAATCGCCGTGTTCGGCTGCTTTCGTTTTCCGAACAATGCCTTTTCTCGTATTCGCTCAAGAATTCTTATCTGTTTGCATTTCCTTCGAATCCAGAAATCAATCACAGTACAATTTCACCCGAGTGCCCCCGATGGCAAACAGTTCAGATTCAACGTTTATTCTGAGGTCCCCTCATGCTCCGAATGATGACCGCAATCGTGCTGACCAGTCTGTTGACATCGGCAGCACAGGCCCATTTTCTCTTCATTCAGATCGGGCCTCACGCCGAAGCTGGTCGTAATGTTGAGGTTTTTTTCAGTGAACGTGCAACGGCAGGTGACCCGAAGTTTGTCGCCAAAATCGCTCACACAGAACTCTGGCGGCAGGATCAACCAGGAAAGTTTATCCCATTACCAGTAAAAGCCGGGACGGATCGGTTACGCGGTTATCTCCCGTCCGGTCAGACCGTTTCGGTGGTTGGTCGATGCGAATACGGCGTTCTGAAGCGAGACAAATCGTTTCTGCTGAAGTACTACCCCAAGGCCGTCTCGGGCAAGCCTGAAGACATTGAGAAGCTGACCCGTTACGAATCGATTCCGCTGGAGATCATGCCCCGGTTTTCTAGTGACTCTGTAACTCTGACAGTCCTTCACGATGGACGTCCCGTCCCGAACACGATCGTGACGACCGTCGACGCAGACCTTCAGAATGAAGAATTAAAAACGGATAACGATGGTAAGGTCGTATGGAAACTTCCCGCGGCTGGTCCGTATGCCGTTTACGTCAAGCATGTCACGACACAAGAAGGGACTCGCAGCGGCGATGCTTTCCAAGAACTTCGCGAATTCGCGACACTCGGTTTTGACTGGCCGCTGGAGGGGTCTCGCGTCGATGCGGACGCGGTAGCGATGTTTGAGAAAGCCATCGCAACTCGAGCTGCATGGAAAGACTTCCCCGGATTCACCTCAGCGATCTCAGTTTATCTCGACGGACGACGACATAACGGTACAGTCACCGTGAAGTCCGATGGCGAAGTCTCGTTCGGCGCGGAACCGGCGTTTGAAGATGAAGCAGCGCGGGAATGGGTGCGTGATCAGCTTCACTCGATGGTGATTCACCGAGTTCCGTCGTCGGGAATTCGATCGACCCCAGTTCTGAGCTTTGCAGACACAGACAAAGACAACCCTCTGGGACGACTGCTGACATTTCACGGTGGACGATTTGCCTCCACCTATCGCATTCGCGACGACGAAATCATTGTTGTGAACCGCAATCTCGGCCGCGAAAACATGTCGCTGCAAATGCTGGAAAGCGAGCGTAACTCTGAAGGCAAGGTATTGCCTCGTGCCTATCTGGTGCAGTATCGCGAGGCAGACACGGGGGCAATCAGTCGCGTCGAGACCTTTCGTAATCGATGGCAGCGCGTTGGTACATTTGACCTGCCAGAGAGTATCGGGCAAACCATTTCGGCGGCAGGCGGAGTCAGCGTCCGATCTCTGAAACTGACCTCGATCAAACTCAATTGACCCTTCAGTTCCTGGCATCGCTACCGTTTTCGATACTCAGCGACAGCGGCATCAATCCGGCTGCTGAGTCGATTCCAGAGTTCTGGATTCCAGGGGAGTTCGACTCGACGAACTGTCGGCCTGAGAGCAATCAGCGAGAGTTCGCAGGGGGCCACACCAATCCATTGGCTCACTGCGTGTGCATAAATGCCCAATTGAAACTCGTAAGGATTCAGTATCTGCGAATCCTCTGCATGTGCAGAAAAGTTGTTGGTTTTGTAGTCCAGGATATGCCAGCCGCCCTGCGCATCCTCGTACAGCAGGTCGATCACCCCGCGAATCAGTGTTCGCGAAGTGCTATTCGCCACTTGCCACTGCATGGCGAAATCGACTTCGCGATACAGCGTCTTCGCTGCCGCGATGTCCCCCATGATCGACGAGGTGACCAGTCGAGCCAGCATCTCTTTCGCGATGCCGATCGTTTCCTGATTCAGGTCGTCCTGTACCCCTTCAATGGCGTCATCGAGCAGTTGCACCCATCCCACCGGATGAGCGAAGTCGATTCGTTCGAGGACAGCGTGGACCAGTGACCCCAAGGCCGTCGCCTGATCAGAATCGAGCATCCCTTCAGAGTCTCTCGGACGATCTGAACACGCATGACTGACTCCTCGCAGTTCGGCGTCGATCGACTCCAACCGGGATACACTGGCAGGCGGAACCTCATCGGTCGATCGCTCAAGGCGAATTGCCAGTTCAGGGATTTCTGCAGGAGGCGTCATCACCAGTAAATCAGCAAACTGTGGAATCGGGATCTGCTTTTCGCTCGTATGACTGACCGTGGTCGCCTGGGGTGGCCGATTGTGAGCCCGAATATCAGGAATTGTTTCCCGTCCAGCGGTAGCTGCGGCGGATGAACCGAGCAGTGGATCGGTCCGTGGCAGACCGGTCGCAACATCAAATCGCGATTCCACCAGTTGGAACCACGGAGAATGCTTCTTGACGGTCGGATCTGTCCCCGCCGAAAGAATCAGGTAATCGGCAGCACGCGTACAGGCAACGTAAAAGAGACGAATGGTTTCCTTTTCGTCGGCCTCTTTTTCCATCAGGCCATACATCTTCAAACCGAGATTCTCATGCGACTGACCAAACGTCTCCTGCAGCTTGACGAGTGCCCCGAACTCAGGGTGCAGTACCGCAGATCTGGAATGTGGCGGACCTTTGCGATCGATATCCGCGACAACCACAACGGGGAATTCGAGCCCCTTCGACTGGTGGATCGACATCAATCGAATGACTTCGCCCGTTTCCGGCAGCGTCGTCGCAAATTCTTCGTCCGTTTCTTCAAGAACCGACGTCTGTAATCGCTCGACGAAATCCTTCAATGTAAAGAGTTCTGCGCGGTCAAACTCCTGAGCCATGTCCATCAGTTTGCGCAGGTTGGCGACCTTGCGAGACCCCAGGTGCTCTGTCAGAAGTGCAGCGTCGTACCCCGTTCGCTCAACAGCGAGGGCAAGCAGTTTCGAAAGAGGTATGCGATCTTTTTTCGCTCGCAGTTCGTTCAAAACATCGCGAGCAAATGTGATCCTCCAGCGTTGTTCTTCGGAAAGAAACGCAGGAGGTTCCAGTTGCAGATCATCGTGCAAATTACGCCGTTCGAAAGGCGAAAGCTTTTCACCCTCGGGTTCGGGCGACAGAGCGAGGGCCTGGATCGAATCGTCACTCAAGTTGAAGAACGGTGATCGCAGGATTCCGACCAGACCAATCAGATCATCGGGATCATCCAGATATCGACAGAGATTCAGCAGGTCGAAGATCTCCTGCTGTGCGAAAAACGTCTTTCCGCCAACCAGGTAATAATCCAGACCATACCGCCGGAGAGCCGATTCGTATTCGTGCACATTCGAAAGCGCACGAAACAGGATCACGATGTCGCCCGGTCGGGCTCGCCGAAGAACGGGCTTTCCAGATTCATCCTTGTCACGAATCTTCGGAGTCTCGTCCGCGAGAAGTTCTGCGCAGCGTCTGGCAATCCAATCAGCTTCGCGCGTTCGTAAATCGCTCGCTGAGACTCGCGTCGAATCGGCGTCGTCCTGATTGCGCGACGAATCAGAAGATTCTTCGGCATCGTACGACCCAAACAAGAAATCGATCGCAGGGGTTGGTGAGCGTTGTATGGAATCAAATGGCGTAAGTGCTTCGTAGTGGTCGCCCATACCTGCTGAAAACAGGTGATTCACGAAATTCAGAATGGCCGGCTGGCTGCGAAAATTAACGCTGAGTGGCAATCGCCCCTGTGAAGGAATTTCCGCGCGTAGACGATCGAAGACCCCCGGATCTGCCCGGCGAAACCGATAGATCGACTGCTTTGCATCCCCCACCAGAAACAGACGCCCCTGAGTCAACGCATCACCGCAGAGCATGCGAACCACATCCGCCTGCACGGGGTCGGTATCCTGAAACTCATCGACCATTAACAGGCGGATTCCCGCGGCCACGCGTTCCCGTACATCCAGGCGGTCTCGCAGCAGGTCACGGGCTCGTAACAGCAGATCGTCGAAGTCCAGCAGTCCTTGCGACTTCTTCGCAGCTTCATAACAATCGGCGGCTTGATGAGCCAATCGAAGCGATCGAGCGGAAAGGTCTGCTGCAAGCAGCAGATCGTCTTCATTGATTGTCAAAGTCTCGATCAATTTCCTGGCATCATCACGCAGTACACCGAGAGCCGTCTTGACCGCTTCGTAGACGTCGGCACTCGGCCAGGTATCAGGGCGTCCACCTCCCTGAACTCGCGCATTCTCGGCTAACATCTGCAGCGTTGAAGTCGGCGAAGGCCATTCACACGAAGGTTCCAGCCACTGCAACAGGATCGAACGCCGCTCAAGCATCGTGGCATGAGTGGGAGTGTTCTCGCGCAGCAGTTCGCGAAGTCGGACAGCATTCGGAGACTCACGGAATTCAGCGATCAGTCGGGGAACGAATTCCTTTTCCCACCGTGATCGCCAGTTTGCAGCAATCGATTCCGCCGACTGCTCCCCAAAGCTGGCAAATGTAATTTGAAACCGCTGCCCCACGAGGGATCGAATCAGTTCTCGCGACTTTTCCAATCCAAATTGAAAAACGAACTCGCAGGCGTCTTCGTCATTCTGTTCCAGAAGTGCGTGAACGGTTTCCTTGGCAGCGTTTCGCAGCAGAGTATCGGCGAGGGATGGTTCGAGCACTGAAAAGCGAGGGTCGAGCCCCGCATCAACCGCCTGGGATCGCAGCAGGCTTGTGCAGAACGAGTGAATGGTGCTGATTCTCGCGGCGTCCAACCCACGCAGGATTGCCACCCAGTGCCCGACAGCCTCAGGTTCGCAATTCTGCAGGCGTTGATTGCAGGCAGACCGGATCCGATCTCGCATTTCCCGCGCAGCCCGATCCGTAAACGTAATTGCAACCATTGATCGAAGGCTGGTGGAAAGGGTTCCAAGCTCCAAACCGTTCAAGAATCGCTGGGTCAGTACGAATGTTTTGCCACATCCAGCCCCGGCCGAAAGGGCAATTGATACCCCACGGGTCTGAATGGCTGCGGCCTGCTGATCTGTATATTTCGGGCGAGAGGCAGAGTGCATGATTCTGAGGAATCTAACAGTTTCGCCAAGCCGTCGACAGCGTCCTCTCTTGTCGATTTCGGCAATTTCTGCGACAAGCTTTCCCTGAGGAATTGGTGGTCGTAAGTTACGCCTGCCATTTGGGAAAGGATTCCAGAAGCGTGTTCGAGTTCGGTCCATCAACCGTTGAGCCACCTGATGATCTCGTCCGGCGGCTAACCCAGTTGAAACTTTGCCGACCTGCCGATTTTCGTCGGGCTCGCGCGGCCGTACGTCGACTGTCTCGCGATCTTCCCGCATTCGACTCCGTCTGGATCGATGCCCTCGCGCAGCTTCGAATCCTGACGCCCTTTCAGGCCCGTGAACTGGAGTCAGGCCAGCCCGATAGTCTGCTGATCGGTCCCCACGTTGTTGTCGATGAACTGGGTGAAGGACCGCATGGTCGGACACTCCTGGCAAGGAATTCCGGGCGGCGCGAACTGATAGTCCTGAAACGCCTCGATCTCCCCATCGAAGCGATTCCCGACTGTCGGCATCGGCTGACCGACTTGATCGAACGATCGCGGGACTGGTCACATCCGAATATCGTCGTCCCACAGGAATTACTCGTCGTAGACGGCCAGCCGATTGTGACCATCAGTCGCTGGATTCCCGGACTGACACTGTCAGAACTGTTGATTCGTCGAGGTCGATTCCCAGCGGAAATCACGCTGGAAATCGCCAGGCAGCTTGCATCTGGCCTGGCATCGCTCCAGTCACGTGCTCTTGTTCATGGTGATTTGCGGCTTTCCAACATCCGATTGAATTCATCCGGAACCGTCGTAGCGGTTGATGGAGGAATTCGTCCTGCGATCTGTCCCGAATTGACGATCCATGAAACATTGGCTCTGGATGCCTACGATGGTGTCGCCCCTGAATTGATTGGTACAGGCCTCGGGCCCAATGCAGGCTCTGAAATCTATGCGTTGGGATGCCTGTTGTGGCAGTTATTGACCGGCCGACCTCCGTATTCGATGGCCGATCCCCTGATGAAACTGGCGGCGCACCAGTCGTCGCGAATTGCTGACGTTCGAACACTCGCCCCGGATACGCCATCGTCACTGGCCGAATCCATTTTTGCCATGACTTCGCCAGACGTGAATGAGCGTCCACGATCGTTTGATGATCTGCTGCAGCGCTGGGGCCGTCCCGGGCTGACGTCACGTTCTCGACTGAAGCAATACCGCAAGAACTTCGACGGCGGAGTGCCTCACTTCATTCAGATTGGGAGCGCGGCCCCCAACAATCGCTGGGTAATGACTGCCGTCGCGTTATTCGTCGTGTCGGGGATGGCATTCTCGTTTGCTGATCGTGGAATGAGAAATCATCTGCTGACCATCAGCCAACGCCTGGCCGATTCACTCAGACGCTCGCCCACAGTTGCAGACAATCCAAATCCTCCGGTCACTTCGAATACGGGACAGACCGAAGTGACGACGGTTCGCCCCACGACGAGTGACGGGTTGCTGGCACTCCCGGTCCCGAATTCGCAGGGTGAAATCCTGCTGTCGGAGCCGGGCCCCTATGATGTCGTCAAGATCGCCAATACAGGGCGACTGACGATTCGTGGGGAACCTGGCGTCAATCCCGTGATCAAGATCGGCAAGGAGCCACTGCGACTGGCAGGAACATCTGTCACGCTGGAAAACCTGACGGTCGTTTGTGAAGACGCAGGGCAGTCTCTTCCTGCCATGCTGCTTGTCAAATCGCAGGAACTGTCGATTCGAGGCTGTGCTTTCGAACGAAAGCAAAGCAGTTCTGCCAGTGACGGCCACAACTTTGCTGTCGCGGGCTGGCAACCGTGGAGTACCGATAACGACAGTCCCGCGAAATCAAGCATCCAGATTGAGAACAGTTCCTTTCGAGTTCACGGTTCGGCCGTGTGGCTGGCCGAGGTTCCTCGTAACGTTTCCATTTCAAATTGCTTGAAGCTGAACGATGGTCCCTGCCTGGCGATTTCTCCGAAAGCAATACCACGTCGCTGCCAGTTAAATCTGGCGTTCGTCACGTTACGTGATGCCGGTTCGCTGTTGAAACTGTCGGGACGACTCGCAGAACAGAAAGACGCGCCGGCAATCGAGATTACCGGACATGACTCGGTATTTGCCTTGTCGCCTGCATGTCCCGGCCTGATCGAAGTCGTCACCAATCGCCCTCGATCAGATCTGTCCAGGTCCGTTCAAATGACCGGTCAGGGCCTGATTGTCCCTCCGGGGGCCAGGATCATGTCCGTCACCGGCACGAACGAAAAAGGGATCGTAACAGTCAAGACGGTCGATGAGGCGGACGAACTATTCGAAGGCATTCTGGTAAGTGATCTGCAATTTACAGGTCCGATCTCGGGCCCGCCAGCAGATTCCGAACTGGCCAGCCTGACGGCACCGCGCAAGGCGACAGATGCCAATCCGGGAATCGACCCTAAGTCGATTCCCGCGACTGGACGTCTGCCCTGATGTGACTACTTCAGAAGCTCAATCCTGCGATTCATATCGATGCAGACGCTCTGAAACCGGGTTGCCAGTTTACCGGGATTAAACATCGTGGCACGCATCTGTTCGACGTCTTCTGATCCAAGAGCGTTCGTCAGAACAGAACGCAGGTATTCCTTGCCAAGTTTCGAAGGCTGGAATCGCTGCTTCTCGTAAAAGCTCGAATGAACCTTCCTCGGATGAATTTTCCCAAACCGGTCGCGAAGTTTGTTGGCGGCGAGTGAACCCAGAGTAAATCCCGATTCGTGCGAATACTGCAACGTCGCCATCGCATTGTTTCGCCCCTCAACAATCATGTCGACGGCTTTTCCGCCAAGTTGAGCCGCGTGATACCGATCAAACTTGATCGGGAAGCCTCCGCGCTGAGTATGCCCGACCTTTCGCGTGAAAATGGCTGAGTCGGCCGATTCATTCTTGCGACGACTGCTGAAGTATTCGTCCCCGAACCGGACACAGAGCAGACGTTTCAGTTCTTCTGCCGCTCCATTGAAAATGATATTTCCAGCCGGATCATAGCTTTTGGAGGTCGCTCCCAATTGTCGTCCCGACTGATCGCAAACACCTTCACCAATCACGATGACGACGTGCTTCTGCAGTTCGTACAGTTCGGCAACTCGTTGCTCCAGCCGTTCCATATCCAGCGGAACTTCGGGAATCAGGATGATATCCGGCTGACCATACGCAGATCCGAGCGCAATGAACCCTGAGTCACGTCCCATCACTTCGATGATCGCGATCCGGCGATGACTTTCGGCAGTGGTCCGGATCCGCTCCACCCCTTGCACGACGACAAATACGGCCGTGGCATAGCCCGGTGTGGCATAGTTGATGATCTCGTCCAGCTCAATTGTTTCGCGAGAAACCCGTTGGCCAAACGCCTCATCTCCCGTGACTTCATTCGGTTCGTCGATGTAATTCAGGCCGAGGTCATTGTCGATCGTTTTGGGTGCCAGAACGCATGGAAACAGGTCTGAAAGAGGCTGCATTCCATTGAGGGTTCCGTCGCCGCCGACGCAAACCAGGCCTTCTATCTGCAACCGCTGCAGACGCGATTTGACGTCAGCGATGACTGCGGTTTGCTCGGGATCAATATACGTTCGCGACGCCCCCAGCAGTGTTCCCCCCATGCAGGGATCGAGTTCCGGGATCGAAGTGAACAGGGGATTCAAGCGAACATGCGGAAGCTGCGGTTCCAGAATCCCCGCGAATCCACGGATGATTCCGAAAATTTCGATCTTTAACTGGTTCGCACGTTCAACGGCACCAAAGATGGTCGCATTCAGCGCCGGGGTATCTCCACCAGCAGTCAATATCGCGATACGACGCATTCGCCAAATCCTTTCAGCCAGACATCCCGATGCTCATTCAGCGATTCATTCAATAGGTAGCACAGGTGGAATCATTGGCTGGGGCACTGCAAATCGTCAAGAAACAGCGAACGGATCTGTCAGGCTCGTCAGAATCTGCTGGTTAAAGACCGCGCAGAAACATCCTCGGCTCCTGGCAGCCAGATCAAAACAAGCGGAGCGGGAAGCAGGGTGGGACAAGAAAGAACCTGAATTCATGGTGAGTCAGCGACGTCGCAGACTCCAAAACCTCCAAAACCGTGGCACCCATTTCTTAAGCTGGAAATCTCCGTTTCCACGCAGAATCCTTCCGCGCAGCCTTCAGGGACGTCGAGTGCGCTTCCGCCGTCTGCCGTGGTGGACACATGGCGCGAAGTGAGCACATCAGAAAAATAGGGTGGGACCAACTCGAGCGCCGGCCCACCATCAGGATTGTTGAGAAGTGCTGATGGGCCTCGCGAAGCGCCACTTGTCCCACTCTCATGAGGAACAGCACATCAATGGTTCCCGGCACAACGAAAATCGGTCTGTGACGGCTTCAGCATCTTGATGCATGGCACGGTCGCGGGACCCGAAGCCGGAGGTTGAGGCTCCAGCCGAACCGTCGTCGGACGAGAATGCCTGATCGCGGCTCGGCCGGACGCCTTGCGAGTTGACCGATTGCGGGACACAACACATGAAGAATTCTTGATTGTTCCGGCGATGGTCGATAAGAATAGTGATAGAATTTCTTGAAATTGAGGTGACGATCGCCTGAAAACTCCGCCAATCCTTCTGGTTGAGTCTTCTGACACTGCCAGAAACCTGCCGAACTGTGCCCGCCTGCCAACAGGAATGCCGCGATGCGAAATCCTTTCGGATGCGACCAATTTCGTCGAACATTGAAACTCAGTCGACGAGGATTCCTGCAGGCAGGAGCGATGGGAGTGGGCGGCTTGTCGCTTCCGCAACTGCTACAGCAGGAATCGGTTGCGGCAAATTCGAATCAGGAAAGGTCCGTCATTATCCTGTGGATGCGCGGTGGGCCGAGTCACATCGACATGTGGGACCCAAAGCCAGATGCCCCTGTCGAATATCGAGGCGAGTTCGGCACGATTTCGACCTCGGTTCCCGGGATTCAGTTGACGGATATGCTGCCGAAAACGGCCTCGATCATGGACAAGTGGTCGATTGTCCGCAGTCTGAACCATCATGACGCGGGGCATTCCACCGGGGACCAGATTTGCTTTACGGGTTACAACACGGGCCAGAATCCGGACGAAAATGTCCATCCAAGCTGCGGTTCAATTGTGGCGGAACAGCTTGGCCATCTGTCGCCTGAACTCCCCGCCTATGTGATGATTCCCAAGATGGTCCCCGGGTCGGGATCGGCGTATCTGGGGGTTGCCAACAAGCCGTTCGAGACTATTGCGGATCCCGCAAATCTGTCGGCGCCATTCAGTGTGCCGAATTTCTCACTGGCGGAAGGCTTGGATTTGCATCGACTCGATGACCGTCGTGGCCTGTTGACGGGACTGGATCGAGTTCAGGAGCAGATTGATCGAACCGGCCAGATGCGAGCGATTGATCGCTTCACGCAGAAAGCCTGGACAATCCTCAGTTCACCCAAGGCCCGGGCTGCATTCGATCTCGAGGCAGAACCGCGTGCCGTACGCGAACGATATGGAATGATGCCAGCGTTCGATCCGGGAGCTTCCAATCGTTGTGGGGCACCTGCCTGGAGCCAGCGGATGCTACTCGCACGACGCCTCGTCGAAGCAGGTGTCCGCTTGGTGACCGTCGATCTTCGCTGGTGGGATACGCACGTGAAAGGCTTCGAATCATTGAGACTTGGCTTCCTGCCGCGCTGGGATCAAGCCTATACCGCGCTGATTCAGGATCTGGACGAACGTGGTTTGCTCGACAACACGCTGGTCGTTGCCTGGGGAGAATTCGGCAGGACACCCCGCGTTAACAATGATGCGGGGCGAGATCACTATCCCAACGTCTTTAGTGCCGCACTGGCAGGTGGACCCGTTCGAGGTGGCCGCGTTGTCGGTGCGTCTGATGCCAAGGGGGCATTCCCGCTTGCGAATCCGAAGTCGCCGCAAGATGTGCTGGCGACGATCTACCGCTTCCTGGGTGTTGACACCCAGAAGCACTACCTGGATAACTCAGGCCGGCCGAACACGGTTTTACCGTCGGGTTCACCGATTATCGAATTGAGTTGATCCAGTGCCGACGCCAGCAACGGCAACCACCCGCCATCATCAAATTAAAGGGCGGCGCACCGCAGAGTGAATGCGATTGTGTGGTTACCTGCGTGCCGTTTGACTCGCACTCGACTTCGTTGTGGCGCGGCGAATTTCTTCCATCACGCGACCAACGATTGAGGGGCGTTCCCGCAGAGTTGTCCCGGTGGTTTTCAGTCGATTCTCAAAGTGAGCCGTGGGGTAGGTCTTCATTCTTCCAATTCTCGTTGCCATCGGAGATTCAACCGTGAAACGGTACGCGAGATTTGTTCTTCCAATTGATCCACCGGGGTTCCGGTAATCGCGGCGATCGTCGGCAACGGATGGTTGTCGAAGTATCGCAACCCGACGAGGCGTCGTTCATCGGGTGGAAGCCGGGCGATCAGGCCAAGGAGCATTTCGTGCTCGATCCACTCCGGGTCACAGCATTCGATTTCGCCATCAGACAGACCGGAGCCGCCGGTCCCGACAGGGATTGGCATCGTGCGAACAGCTTCAATGGCTTGACGACGAGCCAACTTCAGCAGCCATGGTCCGAATCGAGACCCATCCTGCAAATTTGCCAGTGATCGAAACCCCTGCAGTAAAACGGTTTCTGTCACTTCCTGAGCAAGATGGGGGTCTCGCAGCTCAGCCTGTGCAAGGGCCAGGACACTCCGCTCATACCGCTCGGCAAGTTGCTCGTAGGCCTGGATGTCTCCGGCTCGTACTCGATCAACCAGTTCCAGATCCGTGATCACTGTCGTCCCTTTATCAACGTTCGGGAGGAAAACGCTGCCACTTAAAGACGCACAAACACCAAAAATCGCATTCAAAAAATCGGTCAATTCAGCATTTTTTTCGAAATTGCAAAGAATAAAGACCGCCGATGCTTCTCGTTCAGACCTGAAGATAGTCTGAAGACGCCACCAATCTCATCGCATCTAAAGAGGTTACGACTCATTCTGCCCATTTCGTTAAATCGCTCTTTAAGAGAAATTGAGATCACTGCTCAGTTCGAATCTTTCGGTCGAATCTGGGAAATGTGATGTCATGAACGAAAGTCCGGGATCTCGGATCACTGATTCTTGAAGTGAGCTGAAGATTTGCGGTTTCAGACTCCTGAAATGCAATCGGGGGCATTGCATAGCAACGCCCCGCATCTGCATTCTCATATACGATGGCCCGTGACAGAAGTCGTTACTTGGTTTGATTACTCCACCGACCTTTTAGCGCTTATCGGCTGAGGTACAGGCTGAAGCCTGGTGACGAGTATCCGAACGCGGTTCCGTAAGGTGAGCCAATCCCGTATGTCTGGTAACCTGCACCATATCCACTGTTGCAGCCACCCGCTCCAAGGCCCCCGCCATAAACTGGATAGGGTTGAGGCACGACAACTGGTCGAGGAGCAACGTAAACTGGTCGCGGAGCCACCACGATGGGGCGACCGTATCCGCCATACCCGCCACCGTATCCTCCGCCGTAGCCACCATATCCCCCATGGAAATGTCCATGGCCGCCTGAGTAACCACCCCCATGATGACCCGCGAATGCTGAACCCGCTGCAATCAACAAGCCCATGACAGCGACGATTCCGATTGCCGATTTGCGTAACATGATGTCCTCTCTTTCCTTGTGAAAACCTTCTTGTTGATCACCGTTCGACGGGAAGAGTACATCGCAGAGCCTGTGCCAATTCGTGAAAACCCGTTCTTGTGGCGCTGACATCTCACCTGATCGCCAGTGAACGTCAATTGTATTCGCGAAAGCAGAAACTCAAAAAAGTCCCTGTTTTGTAGGGTCTTCTGATCCCGAATGGGCTTCCAGAGACTCGTTTGCTGATTTTCGGAGAACGAAAACTGTGGTTCGCTCAGCAAGTTTTGAGAATCAAATTGATTCTACGCGTCATCAAACGGCGCAGACTTTTCATAGTTGATGATTCGTTGATTCGGCGTTCAGCCTTTCAGCAAGGCCTCACAGCTTATAGATCACATCTCATTTAAGCGTGGCGTACTGTCGGCGTCGTGCTGCAGCGTCAAACCAATGTTCCGACGCGACACGGAAGTGCAACCCGCACTACAATGAAACGCGATTGATAGAGGCTGGAGAAAATGGGATGGCGAATTTGACGGAATCTGAAATCGCGGTCGATCAGGACCCCTGCGGATGGCGGCTCGATAATACGTACGCTCGATTGCCAGGTTGTCTGTTCGCGCCAGCAAAGGCAGCCAAAGTCCCCGCCCCGCGGTTAGTGATTTTCAATCAGAAGCTTTCTGAGGATCTGGGTCTGAACCTCAGCCAAATCCCGGCGGATGCTGTTGCCAGTCTATTTGCGGGTCAGGTTCTGCCTGACGGCTTTCAGCCAATTGCGCAGGCGTATGCCGGACATCAGTATGGTGGCTTCACCATGCTGGGCGACGGCCGGGCAATCCTGCTTGGCGAGCAATGTTCGCCTTGTGGGCGTTTTGATATCCAGTTGAAAGGGGCAGGACAGACCCCGTATTCGCGGCGAGGGGACGGTCGTGCAGCACTGGGGCCGATGCTCCGTGAGTACATCATCAGTGAGGCCATGTTCGCACTCGGCATTCCGACTACGCGAAGCCTGGCTGTCGTCACCACCGGCGAACGCGTGTATCGGCAGTCACCGCTGCAGGGAGCAATCCTCACACGCGTCGCTGCCAGTCACATTCGAGTCGGAACATTTCAGTACCTGGCCGCCAGAGACGACGTAGAGAATCTGCGGGTTCTGGCTGATTATACGATCCAGCGTCACTATCCCGAACTGGTCGACTCAGCGAACCGCTACGTCGACTTCTTCCGTGCCGTCATGGACCGGCAAGCATCGCTCATCGCCCGTTGGCAACTTGTCGGTTTCGTTCATGGGGTGATGAACACGGATAATGTTGCGATCTCAGGCGAGACTATTGATTACGGTCCGTGCGCATTCATGAATGCCTTCGATCCCGCTACGGTCTTCAGCTCGATTGATCATGGAGGGCGATATGCCTATGGCAATCAGCCCGCAATCGCCCAGTGGAATCTCGCTCGATTTGCCGAAACGCTATTGCCGCTGATTGCTCCTCAACAGGAAGACGCGATTGCGATTGCTACCGATCTACTCGGCCAGTTCCCGGATCTGTTTGAGGGATACTGGCTGGAGGGAATGCGGGCCAAACTGGGGTTGCAGACTGCTAAAGCAGGCGACCGGGATCTGGCGGAATCACTGTTGAAGTGGATGCAGAAGACGAAGGCAGACTTTACCAACACATTCCGCGACCTCTCGACTGATGAAGCACTGATCGGAGAACGTTACGGATCGCCTGAATTCCAGTCGTGGAATTCCCGATGGCAACTGCGGCTCAACCAACTGAGTCGAACAGCGAGTGCCTCGCGTGCGGCGATGCGAAGCGTCAATCCCGTTGTAATTCCGCGAAATCACCGTGTCGAAGAAGCACTGGCCGCTGCCGAAAACGGCGATCTTTCGGTACTTCATCGACTTCTGGTAGTCCTGACAAGGCCGTACGAATCGAGTGCGGACTCTGCTGAGTACCAGATCCCGTCCGATGACTGTCACTACCAGACCTTCTGCGGGACGTAGTGCGACCCGTCACATGTCGGTTCGAACGATGAAGTCTCAATTTGACTTCACCAGCTTGTCCCATAGGGGTGGGCCGAGTATCAGCAGGCCAACAACGACGGCGGTCATCGCCAGCAGCAACACGGCGCCTGCCGAGACATCCTTCGCCACCTTGGCGCGTTCGTGCCATTCCGGTGACATCAGGTCGACCAATGCTTCGACCGTGGTGTTGATGGTTTCCCCGGCACCGACAGCACCAATCGTCAGGGCGAGAATTGCCCAGCGGACAAGATCAAGCTGTAACCACGTCGCCAACGCGACTGCAGCCAGGCCTCCAATGACATGCCAGCGGGCATTGCGCTGAGTACGAAAGGTGTAAACCAGCCCCGACCACGCGTGACTCACACTGCGCCAGAAAGTTGGCTGCCGCATTGGTTGGAATCCTCAGTCGCAGACTCGTTAGTGCGGGTTGCACTTCCGTGTTTTGCGTGTGGGCTACCGAGACAGAGATTTGTTACTTCGCTGCGGGGCGTTCCACCTTAGTACCATAGATCAGCACATTGTCGAAGTTTCCGGTGTCATCGAACGAGCCGATCCCAACCTGCCCCCACAGGAACGTTTTGTCGACAGCAGTCATAACGGGTTCGGTCATGTTGTCGAAGAAAACTTCGATCTTGCCGCTTTCGACGTCGCGAACAACACGAACATGGTGCCATTCATTGTCCCACTTGGTTCCATCATTAGTCTTGGTCGAAATCTTCAGTCGGGGCTCATTGTTGACGATGAAGATCTGATTGGCGTGATCATCCGTTTTTTGGCCCAGGTGCACATAGTACATGTGGGCCGGATCCTGATACCCGAAGAAGAGGCACAGGGACCGATGCGGATAGTCGCGGGCCGTCGATTGCAGCTTCACATCCAGCACACAACTTCCGACCACGACGTCCTTCGCAACGCTGCGGTTGAATGGAGATCGGACGGGAGTTTTCGTCACAATGTGCTGAAACTGGCTCCAGACTTTGTTTCCATTCTGTTCAACCAGTTTCCAGGCTTTGGGATCGCTCGCTTCCCACCTCGATGCCGGATCGCCCGTCTCAAAATCATCCCGGAAAACCAGGGGCAGGTTGTTCAGCTTCGCTGCGGGTTCTTCGGCCAGGACCGCGACGGCCGTCGCCGCAACCATGAATGACACCGACAGCGTCAGACAATTCACAAAGCGGTTCATGTCAGTTCTCTTCACCTTGAGGCAAATTCGTTATTGCGGAATCAGAAGGACGCTCGCTAATCAGGCATCGAATCTTTGCCACGCGGCCGCGGACGTTCCCCCTTACCGTTTGGAGGCTCATTACCACGCGAATCGGCAGGCCGATTTTCCGGTGGACGGTCGGGGCCCCGT
>CAXBSB010000102.1:0-26238 GCA_963977965.1 uncultured Schlesneria sp.
GTGCGCAGCCCAATGCGATCGACCAGATCACTGAAACCGTGATTCAGCAGCACGGTCACAATTTCGCTGGTCCGCCCCAGATTCCGCAGCAGACGAAACGGATGACTTTCCAAGAGGCACTCCGCGATTGAGATGCAAGCTTCTGGACTTGAACCTCGACCGCTCATAAAAAGCAAATGACGGCAAGAGCATGACTTGCAGATTATAGTCGGCCCAATTGCCCGGCGTACATCTTCCGATTGAACTTCATCATCGTCGCCCCACTTCGTCACCCGAATGACGGCCCCGCATCTTCGGCAATCCTTGCCGATAGGTTGTCGGTTCCGGTACAGAATCTTCTCGGAGATACGCTTTTTGCGTCAACGCACTTGACCGAATTCACGGTGCCAAACTACTTAGTCATCAGTGGTCGAAAACCAGAAGTATGCATCAGTTCGGCGGGAAATTCGGGAAGAAGTCATGCTTCGGATTCTGATAGTACCCCTGATTCTTCTCGGCTCCCTTCCGGGATGTGTCGGCGTCAATCCCGCCGCGTTAACGTCTGCCAGACACCTTCGCGCACTGACGTGCGACCAGAGTTCGGGGCGTACTCATGCAGAAAAAAAATCTGCAAAGAAACTAAATATCGCCGAATAAATCGCATCCAACTTAAGTGCGGCGTCCCGTTGACATCTGTGGGATCCTCGAGATCAATCTGGATGTCTTGCCTGGACAGCGACAAGTCGACTTCGATGAGATCGAATTCGCGACTTCATTTGAAATGCTTCGAAGACCTGCGCTGCGAAGTGGCAAACGACAGATTTCGTCAACCCTCAGGCGTCTCGCGTGGCGATTCTACGGGCATCAATTCATCTACAAAATTCGTGAACGATGCAAATAATTCCTGCTGGCGCTGTTCAGGCATTTTCCAAAGAACAGTCATGCAAAACAGACGGATCGACCCGTAAATGAAGAACCGAATGGCTCGATCCGTTTGTCGAAAAAAGATGCGAAGAACATGATTGAAACGGCCGTGATCAGGTGGCTCAGTTGCAATATTTCGTGGATCGATGGTCGCGTCAGCGCGATCGACATCAGTCGTTGTGTCGTGAAGACTGGCGAGCATCTCTAACAACTCAATGCGGCGCGGTTCAAGCTGTTTACGGACTGCGAATTGATTGAGGAGATAGATTCCTCGATACAGGGCCAGCACAAACAAGGTGGGGAACAGCCCACATAAGAGTGCCCCCCAGATACTGCCCGTCATGTTCCAGCTCACCTGAATGAAAAAGGCGATGATCGCGATCGAAAATGGCAAGAGATACCACCAGAACACGTTGCGCAGCAGCCAGATTTGATGCTCCACCTGGGTTAATGCCACCCGCAGACTCTGAAGCAACGGCTCACTTGGTTCACAGGGCAATTGCGGGTGACGCATTCGATCGATCAGAATGAATCCGATGATAAAAATCAGTGCCGGAATTGTCAGATACCATGCCCAGGGCTGCGATGTTGCCGTGCCATAGACAATCCAGAGAGGAATCATGATCACCGCGACTGCGACCTCACGGAAATCTCTCCAGAAGATCATGTTCAGAAAGCCACGTTGAGCGGACTGGACTTCGTCGTGCAGGTGATCCGTATCAATCTTGACGTGGATCTGCGCTTTGTCTGTTTGCCACGCCTGCTGCAAATTGTCAGGGTCCATGCGATTTCCCTTTCATCAGTTCGCTCAGCAGTTTTTTGGCTCGATTCAATTTCACGCCAACGTTACTTTCAGAAATACCCAGAACTTCAGACATCTGTGCATAGCTGAGTTCGTCCAGATACAGCAGAACGAGTGCAGCATCTGCTTTCGGCAACTTCCGAATGGCCTGGTAGAGTTGCTCAATTGTTTCTCGATGCAGTGCCTGTTCAGCACTGTCAGGTTCCGCAGTTGGCATCGCGTGCACTTCAAGGAGCGGCTGTTGCCTTAGTCGTCGAGGAATGTCCTTTCGGTGCCAATTCATCGCAGTGTTCAGGGCCACTCGATAGAACCATGTCACAGCACTCGACTGACGTTTGAAGTTCGACAAGGATCGCCAGGCCTGCAGCAGAATTTCCTGTGCCAGATCCTGGCATTCGTCGCTGGAAAGAGTGTACGCACGCGCCACCTTCACGACCGAGGAGCCATGCTCTCCGAGCCACGACAGGAACAGCGATTTGTCGTCGTTGTCTACCAATTCACAACCTCTCTCCAGAGGTATTGGTAACTTGAACTGGCGGTGACTTACAAGAAAACCAGGCGTGAGAACAAACCGGTCAACGCGTTGTTCGCAGAAGAATTACTGGCCATCGCCCGGAAATCGAATTCATCCGGCACGCTTCTTGTGGAGTTCTCCGGAAGGACTACGGCCACTGAGGATTAAACCGACAAGGAGATAGTCGGCTCGAAGCGACCAGAGGGGGTACTTGAATGTCAGTGGGCGGTTTCGTTCGATGAAGAAATGGCCGAACCACGCGATCCCGTATCCAACCGGCAATACCAGAAGTAACCACAACCATGATCGGTAGGCAGCTAAACCCACGCAGACCAGACCACCAATTGTACCGATGACATGCAGTAATTGGTTGGCAGGATGGGAATGCTGGGTGACGTAGTGATTCCAGAATTCAGAGAAATTGGAAAACTGCAGTTGCGAGGGTGAGTCCATTCGGGACATGGTTTTGCTTCCAGAGAATCGGGCTGCGTCCGGTACCGGAATCCTTTGATTCTGCTAATCGAGTTCTCAGGCCTCCATGGTTCTGTTGTTTATCGGCAAATAATCGCGGTGGGGGCCCGTTTTCGCTGAAAAAGGTCGAGATCTGCCGATTCGTCGCTCCCGTAACGCAGAACACATGAAACTGAATTGCATCTGTCTACGACGAGTTTGCGGCTCGTGATTTCGTTGTAAACCGCATCTCGCACATGAGTTGCAACACCTCGCCGACGGGCGTTCACAACTGTGTTCATTATTTGTTTCTCGCAGGCGGAAGACCATATGAAGCGAAAGGATTGATCGACCGGTACAAGGCCGGGCCAGCATGCTGGTCCGACTATCCGACATACTTGGTCGGCCCCCTTACCGCGGGTAGTCAGGATCGGGAATCGAGCATTCCGATCACTGATCTCTCCGCAATTCTGATCAGATCAGCACGCTTGTCCTTAAGTAGTGGAATTGCTGCTCGCCAATTCGCGACACGAAAATCCGACCAGCGGTCGTGTGCGACTTGCCCAAGCCATGCTGAAAAGCCATCGCGAAATTGAGCAGGTTCTGAGATAACGATGGTGCGAGGCATTCAGGGTTGCTGACGGCTTCGCGTTCGGTGACGGTTGCGGGTTGCATTGGAAGGGACCCGCGACCTGGAATTGACGGAGGTGGTGATGGGGCAATTCTTCAACGGTTGGCGGCGCAAAGTGGGGGTAGGTACGCTGCTGCTGGCGTGTCTGTTTTGTTGCGCCTGGGCCAGGAGTTTGAATGAGGTTGACGCCTTTCAAATGAGTCGCACGGATCGAGTCTTCTCGGGGAACGGCGGCATCGTGTGGGTTACACAAACGTCGGGAATATCAAGTCCCTTTTGGGCGATTGTGTGATATTGGGATGTCATGGGACGAGATCGCGACAGTCTTGGCATGTGTCGTCAACTCACGCTTCCCTGGGATTGTCGGCGGCGAGACGGTATTGCGGGAATTGAGCGAGGCCAGCATGAATCTCAGGAGATCGCGATGTGTTGGCTGCGAATTGACTACAGGCCGCTGGTTCTAGCCCCGACTCTTCTTTCTGCGTACCTGATTCTCTGGAAGCCGCGCAAGCGAACAGGGGCGGGCCATGCGTGAGTTCTTTTGCGGTTGGCGACGAAAGGTGGGGGTAGGCACGCTGCTGCTAGCGTGTCTGATCAGTGCGGCATGGGGGTTCAGCACTCACGTCTACGCTTTGGTCGACCATCATTTTGGCGATTGGCAGTATCACGCCCTTTCCTACGATGGTAAGTTTGCCCTGTGGAGGTATAAGCCAAATGACTGGGGGCGAAAACGACGAGTTCAACTGATTAACTGCTGGGGGGCCAATCGCAGTGATTTGGACAATTATCGGATCACGATCGAAGCACAGAAAGATGTTTACTCTCGGAGATTCGCAGCGTGCGGTTTTTCCAATCAAGGCCGGGAAAATGAAATCGGTCCAACGGAATTCATGGAATTTACGGTGCCTTACTGGCAGCCAATTCTTCCCCTGACCCTGCTGTCCGCCTGCCTGATTCTCTGGAAGCCACGCCAACGAACGGGGACGAGCCATGCGTGAATTCTTTCGGGGGGTGGCGACGAAAGACTGGGTGCGTGGCTCTGGTACTGGCGTGTTCGCTGCTGGCTGTCGCAATGCGTACGCAATTCGTCGTTGACGTGTTTCGTTTTGCTGACTCGGAAGACGGTGCCAGTTTTCTGGTGAATTGTGGCAACAGTATTACCTGGATGCGTACACACAATCAGAAGCAAGATTCCATTGCTCCGAAATGGACCTACAGTCCCTCCGAAGAATTTCTGCATGATTACGTGAAATGGTTGCAGTTGATGGTAGAATGGAAAGCTGATTGGAAATGGCGTTGGTCTGGATTTGAATCTGGATGTCTGACTCGCACCCGTTTCCGTATGACGTTGACCTACTGGAGAGTTTCCTACGGGTTGGTCATTCTGCCCCTGATATTCTTATCCGCCTACTTGCTCCTCTGGAAGCCACCCAAACGAACGGGGACGAACCATGCGTGAGTTCTTTCGCGGTTGGCGGCGGAAGGTGGGGTGCGTCACGCTGGTGATGGCATGTGCGTTAGCGTTGAATTGCGCGGCCAGTTATTCGACCGTTAATCTGCCAGAAGATTACTATCCAGACCTGGAATCGCATCATGGCAACATCGAATACACGAAGTTTGTTGGTACGCGCCGAGAAGTTGTATGGCAGATTCCCTACTCATTCGTCACCGTTCCCCTGACGCTGATTTCCGCGTACCTGATCCTCAGGAAGCCGCGAAAGGTAGGGGCGGAACACAACGGTGAATCGTCCGTACAGGAAACAACTTGACAATCGTTGACGGATTCTCGCAGAGATTGATGCTTCGGCGGGTCGGTTGGTGGCCGATCCTCCCGCTTCCATCAAACTCTCGTGTAACCCGTACCACGCGGTCAGTAGCAGTGCCACCCCGCAAGAAGTGAGGCCCTAATTTAACCATGCGTTATTTACTCGCTTGCATATTGTTCGCTGCGCCCGTCGCCGCGTACGCAGGGCCACGCATCGATTTGAATCAGGATAACGGACGCGCGGATGTGCTCGCGCCTGGGTGGGTCAGTTGGCGCGTGCAGGAAACGAAAGCGGTCAGCCTGAGGTTCGACGGCATCACCGCGGAACTGCGTGCTCCCGGCGGGAAACTCATAACGGGGTGGTGGAAACCCGGATTCGATTACCCGGCTCGGATGGCCTCTGACGGGGTGACGGTCGCGGGCAAGCTCGAACTGGTGCTTAGCGGGCTGGCTGCGGGGAAGCACACGCTCGGCACCTACCACAGTACGATTGCTGCCGCGAAGCCGTCTCGCATCACCGTTGAGGTTCAAGGTGCGAGTGTTGCCGTCACTCCTTCAAACTGCGTGAAACACGACTCGGATGCTGCCTCAGCCTATTTGGAATTCACTGCCGAAAAAGGCAAGGATGTCGTTGTCGTTTTCACTCCGGATGCGGACGGCAGTGTGATACTCAACGGCTTCGAGTTGGACCGCTCCGACCCGGCAAAGCGGGCTGCCCGGCCAATACCCTTTGATCACGACGAACATTCCCCCGAGACACCGACACTCAGTTGGCGAGCCTCCAGCGGCGCGACGGCGTATCTTGTTTACCTTGGTACGAACGCTGAGAAGGTCGCATCCGCCACGCGCGAGTCGCCCGATTTCCGCGGTGAAACAAGAACGGAAAGCCTGTCCACCGCTGACTTACAAATCGACCATCGTCGTCCGTACTTCTGGCGGGTCGACACGGTTCACGCCAGCGGCATCGTTCGCGGCGAAGTTTGGCAGTTCCGCGTGCGCCACCTCGCGTTCCCGGAGGCCGAAGGCTATGGCCGGTTCGCCATCGGGGGCCGTGCTGGCAAGCTCTACGCGGTCACGAGTCTCGAAGACGCTGGCCCTGGGACACTACGCGAAGCGGTCGAGGCCACCGGCCCGAGGACGGTGGTGTTCCGCGTCGGCGGGACCATCAATCTCAAGTCGAAACTGATCGTCCGCAATCCGTACCTTACGGTTGCAGGTCAGACTGCGCCGGGCGACGGCATCTGCTTGAAGAGCTATACGTTCGGATGCTCCGACACGCACGACGTCATCATCCGGCACGTCCGCATCAGGGTTGGCGACGAGTCAGGACTCACGCAAGATGGCAGTGGCGCTCGCGGGTCGGATCACGTCATCTACGACCACTGCTCGATCAGTTGGAGCATCGACGAAGGGTTCAGTTCACGCGAAGGAGGGAACCTCACTGTACAGCGGTGCATCATCTCGGAGGCGCTCGACATCGCGAACCACAAGAAATACACGGAGGGCAAAGGGCACTCGTTCGCCGCAAGCATCTCGGGCAATGTCGGCAGCTTCCATCACAACCTGTTGGCGAACTGCACAGGGGGCAACTGGAGCCTCGCAGGGGGCCTGGACCGTACCGGGCAGTCACTCGCAGGGAAACTCGATATCCGTAACAACGTCGTCTACAACTGGCGCGACCGGACAACGGATGGCGGAGTGCGGGAACTCAACTTCGTCGGCAACTACTACCGTCCGGGACCGGCGACTAAGACATTCACTCTGATGAAGCCCGACGCGGGCGACCCGGACCGCGAGATGCGACTTTTCATGGAAGGCAACGTCATTGAGGGCAAAGACACCTTCAACGCAGACAACTGGAAAGCCTACGTCGGCTCCTTTGAGGGGATGGCCAGGGTGAAGTGTGAACAGCCGTTGTTCGAGCCGTTCGTGAAAACTGACTCCGCGATGGACGCCTGCGAAAGTGTACTGGCTGACGTGGGCGCCACCCTGCCAAAGCAGGACCCAATCGATCATCGCATCATCAAGGAAGTGAAGACACGCGAGAACACCTACATCGGCAGCAAGGGCAAGCTGTTGGGGATCATCGACACGCCAAAGGACGTCGGTGGCTGGCCCGAGTACAAGTCCGGCACGGCGCCCCTCGACACCGACGGCGACGGCATCCCCGACAATTGGGAGCAGGCCAATGGTCTTGATCCCAAGAGTGACGACGGCGCGACGTACCGACTCGACGGGTACACGCACCTGGAACACTACTTGAACACGCTTGCGAACTCGGTTCACCGCTGAGCGTCGACGGAAATGAAATTTGTTAGCGAATCCCGCTGGCCTGGAATGTAACGGCATGCATCCTGCAAATGCCCGACTTTGTTCGATTCTCCAATCCTGTTACGATTCACTGCAAGGTGCGGTCCCCTTCGACGTTCAAAAAGTCGATTGAGGGTTCGTGATTTCAACGGGGCCTCGAGTTCTCAGTTTTGCGCCATTTCTGTCAGGTACGACCCGATGTTTCTTGAAATTGAGCCCCGCAGGTTGAAATAAATAGAGAGTTTACTGAAGTCGCGTTTCTCCTCAGACTCGCAACGAAAGCATTTGCAAGGGCCAACGGAATGTTTTTGACGTGCGGTAATCATTACCCGGGAATTGGCAGACGCGAGTTTCTTCAACTCGGGATCGCTGGAGTTGGTTCGCTGTCGCTCGCGAACATTTTGCGACTGCGGGCCGACGCAGCCACAGGAACTCGACCTCGTTCCGTGATCATGGTCTGCCTGGCAGGTGGCCCAAGCCATCTGGATACGTATGACCCCAAGCCCGATGCCCCGATCGAATATCGTGGCGAATTCCGTCCAATCCAGTCGAAAGTTCCGGGGTTTGATGTCTGCGAACATCTGCCGCTGCAGGCCTCAATTGCCGACAAACTGGCCCTCGTTCGATCTGTTCAGTTTGTCGAGCCAATGCAGCACGAACTGGAAGAGGTTTATACCGGTTTCCCAAAGTCACAGCAGCGACCATCGTTTGGTTCGATCATCAGCTATTTTCGCAAACAGGAAGCCTCGATTCCTCATTACGTCAGCCTGGAGTACAGCGAAGGCTTGACGAGTTATGAAAACCCGCGATTTACCGGGGCGGCACATTCGCCATTGCATATTGCGGGTGGAGAAGGAGTTCGTAATCTCAAGTTATTGCAATCAATCACGTCGCAGCGATTCGAAGGGCGCAAGCAGTTGCTGCAATCCTTTGACCGGATGCAACGGGATTCGAGCCGTCAGTTACAAGATGCTGACGCCTTCACGGTCCGCGCGTTCGATATCATGAACTCAGCCAGAACGCGCGATGCCTTTGATCTGAGCAAAGAACCGCAATCGATCCTGGATCGATATGGGAAACGGGATGACAAATTCATTTATGTTGGAACACAGGCGGATTCGGTCTGGGACAGCCAGAAATTCCTGCTGGCTCGACGCCTGGTCGAAGCGGGCGTCCCTGTCGTCACCTTGCGAATGGGCCTGTGGGATCATCATGGCAACGTCATTCAGCAAGTGGGTGGCAAAAGTATCTGGCACAGTTTGAAAAGCATGCTGCCGCTGCTCGACCGCAGCGTTCACGCACTCGTTACAGACCTGCATGAGCGTGGACTTGATCGCGAAGTGCTGGTTCTCGTCTGGGGTGAGTTTGGCCGCACCCCGAAAATCTCGCTGGCGGGACGAGACCATTGGCCAGATGCCAGCTTCGCCCTGTTTGCAGGTGCCGTTCCTGGTGGACAAGTGATTGGCCAGACGGATTGGCGCGGAGAGCGACCAACCGCCCGCGCAGTCGGTCCGCAAAACATCCTCGGAACGCTTTACCACGCGTTAGGGATCGATTACCAGCAAAAAATCAATGACTTCGCGGGACGACCGACACAGCTTCTAGATTCAGGCTCGCCGATTGCGGAACTCATTGGATAACGTTACGGCCCACTGACATCGAGCGACTCGCGGTACTGTCGTCGACTAGTACTAAGTGAGTTGGCGCACATCGACTTATCGGCTCGGCAGGAGCTTCGCCGCCTCGCCCACCCATCATGTTGAACCGCTTCGCGGTATAGCTTCTTCGAGTCGAAAGTGTCGGTTTCCCGTGTTGACGAGGTCACTCGCTGGCGTTAGTTTGTGACAGAATGTCTCTGAAAACAGGGCATTCCATGTTTCGCGATCACGAGTTGACGTAGCGAGTCACGCATGATTTCTCAGACTGCAGAATACGCCTTACGGGCAATTGTTTATCTGGCGGATCAGAAGGGGGCACGAACGACGAGTCAGATTGCAGAGACGACGCAGATCCCATCTGGATACCTTGCCAAGATCATGCAGCAATTGGGGCGTGCAAAGCTTGTCACGTCACAGCGAGGACTGAACGGTGGTTTCACCCTGGCTCTGAAACCAGAAGAGTTGACGGTGCTGGAAGTTGTCAACGCGATTGATCCCGTACAACGATATCATACGTGTCCACTTGGTCTGCACGGTATGGATCTGTGCCCGCTGCATCGAAAACTCGACGACGCTGCTCAGGCGATCGAAGCGACCTTCAATGGTGCGACGATCGCCAATCTGCTCGATGCCCCCGCCAACCGAAGGCCCCTTTGCGGTTTCCCGGCAGCAGATGGCTTGTCGGAATTACAGCACTGAGCTGTGATCGAGTAGATCACGGTTGCAAGCGTCAATTGCTCCGACGACAACTCTCACTTTGCTCCGATGCAATACAACGCCTCTTCGCGTTTTCCTTGCCGCTGTTCAGCGACTCGCATGTAGATCCGGTTGCCGCAGAAGGTTGGTGTTGCAAACACGTCGCTGCCGAGCTTGTTTTCACCTTCGAGTTCGAAGCCTTTGGGTGAGGCGGCAAAAATGTAAGTCTTGCCCGCTTCGCTCGTCGCGAAAATGCGATCGCCGACCATCACAGGTGAAGCGCTGAAGGTTCCTTCAATCCGGCCCTTCCAGATTTCCTCACCGGTGGAACACTTCCAGCACATGGCGACTCCGGCATCCAGCACCGTATACAGATACCCGTCACGCACCAGCATGGAGGGAACGTAGACACGCGTATTGTTCTTCCAGACGACCTTTCCGGAACCATCGGCCGATATGGCGGAAATGTGATTTGTCGGATATCCGCCGCTCGTGAAGATCAGTTCACCATCTGTCACCGTGGAAGTGACGCATTCTTCGGTGGAGCCCTTGATCTCCCAGAATTTTTTGCCTGTCAGAGGTTCAAAGCTGGTGACAAGATCACAACCGGCAAACACCATTTGCTCACGTCCCGCAATCTTCAAGACGATCGGTGAGGTATAGTTTGGCAGTTTCGGTCGTAGTGATTTCCAGACGACTTCGCCCGAATCTCTCTTCAAAGCGGCAATTGCTCCGGCTCCCCCTTTATTATCTGCCGAGACCAGCAGCAGCGGACCGTAGACTGCAGGAGAGGAACCAAATCCCTGGTGCAGAACGTAATCGGTAATCTTCGTCTGCCAGATCTGTTTGCCATCGAGGCTTAATGCAGTGGTGTAGATCGCCGCAGAATTCAGGAAGTTGATGTAAACTTTTTCCCCGTCGCAGGCCACGGTTGAAGATGCCAGAGAACTCTTGGCATTTCCCTTGGTGTCAAATCCCCCTTTGTGAACTTCTGTCTGCCAGAGGACTTTTCCGGTATTCCGGTCAAAGCAGATGACCGACTGGACTTCACGATCATGTTCGGCCGTCGCCAGGAAAACTCGATCACCGACAACGGTTGGAGAACCATGCCCGCGTCCGGGGATAGAAGCCTTCCACAAGACGCCTTCGGTTTCGCTCCATTTCAGCGGCGGCTTCTGGTCAGAGTTGGCAATTCCATTCCTCTGTGGGCCGCGCCACCATGGCCAATCGGTCGCTGGAAGCGAAATCGCTCCCAGCAATTCACGATCCTCGGCCTTCGCAATTCCGCCAAGAAGAAGAGCCGCCCCAACCATGATCCCTGCGCTGAATCGCCCAACCATGAAACGTCATCCTCTGAGGTAAGAGTTATCGCAATCTCAAAATCCAGTTCCGTGGATGCCATCCTGCCCGGAATTGACCGATTGCACAAGTTTCACGAGGCAACGACCTGTCGACAGGGGTCGGTAAGGATCTCGTTTATCGGCCGAGTTGCGGCATTCGACCGTTGTCGGGTCTGCCAGCCAGCTCTCTCTGCCTGCGCGCCGATTCCACGACGGTCAACTGCTCATTCAAGGCCATTGACACAGCCTCATGCCCTATACTCGGAGCTACAATGACGACGGGAATTGCATCTCACGCACTGCTCTGCAACTTCTGTATAACTTGGATAACGATCTGCTTGAAAGAGAAAATCCGTCGACTCTCCAACAAAAAATGAATCCGAGATCGCTGTTGTGTTGCTGTGACCTTACAGTCTCTTTAGAATCCTTTCTCAATCGCTTCCCGACTTTTGGTGGTGAGGGAACAGAATTCCGCAATCGGATGTCCGCGGTTTTCCAAAGTAATTTACGATGATTGCGGTGTGGTTCCAGTCAGGAGCGAGTTCCGAAACAGAGATTCTGGTTGTTTGAGAAACGTCGTCCTTCAGGGAGGGGGGTAGCATGCAGAGAACTTGCGTCGCGTTCTTGGCAGCTTCATCGATTGACTTCTTCAAGCGAGGAATCAGCAAAGCGATACCAGTCATTCTGGTCGCTCTCACTCTGCTGCTTGCCTTCGGCTCCGTCAGTTATGCGGGTGAAGCGGATCTCGCCATTCCCGATCTGCATCAGGGAAAATTCTCAATCGCCGGGGCCGAGATCTCTGGCTATACACTGCTTTTCTACGGTGCGTTTGTCATCACAGGGACTCTCGGGATCAGCCTGTATCTTCAGGCACAGGTCAAAAAACTGCCTGCTCACCCGTCGATGTTGAACGTCGCCGAAATCATTTTCCAGACGTGCAAGACGTACTTGTTTCAACAGGGGAAATTCCTGCTGATGTTGTTCGTCCTGATCGGCTCGGCGATGACCTATTACTTCCTGATCCTCGAGGGTAAAGACGTCGGGACCGTTTTGCAGGTCCTGCTCTTTTCAATTGTGGGTATGGGAGGATCGTACTGGGTGGCCTATTACGGGATACGCGTCAACACCTACGCAAATGCTCGAACCGCGTTTGCGTCGCTTCGCGGGAAGCCTTGGGACGTTGTCAATATCCCTCTGCAGGCGGGGATGTCGATTGGCTTGTTCCTGATCTCGCTGGAACTCGTCATGATGGTCGTGATCCTGCTGTTTGTTCCGCGCGACATCGTAGGGATCTGTTTCCTGGGATTCGCGATTGGTGAGTCGCTCGGGGCATCGGCTCTGCGAATTGCGGGGGGAATTTTCACCAAGATCGCTGACATCGGCTCTGACCTGATGAAAATCGTCTTCAACGTGAAAGAGGACGATCCACGTAATCCCGGTGTGATTGCCGACTGTACGGGTGACAATGCTGGCGATTCTGTCGGTCCGACGGCCGATGGATTTGAGACGTACGGAGTAACCGGGGTCGCGCTGATCAGCTTTATCACTCTGGCTGTGACTGAAAAAACGGCAGGAGCCAACTACACAGACATTCAGGCGAAACTGATCGTCTGGATCTTTGCGATGCGGTTCCTGATGGACTTGATGTCTGGGGTCTCTTACTTCGTAAATCAGGCGATTTCCAAGGCCAAATACGAAGGATTGAAGGAATTCGATTTCGAAGAACCGTTGACTCGCTTGATCTGGATTGCGTCGATCCTGTGTATCACCACGTCGTATGGAATGAGCTGGTTACTGCTCAGTAACCTGTCTGTCAACGGTACGCCGCAGCCTCAGCTCTGGTGGCAACTCGCGACGATCATCAGTCTGGGAACCTTGGCAGCCGTATTGATTCCAGAATTCACCAAGGTCTTTACAAGTTCTCACTCGCTGCACGTGAAGGAAATTGTAACAGCCTCACGTGAAGGGGGAGCGTCATTGACAATCCTGTCCGGGCTGGTGGCAGGTAATTTCAGTGCGTTCTGGATGGGAATGCTGATTGCGGCTCTGATGGGGGGGGCCTATTTTGTCAGCATGATGGGACTCGGAACCATCATGGGGACTCACGCTTCGATCTTCGCGTTTGGACTGGTGGCCTTCGGATTCCTGTGTATGGGCCCTGTCACGATCGCTGTCGATAGTTATGGCCCCGTGACCGATAACGCCCAGTCGGTCTTCGAACTGGCTCAGACCGAGCATATCAAGGGGATTCACGAAGAAATCGAACGTGACTTCGGATTCAAGCCCGATTTTGAAATCGGCAAGCACTATCTGGAAGCTAACGATTCGGCGGGGAACACCTTCAAGGCGACCGCCAAGCCGGTGCTGATCGGTACGGCAGTGGTCGGTGCGACAACGATGATTTTCTCGATCATCCTGTTGCTCGAAAAAGCAGGCATGTTGCACCTGAGTTTGACAGATGCCCCTGTTTTGCTCGGATTCATCTGCGGTGGCACGGTGATCTTCTGGTTCTCAGGCGCTTCGATGCAGGCCGTAACAACCGGCGCTTACCGCGCTGTTGAATACATTAAGAAGAACATGAATCTCGAAAAGACCGAGGCGGATATCGAAGACTCCAAAACTGTCGTTCGAATCTGTACGGAGTACGCTCAGGCCGGGATGTGGAATATCTTCGTGGCGCTGATGACGGTGACTCTGGCGTTTGCATTCTTCGACCCGAACTTCTTCGTCGCCTACCTTGTTTCGATTGCAGTCTTCGGGCTGTTCCAGGCGATCTACATGGCAAACGCCGGGGGAGCCTGGGACAACGCCAAGAAGCTTGTGGAAGTCGATTTGCGTGAGAAAGGGACTGATCTGCACGCAGCGACCGTGATTGGGGACACCGTCGGTGATCCATTCAAGGATACGACGTCAGTGGCGCTCAATCCGATCATCAAGTTTTCGACGTTGTTCGGATTGCTGGCAGTTGAAATCGCGGTGAAGATCAAAGAAGCGGCTCACGCTGGCAAGGGCAGCGACTACACTGCGTATGTTGGTGTGGTTATGCTGGCGGTGGCACTGGTCTTCGTCTGGCGCTCGTTCTATTCGATGCGAATTCCAGAACGAACGGCAGCCAAATAAGTGCGACGGAACCTACACGACGTCAGTTGTTGTAAAGAAACTCTTTCGTATTCAGCACTGTCCAGAGGATGTCTTCGACGGCTGCGCGACGATTTCCGGATGCTGCTTCGAAAGCGGATTTCATCAACTGACGTTCCTCCTCCGTGGGGAATCGGTTCAGCGTCCCCAGATAGATTTCGTCCGTGATTTGATCGTCGGTGAGCATCGAGTCGGCCAGTTTACGGGCCGTTCCGTGGCGGTGAGTGATTTTTGCATTCACTTCGGGGGAGTTCAGCAGATGTAGAGCCTGCGAAATGCTCGGTTCGTTACTTCGTTCGCATTCGCAGACGGTTGCTCGCACGGGACGGCCAAATATCCGGAAGAAGTACGATGGCATCCGGTTGTCCCAGACCTGGATCGAGCGCACTCCTTCAGGCCAGCCGTTGAATTTTTCGGGAACGCCAGTCGTCTGGCTGATCGAATCGAGCAATACTTCTGCGGGGACGGCCTTCGGGCGAACGTGAGAGAAATGCTGGCGATCATCGCGATTTGCGTCGGTCGCTGCACCCAACTGATAAACACGTGACATCAGCAGCGTACGGGTGAACGCCTTCAGGTCGTATTTTTGAGCTTTCAAGTGGGCTTCGAGGGCATCCAGCAGCGGTTCGTTGGTCGCGGGATTCGTGGCTCGCATGTCGTCGATCGGCTCTACGAGCCCCCGTCCGAGGTAGTGTGCCCACAGTCGATTTGCGATCGCTCGAGAAAAAAATTTATTGTCGGGAGCCGTCATCCAGGTAGCGAGCGTCTGGCGGCGATCGATGGCGTTGGCAAAGTCGGCAGGAGGTGCACCGAGAGCACGGGCGGGAACTGGAATCCCAGAACGCGGATGCTTCTGGTCAGTCCCGCCACGCGATACGACCGATTCGGTTCCGTCAGGAAGTTTCTTCAAACTCAGTCCGGTGAAGAAACCTGCCAGGCCCGCATAGTCATCCTGACTCCAGCGTTCACTCGGGTGATGGTGACACTGGGCACATTCAATGCGTACACCCAGGAAGAGCTGGCTGTAGGCGCGGCTGGTGACTTCGGGAGTATCCAGCGATTTGAAGAATGCGGCGGGGCTTTCGCCCTGCACTGGTCCCTGTGCGGTTAGGATTTCTCGCGCCATTTCATCGAACGGGCGGTTGTTCGTGAATTGAGTCCGCAACCACCGGGTCAGCCCGACAGTTCCCTGAGGCGTGATTTTCAGTTTGTCCGCTTTCAGAAGGTCGGACCACTTCATCGCCCAATACTCGGCGTATTCCGGTCGCTGCAATAACGCATCTACCAGCTTGGCTCGCTTGTCCGGTGCCGGATCTGCGAGGAATTTGCGAGTCTCTTCCGCAGTTGGCAATGTGCCAATGACGTCGAGTGATGTCCGTCGCAGAAAGGCGGCGTCGCTGATGGGGTCACTGGGTGGAATTCCCAGGCGAGTCAGCTTATTCCACACATGACCGTCAATGAAGTTGTTTTCCGGAGGGCGAGTGAAAACACTACTGGGACGGGGAAGTGCCACACGACAGACGGCGACATGCCCGAGATACCGAATAAGGATTGCAGATTCGCCGGGGATATCACTCGCCTGCAGCAGTCCACGTGCATTCGCATCGCAGATATGTGGTGCATTCGAGATGAAATCCGATTCCACAGTAGCGCAACGTCGTTGCCCCTGATCATCGATTGCCCAGACTCTCAGTTGCTGAGTGCTTCCGGCGGTCATCACCAGTTCTGAAGGTTCGACGGAGATTGAAACGACCTGTCGTTCCATGGGAACAGAAATCGGGGCGCCGGATGCAATCCACCGGAGCAGCCGACGATACTGAGGGCTGCCAGCTTCGATCTTGCGGCCGCCACCGTGCGGTGCTTCAGCTATTGCCTTACGGAGTAGCAAGCTGGTTTCTGGTGACGTGATGGAAAGGCGTCGCCCCTTGCCTTCTTTTGTCAGTGCGTCGTGGTCAAAATCGGTGTCGAAACCAAGCAGGCTCAATTTGAACCCATTCTGACCTTCGGCTTTGCCGTGACATCCTCCCGAATTACAGCGAGATTTCGTCAGAATCGGCTGAACCTCGTGCTGGAACGAAACGGGTGTCGGTTGTGCGATACCGGAAACCGTAATCGGAACAGTCACTTCCCCTGCTTCTGAGCGGACGATCAGCTTGGCGGATCCATCGGTCAACGGGTGAATCAGACCATCCTGATCGACTTTGACAATCGCTGGTCCAGTGACCTCGTAGCGGACCGAACGTGTCGCATCCCGAGTCACGGTCCCTTGAACATCGGACACCAGAATCTGCAGCGAGTCTTCCGGCCGATCCAAACGAATCTCGGGCGGCGTGACCTTCAGTTCTGCGACGGCAAGCGTCGGTACAAGACAGATCACAATTCCAAAGACGCAAATTCCGGCGACTGCATCAACAGTTCGCCGAATAGCCGAGACCTGTGTTGACTTCAAATTCCTGCTCCAACAAAGAATCTTCCGGGCATGGTATTGAGTCTGGATCGCTGCAGAATCCGCATCAGCAATATCTTATGGAACCACCGCGACGATGCAAGAGGCCTTCGTTGATTGGCTCACATTCGACGTGTGCCGACACAAATCTGGCTCATTTCTATCCAGATGATCGAACTACGTACAATTACGGTTCGACACGTAAGCCTGCCTTCACGAACGCTGGTTGCAGATTCCGGTAACATTTCTTCGCAGCCGCAATGGGGTCATAGCCGGGCTTGCCTGATACTTGAGCGCTGACTTCGACCACGACCGCTCCGCGATAGCCGCCGTCGCGCAACTGCTTCAAATACTGAACGTAGTCCGTGTCGCCAGTATCTCCAGGCAAAGCAAACTCGGTTTTGCCATTCGCTGTCACATTATCTTTGACGTGGACGAAGACGGTCTTCGAAATCATCTTCGCGAGCGTTTCCTGCAGCGGCAGTCCCTGACGCTGGAAATGACTGTAGTCGAATACCAGGCGAATCCATGGGCTGTTGATCTGATCCGCCAGCCAGACCGCATCTTGTGGAGTATGCAGTGCACCGAAAGCATGGGCCTTGATCGCAATCACAGTTTTCTGTGCTGCGGCAACCTTTTCCCAATCCTTCAGCTTTTCGACCATACGATCCTTGACCGACATCCAGTCGTCAGGCTTTCCTCCCAGAACAGTCTCGATGATCGGTGGGGAATCGGGAAAAAGATCGTGCCCCAGTTGGCTCACCAGTTTCAGGCGTTCCAAGTTCGTGCGATGAACTTCGTCGGCGACGAGCAACCCCAGGTTGTCCATCAGGCAGGGAAGATCGAGTGCCAGGTCATTCAGTTCAGTTCGCAGGTCCTTTCGATCCGAGGGCTGTAAAAGTAGTGGATCACAGGGCCAATCCTTAAGGCACGCCAGTTCGACGCCGCTGTATCCAATATCCGCACAAATTTTCAGTGCTTGAGATAGTTTAATCGACTTCATGCCGTACAGGCTGAATCCGAAGCCGATTTTCGCCGGTGGCTCGGCCGAACGAACATCGGTTCCCAGGGCGAGCGTCGCGGCTGCCGCTGTTGAGGCCAGAAATCGACGTCGAGTCATGCTTTGGGGCGACATAAGTAACTTCTCCACAGGGACTTTTGTGAAGGCACGAGGATACCCGCTTCAGGCGGTTCGTCCAATCGAGATTCCAATCAGTTTCTGGCCATATTTTCATCCCGCATTGTTCGAAGAAGCGGGTTCCGATAGACTCCATTTGGGAATGAAGGTGCCTGCCGAGCAGGTGTTTTCACTGAATTCATTCACAACGCAGCGTCCGGGCAGGACGACTCCTAATACACAATCGAGCAGTTTCGTGACGATGGCAGATTTGCCGATAGACTGGAAACACGCAGGCCAAGGGTCATCGGCGCTGGAAGTCTTTCTGCTGGGGACAGTCGACCTCGAATCGGCACTGACGCTTCAATCTCGAATTGTTGATCAGATTTCAGAGCGCAACGATCAGCATGGTGTGGTGCTGGTTTGTGAGCATCCGCCAGCCATTACGATCGGACGCGAAGGGAGCTTTGCAGATGTTCTGCTGGAACCAGAAGAACTGGTCGCCCGGCAAACGGAGGTCCGGTGGCTCAATCGGGGTGGCGGAACGATTGCGCACGCTCCCGGACAAGTCGCTCTGTACTCGCAAATTCCTCTGCATCGGCTCAACCTGGGGCTTGTCGAGTATCGCCAGCGACTGGAACAGACTCTCGTGGCAACGGCTGCGGACCTGGGGGTTGAAGCGACGTCGGCTATCATCCCCGGCGCTACTTGCCGTTGCGGGCAGTTTGCCTTCATTGGTGCGGCCGTCCGTGACGGGGTGACACATGGCGGCATGTACGTGAATGTGACGGTTCCACATGAGGGGCTGGATGTGGTGAACTGGTCACATAGCGGACAGCGAGTGACATCGCTTGCCACTCAACGAACAAGGCCAACCAGCATGGCATCGGTGCGAGAATGCCTGATCCGACATCTTGCAAATGCACTCGGCTACGAATCCTATCATCTTTACACCGGACATCCGTTGCTGCGTCGATCCACACGGAAGGTGTATGTGTACGCATGACAGCTCGTTTCAAAACGGAATACGACTCGAAATGACCACAAATTCACTGAACATTCTGCCCAGCGATCCCATCAGCGAAGTACCGGCCCGACAGCGCCTGCCGAAGTGGCTGCGCCGTCCGTTGCCTCAGGCCGGGATGCAATTCACTTCGGATGTGATCGCCGACCTGAGGCTGGAAACGGTGTGCGAGAGCGCCAAGTGTCCGAATCGGACCGAGTGCTGGTCGCAGCAGACGGCAACGTTCATGATCCTCGGCAACGTCTGCACCCGTCCATGCGGTTTCTGTTCTGTTCCACGTGGCAAGACTGAAACTGTGCAACTGGATGAACCCGATCGCGTCGCTGAAGCAGCTCAACGCCTGGGATTGAAGTACGTGGTCATCACATCGGTGACACGGGATGATCTTCCGGATGGTGGAGCCAATCATTTCTACGAATGTGTTCTGGCTGTACGAAACAAAACAGGGGCTCGAGTTGAGGTTTTGACCCCGGACTTCAAAGGGAATCGAGCCGCGATTCATCGAGTCATCGAATCGCAACCGGATGTCTTCAATCACAACACAGAAACAGTCCCGCGGTTGTACGATCGCGTTCGACGCAATGCCGAGTATCAACGGACTCTCTCGACTTGCTGAAGCAAGTGAAGGACGAAGCCCCCGAGATGACGACGAAAAGCGGCTTGATGCTGGGACTTGGCGAGACGCGAGAGGAACTGCTGGAAGTTTGTGCCGATTTGCGGGCAGTTGGCTGCGACATGTTGACGCTTGGACAATACCTGCAACCAACGCTCGATCATCTTCCGGTAGAACGTTATGTTCCGCCTGAAGAATTTGATGAAATTGGAGAGCTGGTCCGGAAACTTGGGTTCAGCATGGTCGCGAGTGGCCCGTTCGTTCGCTCCAGCTATCACGCGGGCGAAATGGCGGACGTCCTGAGAGTGTGAACCCGACTGATGTCAGACGCTCCCGAAGACCAACGAATCCCGATTCATGTTCCCGATCTGGGAACGGGACAGGAATCGCTGCGTATCAGCGCCTGGCTCGTGGAACCGGGACAAGCTGTTGTTGCAGGTGATCGGTTGGTGGAACTGCTGATTCCGGGGATCACCTACGATATTTCTGCGACTCAAAGCGGCGCGTTGGCGTCAACCACACGTCACGTCGACGCGATTGTCTCACCCGGGGACATCATTGGATGGCTGGTCCGTGAGGAAAACGCTCGGTAGACCTGTTCCCCGCGAGTCGTATCGGAACTCGAAGCGTTTATTGGCTGTCTCTGTCGACGCATCCGACTGCGGTACCATCGCCTTGCGACTTTCAGATTCAGAAATCAGTGAATACGCGTCTGGCGGTGTTCCCGTAGTTGCGAAGGTAGTCGTCAATATGTTCCAATGATGGTTCGCGCGGTTCGGCCCGAAACCGAAACCAGGCTGGGTACTTCAGCCTGGACCGTGATGTACGGTCGCGTCGCGCTGAGTGATTTGAAAATCACCTACGATTTCCAACAGGAGAAGAACATGCGGTGCAGGATGATGGTCGCCTGGATGGCTCTGGCCCTTTTCGGGGCAACAGCCCTGACAGCTCAGGCTCAGGATGGCTGGGAAACGATTTTTGACGGCAAGACTCTGGATAAGTGGGATGGAAATCCGGAATTCTGGCGCGTCGAAGATGGGACGATCACCGGTCAGACGACGGCTGAAAAGCCCACCAAGGGGAACACGTTCATCATCTGGCGTGGTGGAGAAACCGCCGACTTCGAACTGAAGCTGGAATACAAGATCATCGGTGGCAATTCGGGGATTCAATACCGCAGCTTCGAAGTCCCGAACGAAAAGTGGGTCATCGGCGGTTATCAGGCCGACTTCGAAGCAGGCGACACTTATTCCGGGATTAACTACGGTGAACGATTCCGTGGAATCCTCGCCAATCGTGGTCAGGAAACTGTGATCGGTAACGACCACAAACCAACCGTCGTCAAGCAACTGGGTGACACCAAGGAAATCCAGACCAAAATCAAGAAGGAAGACTGGAACGAGTATCACGTGACCGCCAAAGGGTTCACATTTACACATCAGATCAACGGTGTCGTAACCTCGATCTGTAACGACGAAGACCAGAAGGAACGCCGAGCCAAGGGTGTGCTTGCTCTGCAACTGCACGCCGGTCCTCCGATGAAAGTTCAGTTCCGTAACATCAAGTTGAAGACCCTGAAGCCAGAAGCCGCTGCCTCCGGTGCTGCAGCAAAAGGCAAGAAGAAAGCCCTGCTGCTGGCAGGAAATCCGAGCCACGGTTTCGGGGCTCACGACCACCTGTCCGGCTGCACCCTGCTGGCACGCATCCTCAACGAAAGCGGTCTCGTCGATGCCGAAGTCCATTCGTTGAAAGCGGCTGGCTGGCCCAGCGATGAAAAGCTCGCCTCAGCAAACACCGTCATTATCTATTCAGACGGCGGGGGCGGCCATCCGTTTAACGCTCACCTCGATCAACTCAATGCGCTGACTGCCAAGGGGACGGGGATCGTCTGCATTCATTACGGAGTTGAAGTTCCGAAAGGTCCATCAGGCGACAAATTCCTCGACTGGACCGGTGGCTATTTCGAACCAAACTGGTCGGTCAATCCTCACTGGGTAGCCAAGTACAACAAGTTCCCGGAACATCCCGTGACACGGGGTGTGAAGCCATTTTCGACGAACGATGAGTGGTACTACCACATGCGGTTTCGCGACAAGATGAATGGCGTTGTGCCGATCCTGACCGACCTTCCGCCTGACAGCACTCTGTCACGTGGTGATGGTCCCCACAGCGGCAACCCAGCAGTCCGCGAAGCGATCAAGAACAAGGAAGTCCAGCACATGGCCTGGGCGACGCAACGGGAAGACGGCGGACGCGGCTTCGGCTGCACCGGTGGTCACAACCACGTGAACTGGGGCAGCAATCAGTTTCGCAAGCTGATCCTGAACGCCATCGTCTGGACTGCTGGAGTTGATGTACCCGCCGATGGCGTTTCTCCAGGAACGGTCACTGTGAAGGATTTGCTCCAGAACCACGATGAGCCGATTCCAGCCGACTTTAACGAAGCACGCTGGCAGGCAATTATCGACGAATACAACAAGTAGTTCATCGGTACGTCACCATCCATCGGTCGGTTCTTCGTGGCAACGCGCGATGCGCGGGTTACGCGAGAATCTTTTTCACCGATGGATCTGATCGTCAGACAACCACGGGATTAACATTCTGGAAGCCAGTCACAAGCTCCAGACCTTCAGGCAATTATCAATCCGCAGGGAGCCTTCTTCGATGATTTTCCGCCAAGTTGTTTCTTTCGCAACGCTGTGTGCTTTGGGAGCCGGGGCAGTCGCTCAGGAGCCGAAGTTTCAGTCGAAAGTCATCAATAAGTCGACTCCCGGGATGTCTGTCGACATTGATGTCGATGTGACCGGCGCCAAGGAACTGTTTCTGGTCGTTCGCGACGGCGGAGATGGTTTCGGATGCGACTGGGCCGACTGGGCGGAACCGCGTTTGATCTCGGCGTCGGGTGAGAAAAAGCTGACCGAACTCAATTGGAAATCGGCTGCGGCCGAATGGGGAACTGTTGGCGTCAACAAAAACGCTGGCGGTAGCCCGCTGAAGATTGCCGGAAAGCCGGTTGAGTACGGTATCGGGACTCATGCGAATTCCGTGATCGCATTCGATCTTCCTGCCGGAACTACGCGATTCAAGGCGCGAGGGGGAATCGACAACGGGGGATCGGATCAGGCAGCCAACACCAGTTCGGTTCAGTTCCTGGTCTACACTCAGCGTCCTCCTGTTCAGGTAGCATCGGCTGCCCCTGCTGGTGGCGGAGGCAGTCGCGATCCGAAGGACGCAGTTTCGGGTCTGGATGTCGCCGAAGGTCTGGAAGCAACGCTGTTCGCCAGCGAAGCGTCGAACCCGGCGATGCTCAACCCAACCAGCATTGACATCGATCACCTGGGCCGAATCTGGGTCTGTGAAGTCGTCAATTACCGCCATCGCAATGGCGAACGCAAGGAAGGGGATCGGATTCTGATCCTCGAAGATACCAATGGTGATGGCGTCGCCGACAAGCAGACGGTTTTTCATCAAGGCCACGATGTCGATTCTGCCCACGGAATCTGCGTCCTGCCGACTCCCTCGGGCAAAGGGACGAAGATCATCGTTTCGTGCGGTGACAGCGTCTTCTACCTGCACGACGAAAATGGTGACCTGAAGTCTGACCGGAAAGAGATGCTGTTTACGGGAATCGAAGGATCTCAGCACGACCACGGGATCCATGCCTTCCACTTTGGTCCTGACGGCAAGCTGTACTTCAATTTCGGTAACAGCGGCCGCCGCATCAAGGACAAAGATGGCAAGCAGATTGTCGATCTTTCCGGACGCGAAGTTCACGATCATCGAAAGCCCTACCAGGAGGGGATGGTCTTCCGCTGCAACATGGACGGAAGTGAGTTCGAGACGCTCGGCTGGGACTTCCGAAACAACTGGGAAATTGCCGTCGACAGCTTTGGGACCTTGTGGCAATCGGATAACGACGACGACGGTAACAAAGGTGTCCGCATCAACTACGTGATGGAGTTCGGTAACTACGGCTACCGGGACGAAATCAACGGTGCTGGCTGGAATACGCCGCGTACAAACCTTGAGACAGAAATCCCGCTGCGTCATTGGCATCTGAACGATCCGGGTGTTGTTCCTAACCTGCTGCAAACAGGCGCAGGATCGCCGACGGGGATCTGCGTGTACGAGGGATCTCTGCTGCCAAAGGTATTCCACAACCAGGTCATCCACTGCGATGCCGGGCCGAATGTCGTTCGGGCTTATCCTGCGAAGAAGGCCGGAGCGGGCTATTCCGCAGAGATTGTCAACGTTCTGCAGGGGGCTCGCGACAACTGGTTCCGCCCCTCCGATGTCTGTGTGGCTCCCGATGGATCGCTGATCGTCGCTGACTGGTACGATCCCGGCGTTGGTGGTCACCGCATGGGTGATGCCGACCGAGGTCGACTGTTCCGCGTTGCTCCTCCGAAGACTCCTTACAAGGTCGCGACCGTTGATGTCAGCACCATTGAAGGAGCGATCGCTGCACTGAAGAGTCCCAACGAAGTGACTCGATATCTTGGCTGGACAGCCCTCAACGCTCAAGGCGATAAGGCGGAACCGGCCTTGTCCAAGGTCTTTGAAAGTGATCCGAATCCGCGAGTCCGAGCCCGCGCCTTGTGGTTGCTCGGCAAGATTGAAGGAAAGGGCCCACTGGCAGTTGCCAAGGCGATCGGTGATTCCAACCCTGATATCCGAATTGCCGGTCTGCGACTGGCTCGCGAATTGCGAGGGAAGCTGGATCTGACATCCGTTCTGGCGGCACTCGTCAATGATCCAGCCGTCGAAGTTCGTCGTGACTGTGCGATCGCTCTGAATCAATACGCCTCTGCAAAGCATGCTGAATTCTGGACGACACTTGCGAATCAGCATGACGGCCAGGATCGCTGGTACCTGGAAGCACTCGGTATCGGTGCCTACAACAACTGGGATGCCTGTATCGCTGCCTGGTTGGAAGCAAAGAAGGTCGCCGATCCTTGGGCGAATGCTGCCAGACGAGATGTTGCATGGCGATCACGAGCCAAGCAGAGCCCTGGTTTGCTGGTGGGAATCGTCTCCTCCAATTCTGTATCAGCGGATGAAGTGCCTCGATATCTGCGAGCCTTCGATTTCCTGGTCGGTGCGGAAAAAGAAGAAGCCCTTATCACGCTGGCATTCGGAAACTTTGGAGACGAAGCCAAGACCAAGTTCGTCAATACGGAAGCGATCAGTCGGCTGAAGGGATTTGATGTTTCCAAGAATCCTCAGCAGCTCGCAGCACTCAATCGCGTTCTCGATGGCCTGAAGGGTGATCCTCAGTACATCGTGCTGGTCGATAAATTCAGCGTGGCAACTCGGTACCCCGAACTGGCGGAACTGGCTGCCAAACGACCGGATGATCAAGCAGGCCTGGATGCCGTTCGAGTTCTTCTGGCGAAAGGTCAATTGGCCCTGCTGGGAGAAATGTTGAAGTCAACAAAGGACCAGGGACGTATCGCGCTGGGAACTGCAACCGCCTTGAGTAACTCGGGCGATGCCCAGGTGACAGGCTTGTTGCTGCCAATCGTCAAAGACAGCAAGGCTGCGGCGGACCTGCGTCGTCAGGCAATCAAGGGGGCAACGCTGACAAAAGCTGGTGCGGCAGAAGTTTTGAAGTTATCCGAAGCCAAGGAATTCGATGAGACATTTGCCCCGGCGCTGTCAGCAGCACTGCAGTCGGCGCCGCTTGACGATGCCCAGCGAGCACGTGCCGTCGCACTGTTCCCGGCTCCCGCCGGAAAGAATGACAAGCCGCTTCCTCCACTGACCGAATTGGTAAAACTGAAGGGGAATGCGGGACAGGGGCAGAAATTGTTTACAACCGTTGGCAAGTGCAATACCTGTCACGTTGTGAATGGAGACGGTAAAGAGGTTGGTCCGAATCTGTCTGAAATCGGAGCTAAGCTGGCTCGCCAGGCGATGTTCGAGTCGATCGTTTTCCCAAGTGCGGGAATCAGCCATAACTATGAAGCCTGGACACTTGGTCTGTCGAATGGAACCACGGTGAGTGGTATCATTATCAGTGAAGACGACAGCAAAGTCTCCGTACGCGGTGCAGATGCTCTGGTTCGATCCTTCGAAAAGAAAGAGATCGAAGAACGTATCAAGAACAAGATTTCGCTAATGCCTGCTGATTTGGCAAAACTACTGTCACCCGAAGAAATGGCAGACATTGTCGAATATCTTGGCACACTGAAAAAGGCGAAGAAGTAATTCTTCGGAGGTCAAAATGTCCTCAAGTGAACTGAACACGTCCCCTGAAAAAACGATTTTGATTATCGACGATGATCGCGAAATCGCGTCGATGTTGCATGGGGTTTTGCAGAGCAACGGGTATCGAGTATTCCTGGCCCCGAACGGGGCCGAAGGTCAGCGGCAGATCAGCTCCCTGAAACCGGATCTCGTCATTACCGACATGATGATGCCGCGCCTCGGCGGGTTTCCGGTCCTCGAATACCTGAAGACTCTGGATGCCCCTCCACCGGTGATCATGATCACTGCAAACGAAGGGGGGCGTCACAAGGCCTATGCGGAAATGCTGGGCGTTGCAGATTACCTGAGAAAGCCATTTCCGATGGAAGTGCTGCTCGAATCGGTCCGCAGAATCTTTGCGACGAAGGTGGAATCAGCCGATAAGAGTCCGCTCAAGAAAGCGGTGCGCAAACGCACAACCAAGCTTGACGAAGAAGAATAATCATCATCATCATCGATTGTCGGCCCACACATAGTGTGGATCTTGGATCGCTGTACAGCAGTGTCAAACCATGTCCCAACGCGACGTGGTAGTGCGACCCGCACTACCGCGTACCGGCTGATGAGTCACCTTCGTACTAT
>CAXBSB010000103.1:0-26170 GCA_963977965.1 uncultured Schlesneria sp.
AGGCCAGTCAGGGGCCGACGCTGGTGGAATGGTCTGTAATTGTGAACGGATTGATCCCACAATCGCTTCCGTTCCCAATTGACTCGCCAAGGCACCATCACCCACTCGGGCCGTTGAAACTCCATCGGCAACAATCAAAAGAGAAATGTCGCGACCGTGAACGGTTTCACGAATCACAACAACTCGATCCTGGTTGACAGAATTCAACGCCGATTTCGCACGCCCGGGAATGGTGTGCGATCCGATTTCGACACAGGGATCATTTCGATCACCTGATTCACGAATTTCGCTGGCAGTGCTCGTATCTACGGCTGATGCAAAGATACGCTGCCAGAACGAGGGCGCCGGGGTTGGCGATACGTCAGATGTCGCAAGAGGCAGACTCGCGTTGGACGTTGCAGAAAGTTGGGCGCCAGCGAAAACGATTTTCTCGAACTCGTCCGCGAACTCGGCGACGGTGGTTGGCCGATGTGTCACATTCACAGCCAGCCCGCGTCGCAAGAGATTCCAGATTCCCGCAGGGATATCGGGGCGAAAGACTCGTAAGGAAGGAATGTCAAATGCGAACGCCTCAAGCCCCCGGCCGGCAAACCCGGATTTGAGTCCCGCGAGTCGGTAATAGAGTTCGATCGCCAGATGAAAAACATCTGTTCTGGGCCCGATCGAATCATCTCGAAACTGGCAGATTTCGGGCGGGGAATACTTCTGTGAAATGCGAGCTAAACGCTCAGGACACCGCCCCGCCGGGAATAACCTCCAATCCAGATTGGTAATCCGAGACTGTTCATCGCGCACTTCGACTGCTTGAGGGTCGAATTCATACCAGACGTACCCAGCAGCGTTTAATTCGGACATGACTCCGGCGAGCCTTCGACAGGCCGCGACCGCGTCTGCAAGTAACTCGTCAAGGGAAGTCGCTTCCGTGACATCAGGTACCGGTTTGCAACGCCAGGTTGCCGCTTGAATCAGCGCCCCGCCATCGATTTCCAGGATGTTGATGGGAGGTAGCGAGGAAAGAACGGTCGACTGCCGCACCAGAACATCGTCTTTCACCCATGGCCATAGCTTCGGTGCAATTCCGCGGACGCGCACACAATCATTCCCCGCATCAACTTCGAATGAAGCAGAGGGATCATCGGGCCATTGGACACCAATCGCAGTCGTTCCCCAGCCTGCAGCGGATGTCGATGTGGACCTGGCTTCAGTCGGCGAGGGGATTTCAAACTGGCAATGTTCGCAAAACGAAGTGTCGAGGGACCGTTGATGGCAATGAGGACACTCGACCCCCTTCGCGGACGAATCATCGATCGGCTGATGACACGTGGAAATGCCATCCCCTGCAGTAGCAGAAGAGTCCGTCATCGTGAGGCCCGAAATCAGAGATGTGATCACTCATCAGAAAGGGAAATCCAAAGAAGATGATACCCCGAGTGACTGTGGAAAACACGCTTGAGGTGCAATTCAAACAGTCGTTCGCCCTCTTTCAGAAATGCCACATTGCGGGAGAATTCATTTTATCAGTCGATAAAAAAACGCCCCGTCGGTAAGGACGAGGCGTATCTATCAAAATCTGTCGATCGGATGTGACCGTACTGATCAGGGCTTGCGAATCAATCGAGCCAGTGACTGACCGGGACCATGATCGTAGCAGTCTTCGTCGTGCCACAATGGGACACCAGCGGCATAACGAGCGGCGAGCATCAGAACCTTTTCTTCGGTCCCTGGCTTGGCGGTCGTTGGTTCGCTTGGATCAATTCCCAGAGAATCGAAATCGATCTCCTCAAATTCACCGACATACTCCCCACCGTACTCGGAATCCCCTTCCTCGACGGCAGCGTATTCCAGTTCCTCAGATTCGATCTCGTCTACGTCGTAGTCGAACGACATTCGCCCAATCTCCCGAAACTTGGTTCAAACGTGGTAACAAAAAAGTTTATTCAAACCCCGACGCAAAAAACGCTTTCGGCGGGGTATTCCTTCGAACAGAATCTTCCGCAATCACCCAACAGCTTTTGCTGATGTTCAATCAACACCCCGATCCCTTTGCACACAAGTGCACACAAACCATTAAGGAACTTTGATCTGGAAAGTCAGGTTTGGCAGGGAGAAATCGGCAGGTCATTTATCAATCAAAAGCGAGGGGTATTGTTCTATCGGCGAAGCTGAATGTCAACAAGATTCTTCGAGAAATCATCGGCACGCGACGAGTCGATTCTCTTTCGTTTTCTCTTGCGATTCCTCAAACTTTGCCAGGAATACCAACTTCGTTACCCACACCGCTCGATGCGCAGAATCATCGCAATCATTGCAAGATCATTTGCCGCCAAACAACGATGTTTTTCGAATGAATCAGAACATTCCCCCTGCGAATCATGCCGATTCACAGCGTCAAACATTTCGTTAGACTTCTGAAGCATCACCGAGCGACGCTACTGCAGCAATTGCCGCAGTCGGCACGCAATGTTCCGAAGCAACACGACGGTGCGACCCGCGCTAGAACTGCTGCAGGAATCGCAGTTCGTTCTCATAGAAGTGGCGGATATCGTCAATTCCATGTCGCATCATACAGAATCGGGCAATCCCCAGTCCGAACGCGAAGCCACTCACTTCTTCAGGATCGTGTCCACACGCTGAAAGCACATTCGGATCAACCATTCCTGCCCCGCCCAGTTCCAGCCAACTGTTTCCGCGACGGACATCGAATTCCACGCTTGGTTCCGTAAACGGAAAGAACGACGGTCGAAAGCGAACTGGGACGTTTTCGCCCAGATAAGCCGCTGCAAACAGTTGCAGAACGGTCTTCAGCGAAGCCATTGTCACATCAGGGCCAACCATCAGACCTTCCATCTGGTGGAACATCATGTGATGCGTCGCATCGATCTGGTCCGGACGATACACGCGACCTACGGACACAATTCGCACTGGTGGCTTTCGCCGCTCCATTGTCCGGATCTGTACCGTAGAAGTCTGGCTTCGCAACAATCGAGCGTCCTGATTGACGGTCGAGGCGACAGACAGATAGAAGTTATCCAGCGGATTTCGTGCCGGATGATCTTCGGGGATATTCAGCGCGACGAAGTTATGCCATTCGTCTTCAACTTCAGGACCTTCTTCGGACTCAAAGCCCAGCCGGGCCATGATATCTTTGAACTCTTCAATCGTTTGAGTCAATGGGTGCAGTTTGCCCAGTGTCAACGCCGTTCCTGGCAACGTCACGTCGAGTTCGGAACCAGCAGCCTTCTTCGGCGTTTTGAGTGTTTGCTGCTTTTGCTCCCAGGCCGCTGTCACACGATCTTTAATTTCGTTGAATCGCTTGCCGACAACCGGCTTCTGGTCAACAGGAACGGTCCCGAGAACGGACTGCAAATCTTTGAGTCGCCCCTGCTTCTTGCCGAGAAACTCGATGCGGGCCTGTTCCAGCATTTCTGCTGTTGTCGCGGCCGAGATCGCTGCCAGAGCATCCTGTTCGTAATGGGTGAATGACTGCTCGAAATCCATGATCGTCTCGTCTCTTCAGACTGCATTTCAACCAACAGACCAACGTCGCATTTGAAAAAAAACACCGCATCGGCAGGCCGAAGCGGTGTCAGTATTTCATACCGAAGCAAGAACGACGATCACGTCGCGGCTTTGGCTACAGCCGAAAGGGCGTCGCGAACCAATCGGGCGACTTCGTCGAACACTTGCGGTTCGTGAATCGCCAGTTCGCTCAACGTCTTGCGATTCAGCTTCAGATTCGCCAGATTCAAGCCATGAATAAATCGCGAATAAGAAATCCCGCGCATTTCAGCAGCGGCCTTGATTCGGATGATCCACAACCCGCGGAAATCACGCTTACGCGTTCGGCGATCGCGGTACGCGAAACATCGATTACGAACGATCGTTTCTTTGACCGTTCGCAACAAATTCTTTCGACCGCCGTAGCTTCCCTTGGCTTCGCGGAACAATCGCTTATGGGCTCGACGACGAGCGACGCTGTAACTGATTCTCATAGTTCTTCAAGCTCAACTTATGCTGCACTGGACTCGATGCTGTCGGAAAGCCAACGTCAATCGGAAACAATCCTAGTTTCGGGGCCGCAACGCTTCGCGGATCATCAGGGCATCGGCCCCGATCAAAACCGTGTCATTTCGGTTGTCTCGCTTGCGATTGCCTGACTTATGGCTCAGAAGGTGCCCACGGAACGCACTACGGCACTTCGCTTTACCGCTGGCCGTGACTTTGAACCGCTTCTGAATTCCCTTGTGCGACTTCTGCTTCGGCATGGTTCAAGTCCTGACAAAACAAACCCCGACAATGGGGCGGATTTCACTGAATAAACACCATCAAATAAACAAACAACCCAACCACAGACCGCTTGCTGTCCGTTGATATCGGGGCGGAGAGTATAAACGACGTTCGCCGTCCCTGCCAGTCACACGCCGCGAAAACTGCATTCTTCTGGCCCAACCCCGAAAAATCAGGTTTTTGGAGCCAAAACGGCAGTCATATTTCGACCGCCTTCCATCGAAGGAGTCTTTTCGACCTTCGAAACATCCTGCAGGATCTCAATAATCCCCGCCAGGATCTCACGTCCACGCTCATGATGCGCGTTTTCACGCCCCTTGAACTGGACATTAAACTTCACTTTGTCCTTGTGCGTCAGAAATTCTCGCGCCTGCTTGACCTTGAACTCGATATCGTGGTCACCGGTCTTCGGACGCAGCCGAATTTCCTTGAGCTGCACCTGATGCTGCTTCGCCGACTGTGCTGCCTTACGCTTCTGCTCGTACTTGAACTTCCCGTAGTCCATGATTCGGCAGACGGGCGGGCGCTCGTTCGGAGCAACTTCCACCAGATCCAGCCCCGCCTCATTGGCCAACCGCTGGGCCTCAGAGGTCGGGATCACTCCCAGCATCTTTCCTTCCTGGTCGACTACTCGGATGGGCGAGAGTCGGATTTGATCATTGATTCGATGCGTTGTTTCGATTGCTGGCAACTCCCGGAAATTCAGGTATCAGACGGCACCAGTCTCCAGACATGGCGGCCACGTGGTTGAAATGGTTATCGGCCATCACGCAAGATTCGGACGAATAGTATTAGCCCGGAACCAGCGTTCTGTCAACGACTTGGCGATTTCTGAACAGAATTCTGGGCCTGCAGACTCGAAAGTTTTCCGTAGACCCTCTGTTTTGTGAGAAAACGTGGCAGTTTTGAACGACGGGATTCGACCTTAATGAACCGCCAGATGATCGGCAATTTCTGCCGATTTTGACGTTTGTATGATCGAAGGTGCTTCTTACGGAGTGACTCGCAGGGCCTTGTGACCAAGATGAGTCCCCACGATCGCATTTCCCAGTCGACGCCCATCTAGAGTGAATGCAACGGAATCACTTGATGCGACATCGGTCATGACAATGTCACCAACCTGTAACGCCGCCAGATCAGCAGCGCGAAGCTTCAGCGTCGCCAGGCTCGCTGAAACCCTTACCGAGATCTGCTGAATTCCGGCGGGTATCCAATCGAGTTCCACCTGACGACCTGCGCCACCAAGGTCATTCAGGCGAGAGGTTACCTCAGAGATTCCCAGTTGCATGGGAACCCCCAGATGAACCAATCCGCCGGCACCAATGCCAGAGACCTCAAAAGTGAACCAGGCAAATGGGAATGGATTGATTGACGCCGAAACGGCATCGTCGCTCTGCACAACTTTCTCCGCCGCGAGCGATCCCCCAAACACAAGAGCCAACTCGCTGATGATTGCATCGTTCAGCCGATCGAGCAGTCGCAGTTCAATTTTTGTCAATCGGACGTCGTCGACAGGTTGTACGTCGGATCCCCCCAACATCCTGCCAATGAAACTCCTTGCCAGATCCGAACTCCAGACCAGCAACGATTCCGCGATTGAACCCGCGTGAGAAATCATGCACTGAATGACAGGCGACCGATTCGTAGCGAAGAACTCTGTTGCTGTCGATTGACATGCCCCGAGCGGACGAATTCTCAGATCTGTTTGAAGAACAGCCCTTAAGCGTGATTGCCAGCGATTGCAGATCCCGTCATGTAACGCCTGAACCACTTGAAGAGCCGTCCCGCGCAATGGCTCGGACTGGCGAAAATCATGCGGTTGCCATTGCGGCAACTTCTCCCCAGGCCCGCCAGCAGGACGCTCGGCCGGTCGCGATGGCTGGATTGCCGAAAGAATCGCCTCCACTTCGGCCTGACTGAGAATCTCGCCCATCCGTGGCCCCCTTCCTCATCAAGTCATCGCCTCGAATTCAACGCGGCGGCTCGGTGGTCACCCGCGTATCTGCCCCTCACCACGAGCAATCCATTTATAACTCGTCAATGATTCTAATCCACAAGGCCCGCGAGCGTGAATCTTATCGGTGCTGATACCGATTTCTGCACCCAGACCGAATTCAAATCCATCGTTGAATCGAGTACTCGCATTCACCATCACTGCAGATGAATCCACTTCCGCGACGAATCGCTCTGCAGCTGCCTTATCGCTGGTGACAATGGCATCCGTATGGTGCGAGCCATACCGATCAATCCGCTCAATCGCCTCATCCAGGCTGTCAACAACACAAGCGGAAAGCTTCAAATCGAGATATTCCGTGCGGTAGTCCTCTTCCGTTGCAGCAAGTGCCCACGGAATCCAGCGCCGCGTTCGTTCGCAGCCACGAACTTCGATACCCTGCTCTTTCAGCATCCGTTCCGCTTTAGGCAGAAACGAGTCGGCAATGGCCGCATGCACCAGCAGCGATTCGGCAGCGTTACAAACGCCCGTCCGCTGACACTTGCTGTTCTGAAGAATCCGCAGGGCCATCTCCTGATCGGCGGCCTGATCGACGTAAACGTGACAGATCCCGTCGAAGTGCTTAATCACAGGCATGCGAGCTTCACGGGTGACACGCTCAATCAATGACTTTCCGCCACGCGGAATTGTCACGTCAATCTTTCCATCAAGCTTCAGCAGTTCGCCAACGATCTCACGTTCAACTGATTCCACAAGCTGAACCGAGTGCTCCGGCAGCCCAGCCCCAACCAGAGAATCTCGCAGTACACGATGGAGTGCCAGATTGCTATGCAACGCTTCTTTGCCACCACGCAGAATGACGGCATTGCCACTCATCACACAGAGAGCAGCCGCATCCATCGTGACGTTGGGACGAGATTCATAAATGAAGAACACAACCCCCAGCGGAACGCGCACACGGCTGACTTTTAGACCGTTCGGCCGCACCGTGGAATCAATCACCTGACCGATCGGGTCCGTTAATGCGGCGACTTCGCGCAGCCCGTCGGCAATCTTCGTGATGCCGTTTGAAGACAGCTTCAATCGGTCAATTTCAGCCGACGTCAGCCCATAACCGGGCGCGTTTGCCAGATCTCGCTCATTCTCTGCCAGAACCTCACCTGATCTCGCGATCAGTGCATCGGCCGCCTGGTGCAGCCACTGGACCTTCTGAGCAGTCGTTACTGTCGAAAGCTTACGTGACGCTGCACGAGCCTGTTCCGCGAGTTGAAGAGCGTAGTCTGACCAGGATGACATCGGACCGATTCCGCAAAAGCCTATTCACCATCAATCGAAGTAATCTCGTACCGCAGCTTTCCTCGCGGCACCGCCACTTCGATCTTGTCCCCGATCTTCTTGTTCATCATCCCCGTGGCCAGCGGGCTCGTTGTCAGAATCTTCATGACATCGCCCGTATAGTCCTCTTCACCCGGCCCGACGAATTCGTATTGTTCAATCGAACCGTCGCTCAGATCCTTCACGGTGACGCGAGACCCGAACGTAACGACTCCCTTCGGCAGGGTCGACTTGTCGACGATGTAGCAACTTGCAAGACGCGTCTTCAGCTGGTTGATCTTGGCCTGCGTCATCCCCTGCGCTTCACGCTGTGCGTGGTATTCGGCATTTTCGCGGAGATCTCCTTCGGCTCGCGCATCGGCGATGGCCTGCGAGATCTTCGGCATTTCAACATCTTCCAACAGGCGAATCTCTTCGCGAAGCTTATCGTACCCTTCGCGGGAAATTGGCTGGCGTTCCATAGCGAACTCCTCATCGACCGAAGCAGGCATCGCCCCGGTGTTTTTTGATCAGGCAAAAAGCAAACACGGGCGATACGGTCGATCGCCCGTGCTCTCAGATTGTCAACGAAAAGTATACCGAACTGTGGCGAGAAAGCTATCCGACCTGTGTCCAGCTCCCTGACTTACCACTCTTCAACACGGCATCACAGATCTTCTGGGTTTCGAGTGCATCCCGGAACGTCGGCCCGACCGGAGCCCCCTTGGCGACACCTTCGAGGAAATCGGCGACATGATGCACAAAGCTATGCTCGTAACCGATTTGCAATCCGGGAACCCACCAGTGACCCATGTACGGATGGTCGCTGTCGGTGATGTGAATCGACCGCCAGCCACGCAGTGCCCCTTCATCCCGATGATCGAACCACTGCAAGCGGTGCAGATCGTGCAGATCCCACTTGATCGAAGCATGCTCGCCATTGATCTCGAACGTGTACAACGCTTTATGTCCACGAGCGTAGCGAGTTGATTCGAACAGACCGAGCGAACCATTATCGAACCGGCACAGGAAAGCACAGGCATCGTCGATGCCGACCTTCTCAACCTTGCCCGTCAGATTGTGCTTCCGCTCCTTAACGAATGTTTCGGTCATCGCCGTCACGTTCTGGACGCCGCCATTCAACCAGATTGCGGTGTCGATACAGTGAGCGAGCAAGTCACCGGTTACCCCACTCCCTGCGGCTGCTGCATCCAGTCTCCACAGAGCGGTTCCCCCTTGAGGAAGATCTGCAGAGATCGTCCAGTCCTGCAGGAAGTTCGCCCGGTAATGGAAGATGCGTCCAAGACGCCCTTCGTCGACCAGCTTTTTGGCAAAAGTGACAGCCGGAACCTTACGGTAGTTGTACCAGACGGTATTGAGGACACCGGCCTTTTCGACCGCCTGGCACATCGCTTCGCCTTCTTCGGCATTCATCGACAGCGGCTTTTCGCACAGGATCATTTTCCCGTTTGCAGCAGCCGCGATCGCAATATCGTGGTGAAGGTTGTTCGGGGTGCAGATGTCGATCGCATCAATATCTTTGCGTTCAACCAGTTTCCGCCAGTCTGTTTCAACAGATTCGTAACCCCAGTTGTCAGCAAACTCTTTCACCTTGGCAGCATCACGCGCACAAACTGCCTTCAAGACGGGCTGGTATTCCGACTTGAAGAAGTTTGTCACCTTGCGGTAGGCGTTGGAGTGGGTCCGGCCCATAAAGCCGTAACCGACCATACCAATGTTCAATGGCTTACTCATTGAAAAAACCTCTCTGTGCCAGAACGTAGATCGTACCAGAACGTAAACCAGCCAATTTCGGCCTGAAAAGACAAACACCGGCAGCGACTTTCATCGAAAGTCTGCTGCACATTGCGAATTGATTTCGAGACTCAGCTCCAGCCGTGAGCGTCTCGAACCTTGATCATTGCCCCCAGAATCGTATTCCAGGTCTTCGGATTCTCGAGCGTCGCGTTGGCGAACATGCAACCGTCCCAGCAGATGTGGCGGATACCGCGGTCAGCAGCACCCTTCAGCCAGTATCCAGCGGTGGCGGTGATGTCGAGCTTGCCGTTCGGATCATCGGCCGGGCAGTGCCGCCCTGTCTTGTCATGATCCCCGGAGCCGTGCACGGTACCATCGTTTTGAGCGACGTGGAAATCGATCGTCCAGGGACGAAGAGCATCCGTCATCTTCGTGTAAGCGGCATCAAACTCGGCCTGCGAATACCCAGGCTGCAGCAGGGCATGCTCAGGTGCATTGTAGCCCATCAGATACAGGTAGGTGTGGGCCTGATCTGCCTGGAAACCAACCGTTCCTGGCATATCAACCTGCTCCAGCAGGTCAACCATATTCTTCCAGGAATGCATCCCGGCCCAGCAGATTTCCCCTTCAGCAGCGAGGCGTTCGCCATTGGCGGCAGCCACAACAGCAGCTTCACGAAATGTCGCAGCGATCCGGCGAGTATTACCGACAGGATCGCTCAGCCAGTGTGCGGGCCCATCAGCAGCATCGATGCGGATGACGCCATATTTCCTGACACCGTGTGCATTCAAAATCTTGGCGATTCGGCAGGCCTTCTTCACCGCGAGCACAAACTTGGCTCGCTGTTCGGGACCACCCATGGAGCTATCACCAACCGTCCCCGGCCAGACGGGAGCCACCAGTGAACCGACGTTCAAACCCTTGGAAGCAATCTTGTCGGCGATCCGCTTCACATCATCGTCGCTCAGGTCGATGTTGATGTGCGGATCGAACAGAAACAGGTCGACACCATCGAACTTCTGGCCGTTCACTTCAGCCTGAGTCGTCAGATCCAGCATTCGATCCAGCGAAATAAATGGCTCTGCCCCGGGCGAACCCTTACCAACCAAGCCAGGCCACATCGCATTGTGAATTTTTGGATAGACGTTCGACATGAATCAGAATCCTCACAGTGGAGCACGTCAGCGAGCCAGAAAAACGCCTGACCTGGAACAGAACCCCGTTCGCAGGCCGCAAATCGACCTTACTTCTTTTTTCTTCTTACCAGGCGCTGCCGCAGCAGCATACTTCGGCGGGGTGAAGGGAAGAGTCTAAATGCAACAACAAACAAATGCAACCCAAGCAATCGTGAACACAAACTATTACATCAACGGCAGATACAACAAAATCAACATCCCCTCTTTTTTCGACTTACGATACGACAGAGCAGCACGCAATGCACCCTAACTTCAGATGGCGGAAACAATTGAGAATAAACTCTGGATTGTCGTGAACCAGACTCCTCCAAACTTGTCTGCTCTGCCGGTACCCGCAAGAATGACGACGTATCGAAAAAAAGATCAGTTCACGAAAGCCGAGTCCACACCCACCATGGTCACAGTTGGCATACTGGGCGCGACGGGATACACCGCCCTCGAACTCCTCAAAATTCTGGTGAATCACCCTCAGGCAAAGGTCACGGCGGTCACGTCGCGACAGGAAGGGTCACCGCCGATCTCGGCTGTCCACCCGAGCCTTACAGGTCGACTGGACCTGCGCTGCGAAGATTTGAAGCCGACTCAGGTTGCTCAGCGAGCTCAATACGTCTTTTGCGCCTTGCCACATGCCGCCAGCATGGCGGTCGTGCCGGAATATCTGGCTGCGGGATGCAAGGTCATTGATCTGAGTGCCGACTACAGACTCACAGACCCGGCCGTTTACGCACAATGGTATGGCCATGTCCATACTGACCCCACTCGGCTCGGCACCACTCCGTATGGACTTCCCGAACTGTTTGCCGAGCGGATCAAGGCGGCTGAACTGGTTGCCAACCCAGGCTGCTATACCAGCGCTTCCATTCTGGGCCTCGCCCCTGCTCTGGCGGGCGGATTTATCGAGCCGACGGGGATCATCATCGATGCCAAGAGCGGCGTCAGTGGAGCTGGCCGAACCCCCAAGCAGAATATTCTTTATGCCGAATGCAATGAGAGCTTCTCGGCTTACGGCGTTGGGACTCATCGCCACATGCCCGAAATCGAGCAGGTGCTGACGCAATCTTCCGGCCATAACGTCGAAGTGCTCTTCCAGCCGCACCTGGTCCCAATGGATCGAGGAATTTTCGCAACGATCTATGCCAACCCGAAAAAGTCTGCGACTCAGGAAGAACTACTGGCTGAATATCGCAGCTACTATGCAGGAAAACCATTCATCCGCGTTGTCGATCATCTGCCGGCAACTAAAGACAGCGCCTACACGAACTTCTGCGATATCACAGTGCGAGTCGTCAAGGGGAGAATTCTGATCATTTCATGCCTCGATAACCTGATCAAAGGGGCTTCGGGCGTTGCCATCCAGAATCTGAACATCATGGCGGGACTCCCTGAAACTATGGGGCTGCTGCCTTGTGGGCGGTAGCGTTCCAGGACAGCTTTGGCGCGGAATGAGAATGAATTCGGTTGACACCGGGGCGCGGAGATTCGACTAAATTTGCTCACTGGTTTCGGCTGACTTCACGCGGAGCGATGAAGGCTACTTTGGCGAGGCCCACAGTCACGAACGGGTATTTATAGAACACATTCCGGTGGACGGACGACACCAGTATCGCAACAGTTTCTCAGAAACAATTCGAACAACAATAACACGAAAAGTATTACCGAACATGACTGACTTACTACAGCTTCCCGAGGGATTTTCTGCCGCAGGTATTTATTGCGGAGTCAAGAACGATCCGCAAAAGCTGGACCTGGCATTGTACGTTTCAGATCGCCCCTGCTCTGCTGCGGGTGTCTTCACGACGAATCTGGTTTGTGGAGCTCCGGTCAAGGTATCGCGCGAACGGTTGCCTCGAGGAACCGCGCGTGCAGTCGTTGTGAATTCTGGAAACTCGAATGCAGCAACGGGAGATCGAGGGATCACGGATGCGAAATCAATGACCGCACTCGTCGCGTCACAGGTCGGAGCTGCAGCAGAAGACGTTCTCGTCTGTTCAACGGGAGTCATCGGACGCTTTCTGCCCATGGAGAAACTTCAGGCAGGAATCCCTGTCGCCGCCGGTCAACTCTCTGCCACTCCCGAAGCGTTTTATAGCGCGGCACGCGCGATGATGACAACAGATACATTTCCAAAGCAGGCGACTACGACTGTCAGCCTTGGTGGAAAAACGGTCCGAATCAGCGGTGCCTGCAAAGGTGCAGCGATGATTGCTCCCAACATGGCAACCATGTTGTGCGTGATCATGACGGACGCTGTGCTGGCCCCTGAGTCCGCTGCGAACCACATCCGGCTCGCCGTCACAGACTCATTCAACTGTATCAGCGTGGATGGCCACGAAAGCACCAGTGATTCTGTCATCCTGCTGGCCAATGGAGCCAGCGGTGCCAGCCCTGCGACCGAATCAGAAAAGACGGCATTTCAGGCGGGACTGAATGAAGTCGCGATGAAACTGGCAACAGACATCATCCGTGACGCAGAAGGAGCTCACCATTTCGTCGAGATCAATATCACGGGTTGTCGCACGCGGGACGAAGCCTTCCGGATCGCGAAAACCATCGCCGACAGCCCGCTGGTGAAAACGGCGATTTGCGGGGCAGACCCCAACTGGGGCCGAATCGTCTCGGCCGCAGGCTATTCCGGTGTCGCCCTGAAAGAAGAAGACATGTCTCTCGTCGTCAACGGTTTCCAGCTCTACAAGGATGGAGCCCCGGTCGATTTCGACGCCAAACAAGTTTCATCCAGCCTGCGAGACAACCGCAACGTCACAATTGACCTGACGCTGAAGCACGGCACCGCCTCGGTTCGATTCTGGACTTGCGACCTGACCAAGGAATACGTCGAACTGAACGCTGATTACACGACATGACAATTGCGTTAAGCTCTTGGATTCTCGCTGAAATAGTGGTTTCGACACGCCTGACTATGATCGGCGTAGGCAAAAACAAACCCCGCCAGGCACGTTCCTGGCGGGGTTTGTTTATTGTTTTTCATACTGAGACGAATCGATCATTCATCGTCGTCATCGTCATCGACGTCTTCATCTTCATCATCGTCGTCGTCTGATCTGGATTTCTTCTTTGGCTTGACGGGTTCGTCGTCCAGATCAATCGCAACGGGCTTGGCAATGACAACACCACCTTCGCCAAGGATCTCCTTGACGGGTTGGATGAAGTACATTTTCTTCGACTTCAACTTGAGCTGTTCGATCTTTTCGTTCGCAGCATCGAGCTGGTCGTAAGGAAAGCGTCCTTCTTCCTTCATACTGCCACTGTACACGACCCAGACGAGTCGCTTACGGGCCTGTACCTTTTCTTTGGTACGCTTGGCGCGAGGAGTCGCTGCCTTTGGCGCCTTTTTGGCCTTCTTTTCTTCGCCCTTGTCGCCAGCAGCTTCTGCCGCTTCGACTTGTTTCCGCATATCCAATCGACTGGGTGATTTACGAGCCATCGCCGTTCCTGAGTCCCTTTTGGTCCCGAGCAGCCATACCAGAACCGGTACGGGCGCAAAATGCGCCGCAGTTTCCGGGCTGCGCAGTATATCGTCTCCGCGCGATGATGAACAGCGCCGGACACCTCAATCGATTTCCGCAGGCGAAACTTCGCTCCGGCTGTTCCAGGGAATGCCCGCCGTTTTGTTTCTCGCGCCAAAGGATTTCAAAATACGCAATTCAACGCACACTACGACTGACCAAGAAAAATCAACGCAACCAACTGAAAAATAACGACTTAAAAACAGAACCCACCTTCCTCCAGTGATTGACCATGTCGATGAGGCACCTCCCGCCGGGACATAGCGATCCATCCTGAAATGTTGCACACCGCGAATCCTGCTGAACTTATGAAACGGGATGACCGATTCAATCGTTGTCGTCGGTAGAAAGCAAATTTCCGAAACAACCAGAAAAGTTTGTGTATTCGGACATGTTCGGCCGATGAATAGATAGAACGGGGAATCAGCGCGCCACACTGGCGGAGCACCAGGTTCCAAAAGCGGCAATTGTGGCCGGACCAAGTGGTCTACCAATCGCCTGATTCACCCCCGGACGTCGGTGAATGTGTTCGATGCCATTCTCGAACAGATTTGTCGCCGGGTGGAACTCGTTCCAGCGGATTCGAAGTCGGTCAGCGAGGAATTGAAGGAGAACATTCCATGCGTAAGTACGGGAAATGGGTGTTGACACTGGGGTTGCTGGCTGCAACTCCGGGACTGACACTCGCCGCTGGAGCCAAGTCCAAGTCGGACGACAAGCCCGCGGCTGAAAGTAAGGGGACGAGCAAAGAGGAAAACCAAAAGCTCGCCAATGAAGTCGCCAAAGCGATGCGCAACAAGCGAATCCAGGGCGATATCTCGATCGAAGTCAAAAACGGAGTCGCCGTCCTTTCGGGAAGCGTCGCCGATGCCAAGATCAAGGATAAGGCGACAGAAGCCGTTTCCAAGGTCCACGGGATCGCTCGCGTCGAAAACCGACTGCAGGCCGCTCCACCGAAAGCAACCGCTGAAGCAGCGAAACCTGCCGCAGAATCGGCTCGTGGGGTCGTATCAGCCAATCATACGGCTGCCCCCGCAAAAGCGAATCGCGTGCAGCAGGTCAACAACGAAATGCCTGCTCCTGTGAGTAATCAAGAAGTCGCAGAACAGATCGCAGCCGGTCTGACCGCTGCCAGCCTGGATGGATACGACATCCAGATTCGTTTCCAGAACGGCGTATGCCTGCTGGACGGGAGCGTTGGTACCCAGGCAGAACGAGCAACCGCTCAGAAAGTGGTCTCGTCAGTTCCCGGTGTCCGATCAGTCGCCAACCGCTTGAGCTGTGCGGATGAAGCCGCTCAAAGACGGATGCCACAGGGACCTTATGGTCAGGCACCCGGACAAATGGGCCCGGGTCAAATGGGACCACAGGGTCAGTATGCTCAGGCTGCACCCCCACAAGCGGGAATGTATCCAGTGAACTACCGCCAGGGTGAAGCTCCTGCTCCCGGTGGTGGACCTGTTCCAGGCGGTGCTCCAGTCGGCGCGATGCCAATGGGACCCGGTGGACAGATGCCTCCAATGCCCCCGACCTATGGTCATCCTGGCATGGGAGCTTCGCAGGCCGTGTACAACAACCCCAGCGTTCCGGATTACGCGTGGCCATCCTACGCACAATACCCGAACGTTGCTGCTGTCAACTATCCGACTCAGTACAGTGCCAGTGCCTTCCCGTACATCGGTCCCTTCTACCCATACCCACAAGTACCGCTGGGCTGGCGCGATGCCACTCTGCGATGGGATGATGGACAATGGAACCTGATGTTCCGAACCCGTACGGACAAATGGTGGTGGTACTTCAATCCCAATAACTGGTGATGCCGGCTGACCTTGTGCTGGCCGACGATGAATGGCTCAGCGTCTGCGAAGTTTTTCGCAGACGCTGTTTCCATTTGATGACAGATTCATGCCCCATGCTCCGATGCGAAACGGACGTGCGACCCGCACTAATCGATTTAACCGGTAAAACCGTAAGAATCTCACAAGTTTTCAGCCGGAAGACTCGATACATACAGCAGGATCGTCAATGTCGCGCAATCACCATTCGTGAACTGAGCGCTGGGCGGTCAAAGTGACCTACGAACGATAACGGCTCTGACGAGCCACGCCGGAAGACGTCCAACGGCCAATTTTGGCACAACGTCGAGAATCAGCGAATTCCCGGAGAGGAATGATGATGAAGCCAGGATCATTGCTCAAACGCATCACCCTGATGGTCGGGATCGGCCTGATGACGATGTCCAGCAGCGGCTGTCTGCTGACAGCCACCACCGGCTCCGTGTTGATGTGGGGTCTGCTCAAAGACGCCTTCGTACTCGGCGGTTTCTATGGAACGACGCCGCTGATCCCTGTGAGTCCGTGGTACAGCGAGCTGATCGAAGATGCATATATCCGTGAAGAACGGTACGACAAGGTTCCCATCCTGGATCCCGTTGAAGGGGAACATGCGAACATCTTCTGCCAGGACCCACCGAGCCCTGATGAAGTGATGCGAGCAGTCCCGAATGAAACGTCGGGCGGAAACCCCTTCATCGCAGAAACTCAGCGCAGCAATGTCAAGATGGTTGTCGAGCCAATCGTCGACCGAATGGACGACTGCCGCTTCTACCCACTCGTTGGACCTGCCCGCCTGCATCACTGCCACTACAAGTGCACGGTGTACTACGACAAGGTGATCCGATCCGACTGGCCCGTTCCGTTCCACCACAAGGACGAGACGATTCAGGTGGTCTACATCGACCACGATCACCTGATCCGATGTGCTGGTCCAGCAACGAACGAGTGATTCCTCGATCATTAACGCAAAAAAGACATCAACCCCGGTCATCGACCGGGGTTGAGCTTTTTCAGGCCAGCACAACGGACACAGACAAGTGCTTATCCGAGGCGTCCCATGTCGCAGGACAATCCGCCCGCAGCAGGAATGTAAGCCTTCTGGACATAGTCCATGACCATGCGGTCGGCATTAAACCGCCAGCCGAGTGTTCTGACTGAACGTTTCATTCGGGCAATCCACGCATCTGGCAATCCGTCATCTTCGTCACGGTCATAGAACAGCGGGATGACCTCGTCCATGAGTACTCTGGTCAAGGCCTTGGCGTCACGATCATCCTGCAGATCCTGATCGACGTGCGACCGCCCGCTGCCGATCGCGAAGCCGTTTTGACCGTCAAACGCTTCGGCCCACCAACCGTCCAGGATCGAACAGTTCAAGCCACCGTTCAGCACAACTTTCTGGCCGCTGGTCCCCGATGCTTCCAGAGGACGTCTGGGGTTGTTCAACCAGACGTCAACCCCCTGCACCAGATGGCGAGCCAAGTTGATGTCATAGTCTTCCAGAAGAATGATCTTCCCCTTAAAGCCCGGTTCCTGCGTCAAACGGAAGATTTTCTGCAGGATGGCCTTGCCGTTGTCATCTGCCGGGTGTGACTTGCCTGCAAAGATGAACTGCACGGGGCGAGCGGAGTCTGCAATGATCTGCCCCAAGAACTCGATGTCTCGCAGAACCAGATCCGCTCGCTTATAGGGAGCAAACCGTCGTGCGAATCCAATCGTCAGTGCTTCGGGATCCAGACACGTCTGAATTTCGGCGATTTCTTCAGCACTTGAACCGATGCGCTCGGCACGCCGTTGCATACGGGCCCGCGCGAAGTTGATCATGCGATTCTTGAGTGATTGATGTGTTTCCCACAGTTCACCCGGGGTCACATCATCAAATCCCGCCCAGACGTCAGGCTGCCCTGATTGCAGGTACCATTCCAGCGGCAGATGACGGTCGTAAAGCGATCGCATCTGGGGTGCCAGCCAACTGGAGACGTGCACCCCGTTCGTAATATGTCCGATCGGAACTTCTTCTTCCGAGCGCCATGGCCACAGACTGGTCCACATCCGACGGCTGACAACACCGTGCAGGTTAGACACGGCATTCGCACGCCGACTGCATTTGAATGCCAGCACCGTCATGCAGAACGGTTCATGTTGATTGCTGGGGTCGACTCGCCCCAGGCCCACGAGACCGACGGCTCCCAGTCCCAGTTGATCGGCGATGGGGCCGAGATGCTCTTCGTAGAGGTTCCAGTCAAACCGGTCATGTCCGGCCGGAACTGGCGTATGTGTTGTGAAGCAACAGTGCCAGATGACCTTGCGCATCGCCTCATCAAACGACAGTCCGTCTTCTCCCATCCGCATCCGGATGTATTCCAGCGGAGCAAACGCCGAGTGCCCTTCGTTCATGTGAATCGCACTTGGCTGGTAACCCATGGCGGTTAACGCACGGGTTCCCCCGATTCCCAGCAGCAGTTCCTGACGAATGCGGATTCGCTGATCCCCACCGTACAAGCGGGCGGTCAGCTTTCGATCTTCTGGTGAATTCTGTTCGATATCGCAATCCAGCAGGAACAGCTTGATGCGACCGACATCTGCCTGCCAGGCTTGCGCGTAGATCGGCCCGCCACGGGTTTCGACCTGAACAATCACTTTCTCGCCCGTCGCTGTGACCGCGGGCTTCACGGCTAGACGCGTGTTGTGGACGTACGGATAAACCTCACGCTGCCAGCCAGTCTCATCAATCAACTGCGAGAAATAGCCTTCCTGATAGAACAATCCCACAGCCACCAGCGGGACACCCAGATCGGAAGCGCTCTTCAGATGATCGCCAGCCAGAACCCCGAGTCCACCGGAGTAATTCGGAAGTGACTCGTGGATCCCGAACTCGGCCGAGTAATACGCAACCGGGTTATGCCCCAGCACGCCGGCGTGAGTATCACCCCAGGTGTGCTTCGAATTCATGTATTCCTGCCAGCGGCGATAAGCGTAATTCACTCGAGAATGTAGCACGGCTTCGCGACCACGGTTTTCGAGTTGATCCGGCGTAAACTCATCCAGCAGCAAAATCGGGTTATGATCGAGTTGTCGCCAACGAACTGGACTGAGGTCCTGAAAAATCGCGACGACTTCGGGCTGCCAGCACCACCAGTAATTGCGAGCCAGCGCGTACAGACGATCACGAAACGAAAGTTGTTCTTTGGCCATGCCCCATGCCTTCCCTGCTGATGAATCGAGTGGATTCCACCAGTTCTAATGTCCATTACCCCGGGCGGACGGAAATCAACCTGCATCGACGACGAAGCGGTCCGCCTGATAACTGGGCGGAGTATATCGCGCCAGAACAGGTTGTTCGAGTTACGCAGCCAGACTCGATGCCCACACGATGATTGTGGAATACCGAAACTGCGCAGACGCAATGGCAATTGTTGTTGTGAGGGCTCCTTTGCCGAGACCACAGGTGTTTCTTAACAAACTCGAGGGCATCGACGCGTTTGAGGACTCTGCTCCACGCGTCATGATTAGACATTATTAACGGTGAATGATGGGTGCCACGGTTTTGGAGTCTGCGACAAGGCCGTGTCTTCTCGCGTCATTGGAGACTCCAAAATGTCAGAATCAGTTCGTAAGCGGGTCAAGCATTGCGAGAACGAGGGGCATGTGCGCAAGTTGACATTTTCCTGTTTTCAACGGCGTCCATACGTCTCAAATCTGAAATCCAAATCAGCACGGCCTTGTCGATGACTCCGTCGATGACTCCAAAACCGTGGCACCCATTATTCGATGTCGGACGAGGCTTCAAGGCTGCGATTTGTCGCAAGAATGCCGAAGCTTCCGGCCCCGGCGTGACGCAATGGCAATTGTTGTTTTGAGGGATCCTTTGCGGGCGTCACAGGTGCTTCTTGACGAAATCCCATGCTGTTTGGTCGTGGAATTCGTGGCCCCCTTCAAAAATCAGGTGCTCGAATCGATCGGACAGCCCCAGCCGCGAATAAAAACTTGCCGAAACAGGAGCCAGCGGCTTGCCGCCATCGCGATGATCAACGCCATCGTTCAGTCCCGCCTGGACCTGGAGTGCTCGAGGACAGATGATCGCCGGAATATCCGAATCGCGAAATAGTGTGAATCGATCTTTGAACTTGAAGTCACTCGGTACAGAAAACTCATCGCGCTGATATCGCGATTCCTGAACACCGTAATAGCAACTGCAGACCGAAACCTTGATCCGGCGGTCAACGGCAGGAGTCACCAGGGCGTAGTAACCACCATACGACAACCCCACCATTCCAACGCGATCCGCGTCCACTTCTGGTCGTTTCAGCAAGACATCCAGACTTCGCGTAATCTTGGCAATTTCGACGGCTGTCAAACTGGTTCCCACCAGTCGCAACCGTTCATCAGTCCGATTACGAATGTCTTTGGGGTACCCTTCTGCCGAAAACAAATGTTGCGGCGCAAAGACGACATATCCCCGTTTGACACCCCCGCGCACCATGTCGTGATAGTTTGCTCCACCATGGAAGAGAGCCACCTCGGGCGAACCTCCGCCGCCATGCATCGAAATGATCAACGGAGCTTTTTCGCCGGGCTTGAGCGACTTGGGAATGATGTAGATTCCCTCAGCGTGCACGCCTGGCAGAATGGGGATCATCGCTCTGTAGTAGGTACCGAGTGAGTCCTCTCCGATCTGTCGAAACGAGGGCTCAGTCGACGGAACGTCACCCGGCGGTGGATAGCCAATGCTGTCACAAAACGCTTGCCGGTATCGTTCCGCCGATTTTTCGTAGGCCGCGACTGAAGAATAGTCGTCTGGCAGCAATTTCTTCAGGCGAGATTGGTCGAACTTCAATTTCAGAATGTATTCATCCAGTTCTTTCGCTTGTTCAGCTCGTAACGGATTGGAATCTTTCACATCCTGCTCGAAGTACTTGGGTGGTTCCTGCGCAGACGCTGTCAGAGCACAAAACGTCATCGCCAGAACCAATGCGATCCGACTCCAATCCTGCAATTTCTCTCGATCAACGATTGGTCCGTGAATAGACGATGAGTTGAACATGGCCAGCCTCAGATGAAGTTCAAATCTTGCGGGGTCGATTCTTCGAAAACGGGGACTGGCTCCGCCTACAGTGCCTGTCCCCGTTTTTTGACTTTGCGTCGTTACCATGCAGTCTTAGTGCGTTACACGACCTCGCTTGCCGCACTCAGGGCAGACGAGGTATTCGCCACATTCATCACACTGTGGGCGTGTGATCTCATCTTTTTCATTCCATTTCAACTCAAAATCAATCTTGCAGAGACATGTATCGAGAAAGGTCGCTTCGAGAGAATACGGAAAATGTGAGTACCCGCAGTCGGCGGCGACGATTGGATACTCACCATTGGTGGGGCGGTATCGCATATCAAACGCGTAGAAGATACCACCTCCATTAAACGCGAAGGGAAGAATACCCGGATGCGTGTATGGCACCTGGTACGCCAAAAGCATTGCCCGGACGCCGTGAATCGGATCGAGAATTGGGAAAAACTGCAAAAGACGATCGCCATTTCGAAATTCACCTCCATTCGACCAACGCAGAAAGCTTAGGTACGAGCTTGGTAACGGCGAGTTCGGAATGATCCATGTCTCGGGTTTTGTGAAACGACTTTTTGTTCCGTTGATGTCGTCCAATTCTGCCGGCGCGAGCGGTTGGCCGATCGTTGCAACGAACGTTTCAATGTCCGCTTCACTCGCACCGTCCGCGCGAAGAATGACTTCGCTGAAAACGTGACTCCATGCGACTTGCGACATAACCTTCCTTACGGATTTCAATGGAGCGCGTTGACCCGCAATGGTTTTTAAAAAGTCGCCGGTTCCGCTCACCTGAAAAAACGATCAGCCACCCTAGAGGATGCGAGATCTGTCAGCGAAGTTCAACTGCATCGCTAGCCATCTCTAGCGCCTTGGCACCGCTTTGGAAAAGTTCAATAGCCATCTTGTCGTCCCGAGGATTTCAGGTTGTCCTTAGGATTTCAGTATGCCGGGACACTGTCAGTATGCACAGTGTGAACTCGACATCGGGCACGAATTCCGCCGGATACGATCGATCGCCTGGGACTGTCCCCCGGGCCGCGAAGTCGTCACAATGCGTCTCACCGCCTGACGACAGGCGACCAACTTTGACAACGAATCACTGGGCGGAACTGAGCCGATGCGAACTACACTTTCTCGGATGCTGCCAAGTGGGATTACTATCCTGCTGGCAACCATGGCAGCCTTGGTGGCGACAAACGTCAAGGCGGACGAAAAGCTGAAAGGGATCGCCTGTCGATCCGTTCACTTGGCCTACCCCGCGCCCGTTGCAGTCTCGTTTTACAACGAAGTCATCATCGAAAAGTCGGCTCCTGGAACCTACTTCATGGTCTGCGGATGGGGCAAAGGGTACTTCGGCATTCAGGAACTGGGGAACGGCAAGAAACTGGTGCTGTTCTCGGTCTGGGATCCAGGCAATCAAGACGATCCAAAGACCGTCAAAGAAGAATTGCAGGTCAAGACTCTGCACAAGGGTGAGGGAGTTCGAGTCGGTCGGTTTGGTGGCGAAGGGACTGGTGGACAATCCTTCTTTGACTATGACTGGAAGATTGGCGAGACCTATCGGTTTCTGGTCACAGCCAAGGCCGTGGAAAAACGCAGCGAATACTCGGGCTATTTCTATATCCCTGAGAAAAAAGAATGGCACCATTTGGTGACGTTCTCGACCCCGACGGGTGGCGATTTGCTCAAGGGTGACTATTCATTCGTCGAAGACTTCAAACGCGACAAAGTTTCTACCACCCATACGCGACGGGCGAGATTCGGCAATGGCTGGATCGAAACGGCCGAAGGACAGTGGCAGCCGATCACCCGTGCCAAATTCACCGCAGACGCCAATCCCGTCACCAACATCAATGCGGGGCCTGACAAAGACTGTTTCTTTCTCTCCACGGGAGGCGACATCAAAAACGACGCTATTCCCCTGGGGAGTTTCATGGAACTCGAAGCTCGAACAGATCGTAAGCTTCCAGATGATCTTCCCAAGCGCCGAAACTAAAAACTCTCATGAAGCAGTTCGCATTGATCGCTGTGCTTCTTGGAGTCGTCTCATCCGTCGGTTGCCGACGGACCGGGGAGCCTGACAGCCCATCCCCCCCCACTCCGACTTCCAATGAGCCGACAAAGTCATCTCCAGGAACGACATCGACGGGCATTCTCTTTCACGACAAAACAGAACTGACTGGCATCGCTTTTCGTTATTCCAACGACGAAGAGCATTCGGACTTTTCAATTCTGGAATCGCTGGGGGGGGGCGTCGCGATTCTCGATTTCGATGGCGATAACCAGCCCGACTTATTTTTTCCCGGCGGGGGACAATTTGGAAACGACCATCCTTCAGGTGTTCCATCGGCCCTCTATCAGAACATGGGCAACTGGAGGTTTCGTGATTGCACGCTGTCGGCGAATGTCGGCCTGTCGCCTCATTACAGCCACGGAGCCGCAGCGGCTGATTTTGACGAAGACGGGTTCGACGATGTACTGATCACCGGTTATGGAGGACTGACCCTCTATCGCAATCAGGGAGACGGCACATTTCAAAGCGTGACCGTTTCCGCGGGGCTGAATGACCAACAATGGAGCAGCAGTGCCGCCTGGGGCGATTTCAATGGGGACGGGGCACTCGATCTTTATGTCGCTCACTACGTCGACTGGTCGACAAAGAACAACCCACATTGCCCCGGTCCAGAAGGTCATGAAAGAGATGTCTGCCCTCCCAAACGATTTGAAGGCCTGCCGCATACGTTTTACTACGGTCAAAGCGATGGCACATTTCGGGACGCGACAGCCGATACTGGTGCGATGCCGATCGGCAAAGGTCTGGGAGTGGTCACCTGCGATCTGGATCTGGACGGTGACCTCGATATCTACGTCGCCAACGATACTGTCGCCAATCTGATGCTGCGGAACGATGGGACGGGGCGGTTTGAAGATGTTGCGGCGCTCGGTGGCACGGCAGGCAGTGATCGTGGCACACCGGATGGAAGCATGGGGACCGATGTCGGTGACTTCAATCTCGATGGATTACCCGACATCTGGGTTGCCAATTATGAGCGTGAAAACTTCGGCTTGTACCGGAACCAGGGAAACATGCTTTTTCGTCACGTCAGCCAGTCGGTTGGCATCGCGGCGGTCGGTGGTGCCTACGTTGGCTGGGGAACTCGGTTCATTGATGCCGACCTGGATGGTGACGAAGACCTGATCGTGTCGAATGGACATGTCATCCGGTTCCCTCAACATTCTCCGCGTCTGCAGCGTCCTCTGGCACTTGAGAACCATGGGGGACAGCGATTTACCAACGTTTCTGATGGCGCAGGAACTTACATGTCATCACCTCACGCAGGTCGGGGACTCGCCACTGGCGATCTGGACAGCGATGGAGACGAAGACGTTGTGATTTCAAATCTGAACGAACCCGCAGCGATTCTTTCGAACGAAGCAACACAGGGAAATCACTGGCTGGCCGTTCGAATCAAAGGACGGGGTTCGTGTCGATCAGCAATCGGAGCCGTGGCCACAGCGATCATCGGCGGCAAGACATTGGTGAAGCAGATTCGCGGCGGATCCAGTTACGGCTCAACCAGCGATCCCCGACTGCACTTTGGGTGTGGAAAGGAAAAGCGGATCGACAAGCTGACGATCCGCTGGCTGTCTGGTGCTCAACTGGAACTGAAAGATCTGGACTGTCAGCAAACGCTCACAATCGTCGAACCGCCATCCGGCAACGGGCCATCAGCCAGGTGATCCGTCTGCGGACTTCTTTCGAGTCAACAGTGAAACAACAATCAGTGTCAGGAATCCCAGGGGGATCGTGACCAGTCCCGGTTGACTGAATGGAACCAGTGCAGCGGCTGCGGCCGCTTCAGGCTTGAATCCATAGACCTTGGCAAACGTATCTTCACTGACCAGAATCCAGGTCAATGAACTGAACAGTCCGACCAGGATCGCGGCCGATATCCCCTGTTTTGTGGTCCCCTTCCAGAACAACAGCATAACGAGTGACGGCAGGTTCGCCGACGCGGCCACGCTGAACGCCCAACCGACCAGAAACCCGGCGTTCATGTCCTTGAATTGAATTCCGAGGATGATCGCGATCACGCCGACGATAACGGACGACAGCTTACCAATCCGCACTTTTTCATGATCGTTCATCTCCCAGCGCAGTACGCTGGACAGCAAGTCATGAACAACCGCGCCACTGGCTGCGACGATCAGACCGCTGACCGTTCCCAGTACGGTCGTAAAGGCAATCGCCGAAATCGCTGCGAACAACCACGTATTCATACCCTTCGCCAGCAGCGGAGCCGACATGTTCTCGTCACTGACGTCCAGCTGACCACTGGTCATCGCACCCAGACCCAGATAAAACGTCAGCACATAAAAGAACCCGATGCTGGCAATCCCGACAATCGTGCTTTTACGAGCACTGCTGGCATCCTTGACCGTGTAATAGCGGATCAGAATGTGCGGCAGTGACGCCGTACCGCAGAACAATGCCAGCATCAGCGAAATGAAATTGATGCGATCCGCCGGTTTGGAACTGCGAATTCCCCGAAATGTCGGATGCTCACCCGGTCGCAGAACCTGTCCTCCAGCCGTCGCCTGCTGGTAATACACCGTCGTCTGACCGCCATCCGCATGCACCAGCTTCTCGTTACGCCATAACACCACTCGACTGTTCTGCAGCGTCCGAAAGAAACCCAGAAACGACAGCGGACCAGTCTCCTGCACGCCATCCGGCAGCTCCGTGATATAACCCACCGGGTGCAGCTCAGGCTCACCCTTCTTCTGCCCCTTCGGCAGACCATTCACCAGCGTCTTTCCGTCAGCCGTCTTCGTCAGTGTCTGCGCTTCAGTCAGCAGCCAGTCCGCATCCGCCGCTTCACCGGCACGCTTCGCCAGCCAGACACTGACCTTGCCTGTGGTTCGTTCCCGCAGTCGCACAAACTTCTCTTTGGACTTCTCCCAGCCGTCATCCGCCGCCAGTATCTCGATGTCCTGCAGAGTCCCCAGCGAACTGTCTCCGTCGGTGAAATCCGCATGACTCGCCTGCAGGGAAGCAAAGCGATAGCCGTCCGCACCGCCCTCCGACACACGTAAACCCCGCTGCAGAATCATCCACGTCAGCAGAGCACTGAAGACAACCAGCATGGCCCCCTTCAGAAACTGTACCCACGTCGTCGACACCATCCCGGCCGTGACCACAATCATGATAGATCGGAAGAGCACACGTCTGAACTCCAGTC
>CAXBSB010000104.1:0-26153 GCA_963977965.1 uncultured Schlesneria sp.
CACGAAATGGCCTCCGGCTGCCGATTTGATCCAGTACTCCAATAGGAGCGCACCAGCTAGAAGGTAATGCGTGCGTGTTTCTCCCGTCTGCCGCCAGTTATCGGTTCCGTCTTTTGAGTCGCCGATGGAGGAATTGGAATCCCGACAAAAGGGGCAGCCGTGTCCCACGAAATGTGATTTTCCAACCTGATCAGTCAACGACGGCGAGTTGCCGACCACAATCTATTCCTGATGAGTCTTCGGAAAAGCGAGACAATGAGGTTGCACCGAATCAAATGAAGTTGCACCGAATCAAAGGTCCTGAACTCCATGAGTCGCGATCGAGGCATAAAACAGACTGCACTACCTAACTCCGACACGCGAAGCTGGATGACGAGGCGATCTCGAGCAGAGATTTTCGACGGCGCCCGATGATGCCGAAACATTTGCACCGTTACGCCACCCGCCTTTCCCGCACGATGACCTGATTCACGGTAGACAGCGCGCTCGGCAATGAGTCGGGCGTACTTTTCGTGACTTTGACGAGAACCATAGGGGCCAAGGTAAATATCACGGCCAGAAATCCGAACTTACGCTTGGCCAGATGCTTGATGATGCGTGTAGGCTGGAAGAGAAGATCGACGTGACATTGCACTGCTCCAGTGCCCACATGGAAAGTGGTAGAAATACCACATTTCAAGAGGCTCTGAGCCGCGATGTCGACCATCGACAGGTACGCAAATATCGCGCCCGGCAGGACTTATGGAAATACACCCCTCTGGGTTCGAACCAGAAACCTTCGGTTCCGTAGACCGATGCTCTATCCAATTGAGCTAGGGGTGCGAATTCTTCTCAGGCGTGCAGAGAAAATCGCCATCCGGCAATCAGATCGTGAGAAATTCAGATCGATTCGTCTCGGACGACTGAAAACGTATCATTGCGAAAGTGGGGTGAGGTTGCAAGGGATCGGAAGATCACGACGATTCGAATATGAGCTTCTCGACGCAACTGATTGCGACTGCTCAATATCAGCTCCTGAGAATTGACAATCAACGGTAACTCGTCGAAAAATGATCGATGATGTCTGATGTAAGGCGGAAGAGTCCACCTGGGCCTTGCCATCGTTGAATCTGCTTCAGATTGCAGATCTGCGCACGAAGCAATTTCACAAAAGAGTTCATCGTGATACTCGCTGAACAACCTCCCGCGCCGGCGATGATCGCAATTGTGGTGATGACAGTCGCGATCTTGCTTGTATTCGGCTTCGGGGCATTATTGCTTTTTCGTGGCTTTGAGAATTCTGCCAGTCGTGCACTCGAACGCAAATACCGCGATCTGGTGATTCATCCTGTTCCACAACCCGGCGACGTCCTTTTGGAATTTCACACGTACCACGGGCTGATCGCATGGTTCACCCAAACCGGTCATCGAGTCTACCTGGGTCCTGATGATGCCCGCACACTGCTCGGAAGACTGCTTCGATTCAATCTGACCTGGGGGCTTGTTACGCCGGGATCGTTGTTCATTCCGCCACTGTCGATCATGAATTATTGGGCACAACGCAGATCCATTACGGCGCAGGAAGTCTCGGGCGGGTATCGTGGCAACGCCCCCGCTCTTGGTCTGGCAGCCAGCGTTAACGTCCTTCCGCCCACAAACGCGATTAACATTGAATCTCCAACCCCTCTTCAGCGATTTCTGGGTTGGGTCCTGATGGCCTTCAGTGGGATCTTCGTAATCAGTGCGGTTGTCAATCTTGCCACCGGTGAAATCGAAGCAGCAATGGGTGTCTTTGTCGTCGCAATGTTGTTTGGCTGGTTCGCACGAGATTGGCTACTAAACCCTCACTCAGGCGAGAGTTAGCCGCACATAATTCAAGTTTGGCGTCTCGCTGGCATCGTACGGCAGTGTCAAACCGATGTTCCGACGCGACACGGAAGTGCGCCCCGCACTAACCTGACTGTCTGAGTTCAAACGAACTGTGGTATGACCGATTGACTCCTCGACGTACAATTCTCACATGTTCACTCAACCCACGATTCTGATGTGTCCTCCGGATTACTACGGTATTGAATACGAAATCAATCCGTGGATGAGTCGCAGTATCCCCAGTGATCCGGCCAGATCCCGGTCGCAGTGGCAGGGGTTGCGAGATCTCCTTGTCAAACTTCGCGTCGACGTACGACTCCTCAATCCGGTTCCGGGGCTACCTGATCTCGTTTTTACCGCCAATGCGGCACTCATCTGTCATAACGTCGCATACCTGTCTTCGTTCCGGCACGCAGCTCGGCAGGGAGAGACGCCAGTCAACGAACACTGGTTCCAATCACACGGATTTCGAACGGTCTCGATGCCGCCAGAAATGTTTTTTGAAGGAGCCGGCGATGCTCTGTTCTGTGGCGACACGCTGTACGCAGGCTATCTCGTTCGCAGCGATGCCTCGGCCATGCAATGGCTTGGTGACGAACTTGGCTGTCGAGTGATTCCTCTGCAACTGGTCGACGAGCACTTTTATCATCTCGACACCTGCTTTTGCCCGCTCGACGGCCAGACTGCCATCTACTATCCACCCGCATTTGATGATTACGCCCAGCGTGCGTTGTCGCAGATTCCCTGCCTGATTCCTGTTGAAGACGATGAAGCCGCCCGATTCGCCTGTAATGCGGTGGTGGTTGGCAAAGATGTGGTGATGAACGCGGGGTGCCCGAAGCTCGAAGCATCACTGATGGAAAGAGGATTCATGCCGCACGCGACAGAACTGAGCGAATTCCTGAAGGCGGGCGGCAGCGCCAAATGCCTGACGTTAAGGCTGGACGGTGAAACGGCGGCTATCTGGCCTCAGGTTCGATAGCGGCGCCGGCCAATACCCGGGATCGTTTCTACCTTCGCTGACAGACTGTCCTGGCAACATGGTATCGCCGTAATCAACGACGGAACGATTGCGAACCGTGTCCACCTGCCGCAATGCGATCGGCTGCGATGTCGTTGCCAGTCGTCCCTGTCCTGGAATGTCGATTTCCGCAGCCAGAACGCCGTATTGAGCTGTCCCAAAATTGTGATCCGCAGAACGAACGGGCAACGGCACAACGACCTTTTGTACTCCTGTCCTGCCAACGTCGGATGCGTCGATGAACTGGGACCAGGAACTTAAGAGTACCAGATCACTCGGTTCCTCAAAGTACGTTTCTGCGTAAGCTCGCACCAGACGGGCTCGCCGCGACAACAGCGACAGCCTGAGAGACCCTCGCAACGGGCACGGGGCCCCCGATGCTGTTCGTCCCTGAACGAGTACTTCCAGCGAATTCCAGTCAGCAAGTCCATTCCGGTTAAACGCTCGGGCAGAGACGACGAGTTCCCGAGGCTCGAGATCGTCAATTTGAGCAGCCGGAACGATCGTGGAGTTGCCTGAAAACGACAAGGGCGTGCCATCCTGATTTCGAACTCCAACGACGACTCCCGGGTCACGCCACAGCAACAATCCGGGCGTTGGACAGATAACTTCGCACGGCCCACAGCAAGGCGATGACCGGTAACCTGATTCCAGCGGCGGCTCGATCATAGGCACTTGTCCGGGAGCAACGGCCAAGTCAAACGGCAACACTGCGGCAGGTGCGGGAGGAACAAATTGAAACGTACGCGGATCCCTGATCGGTGTTGACGATTCGTACTGGCCTGGTTCTGGCGGCGCGGCTGATTCAGCAACCGTCGGCTTCGACAATTCAGCGATGTCTTTGACGGCAACCCCAGAGGGCACCTTCAAATCGAGGGCTGTGTCTGCGGGAGCGAATACGGTCTTCACTCGACTCCAATTCATTACGCGTTTGAGCGAAATCCGCTCGTTAGTGACTTCGAGGACCACTTTCTCGGGGCGAATTGTGTCCGTGGAAATGGAATTTGCCCGAATTTTCTGGCCCGTCTGCATTTCGACGACAATACCCTCATCCGCCGCGATGCCGAACTGACACGCGTTGATGAAGAGCAACATCATAGTGATGCGAATCGTCAACATGGATTCCGCCAATACTGCCAACCGATCTTCGCAACCCTTTTCCTGAAAGACACTTGCAGAATGAGGCTCGGCTTAACGACGGTGGGCGATGTCAATCAGTAGCGAACGTGGTGCCGCTGACTTGGAAAAAATCAAACCGCGACTGGCGGTTTGATCCGCGTTGTGAGCGGTCAAAGACAGGAAAAACAAAGGTTTGTGGCAGGCCAGAATCGCCTCGATTCCAAAAACTACTGGTTGACGTTCACGAAAATCGCCGAGAGAATGTAAAGGCGATGGTGCGCTTATGGTTCGATTGTTTGCCCGGCTTTTTTTGCCGAAGGTTGTAGCTATGCGACGACTCATCCTCACTTGCGGACTTCTCGCTGTCGCGGGAGTTTTGCCGACGGTCGCCAGCGCTCAAATCAACAACAATCGCGTCGGAACTGGCTCGACCGGCGGGTCTTCCAATTTTGGCAGCACTAGTGGATTCGGTGGTTCCACGGGTTCATCCGGCTTCGGGAACTCAGGTTTCGGTTCCGCAGGCGGCTTCACGGGTGGTTTGGGTAACGGCGGACTCGGCGGTGGCGGTCTCGGCGGCGGAATGGGAGGGGCCGGTGCAGGTGGCCTCGGTGCGATGGGGATGGGCGGCAACGGAATGGGTGCCCTCGGACAGAATCAAGGCGGCGGATTCATCGGGGGAAACAACAACCAGGGGCTGATCGGACGCAACAACCAGAACCAGAACGGCATGGGTGGGATGAATGGGATGATGAACCAGTTTGGCGGCGGGAATATGAACCGCGGCCAACGTGGAAATCTCAATATGAATTCCATCAACAGCATGTTTGGAAACAACAATAATTCTAACGCAAATGCCGCTCCCCCGATTCGTCCCCGTCAAAAGGTGGCGTTTGATTACCCGGTCCCGAAAGGGGATGCACTTCAGACAAATCTTCAGGTGCAGTTGACCGCAGTTGCCAAACGCAATCCGAAATTGTCAAACGTTCTGGTGAGTACGGGCGATGCTGGAGAAGTGATTCTGCGAGGTGCTGTGAAAACAGAAGCAGACGCAAAACTGGCTGAACATCTCGTCCGATTTGAACCAGGTGTCCGATCCGTTCGCAATGAGTTGACATTCACTGCGACCCCGGAAGCTCCCTGAGAGAATCCTTCGAACGCCAATGTGAGTTGCGTTCTCTTTCCACCTGCGAAACTCATCGCGACGGTGCGCCGAGGTAGTGATGTTGACAGTGAAACTGTTTGCAAAAGCGAGAGACCTCGCGGGAAGCTCGGCTGTTCAACTTGCCTGGTCCGATGGTCAGTCGGTAGGACAACTCAAATCCATTCTCGCCGAACAGTATCCCGCACTTGCCCCGCTGATTCCCCGGTTGCTTGTCGCAGTCAATAATGACTACGCTGCCGATTCGTCAGTTATCTCGCAAACGGATGAAGTTGCGTGCTTTCCTCCCGTCAGCGGTGGCTGAAGTCGTCGAACGATCTCTCTGGAAGTACCAATGATTTCGCTGACCAATGAACCGATCGACTATCATGCCCTGACGGAGTCGGTTCGTTCTTCGAATTCGGGTGCCGTCGTCCTTTTCCTGGGAACGGTTCGTGAACTGACTGCGGGACGCCGCACCGTGGCACTCGACTATGAAGGGTACCCCGCAATGGCCGAAGCGAAGCTCGCGGAACTCGAAGCTGAGGCATGCCAGCGCTGGCCTGTTGATCGTGTCGGAATCGTCCACCGCCTGGGTCATCTGGAACTGGGTGACATCAGTGTCGCGGTCGCCGTCAGTTGCCCGCACAGGCAGCAGGCGTTTGAAGCAGGCAAGTTTCTGATCGATGAGCTGAAAGTTCGAGTTCCCATCTGGAAAAAAGAAAACTGGGACGATGGTTCGACCGAGTGGGTCCATCCCGGCGGCGAAATGTCGAAGCCTGAGTGAGCATTCGCGGGCTCGACAGCGTAGAATCTCTGGCAGGTGCGAATGCCGGTTGAGTCGTTCATCCATCGTGAACAAGGCACTCGCACCAGACATAAACTGCCCGGTGGTTTTCTGAAGAAGGCCACGGGCAAGAATCGTTGATGCCTTGCGGAGTTGCCTTGATCGGCAAACGTCTATGTCTGAATTGCTTCCTTTGATCGACACATTCGGCCGACTGCACAATAACCTGCGGATCAGTGTGACGGACCGTTGCAACATTCGCTGTTTCTATTGCATGCCCGCTGAGAACGTCGAGTTCATGGAGAAATCAGAACTGTTGACGTTTGAGGAAATCGAGCGGTTTGTTCGCGTTGCTGCTCCACTGGGGATCAACAAGCTGCGATTGACGGGCGGGGAACCACTGGTTCGCCGCGAATTGCACAAGCTCGTCGAAAAGCTCGCCGCAATTCCCGGAATTCAGGATATCGGTCTGACAACCAATGGGATCATGCTGGCCGAGCAGGCTGCAGATCTTTATGCCGCAGGACTGCGCAGGATCAACGTCAGCCTGGATGCACTGTCGCCCGAAAAATTCAAGAAGTTCACTCGCCGCGACGGATTCGAAAAGGTCCTGGAAGGCATCAAAGAGGCTCAGCGAGTCGGGTTTGATCCTGTCAAAGTCAACGCAGTTTCAGTTCGCGGGATGACGGAAGAAGAAGTCGTTCCATTCGGGCATTTCGCTCGAGAAACCGGCGCTGATGTTCGGTTCATCGAATACATGCCGCTGGATGCCGACAATTCGTGGGAACGCGGCAAGGTGTTGTTTGCGCACGAGATCATTGAGCAGTTGTCATCAGCAATCATGCCGCTGATTCCGTTGGGGCAACCCGACAAGAATGCCCCTGCGACCGATTTCGTGTTCGAAGACGGAATTGGCCGGATTGGATTTATTGCGTCGATCAGTCAGCCATTCTGCATGAGTTGTAACCGGATTCGAATTACAGCCGACGGAAAGCTGCGTAACTGCCTGTTCAGCCTCGATGAAACCGATCTTCGTCCGTTGCTCAGGGAGGGTGGAAGCGACGCTCTGATCGTCGAGGCGATTCGAGCGAGTGTCATGGCGAAGAAGGAAGGCCACGAAATCAATACGGCTCGGTTCATTCAACCTGACCGCCCGATGTACTCCATCGGCGGGTGACATGCGTGATCAAAGGAGGCCTTGATGGACAATCGTCATACGTTCGTCGTAGGACTGGGCACACTGGCGATGATCAACGCCGGGCTCGCTCAATCAAAAAATCGCAGCGGGCTGGTCTGGTTCTTGATTTCACTGGTCACAGGCCCGATCGCGACGTTTCTGCTCGTGACTTTGTTTGCGGAGAAATTGCGGAAGGATTAACCCCGCGGCTACAAATCGACTCGATGCTTTCTGCTGTTGCGATTGCGATGCTGGAGATTCGACAGGGGATTCCCGACCACTCGTTCGTTTAAATGGCCCATCACCGAGGAAGTCAGAGCCATGCGTCATGGTTCCATGATCGACCCGCCCAACAGATTCGACAAGGTCGAGCGGGAGCGAGATCTTGAGCATCTGGAATGGGACCAGGAGTACCTGAGCGGGCTGAACGAGCGGGCGATCGAGTACCTTGCTGATGACTCGAAATCAATAATCTCAGAAAACAACTCGCCTGACATACCATTTCGGTACAGCATCAATCCCTACCGGGGCTGCATTCATGGCTGCTCGTATTGCTATGCCAGGAACACTCACGAATATCTCGGGCTGAATGCAGGCCTGGATTTTGAAACGAAGATCTTCGTCAAGCACGATGCCGCGAATCTCTTTCGAGACTTCCTGTCCAAAGATTCATGGCAACCGGAAGAAGTCGTCTTTTCCGGGGTCACCGATTGTTATCAACCTGCCGAGCGGCAGTTCGCTCTGACTCGCCAGTGTCTGGAAGTGGCGCTGGAAACTCGATTGCCCGTTGGGATTGTCACCAAGAATGCACTCGTAGTCCGAGATCTGGATCTTTTGCGTCAGATGGCATCGCTGCGCCTGGTTCATGTCAACGTTTCTGTGACAACACTCGACACTGACCTCGCGAGAGTCATGGAGCCACGAACCAGTATCCCCTCGGCACGACTGCGAGCGATTCAGATGCTTTCAGAAGCGGGCGTTCCCACTCAAGTGATGGTCGCACCGATTATTGCTGGCCTGAACGACTCTGAAATCCCATCGATCCTGGAGGCCGCCAAAGCAGCGGGAGCGCAGGCCGCATCGTATATCCTGCTGCGTCTGCCACTGACCGTCGAACCTGTATTCCTGGAGTGGCTCAATCGCACTCAACCACTCAAGGCCCAAAAAATCGACGGACTGATTCGAGAGACGCGTGACGGGAATTTGAGCAGTTCCGATTGGGGAAAAAGAATGGTCGGCACGGGGCAGATTGCAGAGCAAGTTCGAAGCTTGTTCCAGATCTTCATCAAGAAACTCGGGATGGATCGCACCCTGCCTCCGCACGATTTCACGCAATTCCGACCGGCCATACCCCGCTCGGGGCAACTTCGACTCTTCTAACGAAATCCAGATTATCGCGGCTTCAATCAACCGTGCCACACGTTCCTCGACCGCCATCGTCGTCGTTGAAGTATCGGGCGGTCGTCAGTAGGCTTGCTCGTTCTCATCACGTTTTATCATTCCGAGCGGTTTGAATGATCATTCAGACGAACGGATAGCCTCTTGCCTGCGAGGAACAGACAGAAAAAATGAGTGATGTTTCCCTAATCGGTCGATCAAATCTTCGACAAGGTGCAGTCTACATGCTGATCGGTTTGATTTGGGGAATGGCGATCTCCTCAACACCATTCCCTCGTCTGGCCCTTGGAGCGCACATTCAACTCACTGCACACGGGATCATGTTTCTCGTCGCCGGTCTGGTGATTCTTCATCTTCACCAGACGGTGGGAAGAGTAGCAGCAATAATTCTCACCGCGGCCCCGTGGCTGACGTGGCCGGTGATGCTGAGCGAAATGGCAAATGCGTGGTGGGGTGCTCGGAAAATGCTTCCCATTGCTGCTGAACAGGCAGCAGCAACCGGTGCCGAAGCGTGGCAGGAAAGCATCGTAACGGTCTCGCATCTGATTGGTGCCGTTGCTCTGATTGCTTTTTGGGGGGTGATTCTAGTCGGATTGATTCGTATTCCTGTTGAGCCAGTCATTGATTAGGCAACGCTCTGGTCTCGATTGCCGCACGAACCAGAGGCGATCGAAACAGAACAACATCTCCATTCTTGACGACGACGACGGCTGCAACACCATTGCCGGGGCTGGCAGCGTTGCCGGGGAGGCCAGAGGCTTGACCTCGTTCGTCATACAACTGCCAGCCGAGTTGATCGCCTTTTTTCCAGGCGACGAGTTTGAGCCATTGTTTACAGCGAGCGCCAGAACACCGGAACGCATTCCGCTGGCACCGAAGACAGCGGTTGAGGATCTCTATTCCCGGAAGATTGTAGGCTGGTCGAAGTCGGAACGAATCGACAGTCGACTCGTGGCGGACGCGTTCCTTTCCGTGAATTCGACAAACCCGCTCAGAGATTAAATCCCTGCCAGCCGTTCCGTCGCGTCGCCGAACTCCCGCAATTCGATTCCCATGCGGTCCAGCAGTGCCAGGTACAAGCTGCAGAGTTTTCGGCGATCGTTCCCCGCGGGCATGTAATCCATGGTTCTGCCTGTTTGCAGGGTGCCGCCCAGGCCACCTGCCAGGATCGCCGGAACCTGATTCGAATTGTGGGCGTCCCAGTGTTCCGAGATGAACAGCAGGCAGGAATTGTCCAGAACAGTGCGATCCCCTTCCTGCATTGATGCCAGGCGTCCGACCAGATAGGCGTACTGCTCGACGTGGAACTTGACGATCTTTTTGTATTCCGGCCCGGTGTTCGAATGAGAATAGCTGTGGTGATCGTCCTTGATATCCAGGAATGGATACGTCTGCCCCGAAAGATCGCGAGACAGCAGCAAGGTTGCCACGCGCGTTCGATCCGTCTGAAACGCCAGCGCAATCACATCGCACATCGCCTTGGCATATTCACTTAGGTTTGAAGGAAGTCCGTCAGCAGGCCTCAAAGCCGCTCGCTGTTGAGTCTGTGCCGCATCGGCAGGTTCCGTTCGCAGCTTTTTGACGCGTTGCTCGGTTTCTCGAACCGAAGCCAGATACTCGTCGATCTTCACCTGGTCAGAACCACTGACTGAGCGGCGCAGGTCGTTGGCCTGCTCTAACACGTGATCGAGGATGCTCCCCTGCAGCTTGCCACTCTTCTTGCCAAACAGTCCGTCGAAAGCGAGTGACGGATACAGTTCAATCGGAACGGGCGAATCGGGATTCTGCCACGAGATGTGCGAGGCATAAACCATCGAATACTGACTCTCATGGAATCCGCTGACGGGATGCTCACAACCAAGAACAAGGCTGGGAACGGCAGATTCCTGTTCAAACTTGCGAGCCAGCAACTGATCCATGCTGGCTGCACCTCGGATGATTCGACCTCGCTGCAGGGCGACCCCGGACAGGATGTTGCCCGTGCATCGCGCATGGCCACCCCCGGCATTTCGATTGAACAATCCGTTGATGACGTTCAGTTTTGACTTATAAGCAGAGAGAGACTCCAGGCTGGGACCCAACTCCATCGCATCGCCCTGTCCCTTCGCCCACCAGTCAGGAGGCGAGATCCCGTCGCCCTGGAAAAAGCAGGCAAATCGCTTTGGAGCGGAAACCGGATTGACCGCTTCGTTTCCCCAGGCACGTACGGATTCCAGCCACGGCATCGCGACGGAAACACCAAGGCCCTTCAGGACGGCTCGTCGAGAGATTCTTACGTTCATTATCGTTCGGCTCTCTGATTCTGGGTTCGAAAACGGACAGACGAAAAATCGCGGCACCGCTGATTGCGGAACTGCGGACTTCGGACAATGGTTTCAATCAAGGGTACGAAACGATCCCCGTTTTTGTCGAGAGCGCCTCGCATCTCTTCCAATAGAACATCATCGGACAACTGCAGGGATCGGCCAAGAGAATATCCCAGCAGCTTTCGGCAAATTGTGCGGAGAAAATCGTCCCGTCGCTCTTTCATCAGGTGACGGGCGAATTCCGGGATGCCGTGAGCCTGTGTCCCGTCCGGCAGCTTCACGAGATTATCGATAGGCCGATTCGCCAGATCTTTAGTCCGCCGACGTCCAATCGGGTCAAAGCCTTCCATCGACAGTCCGACGGCATCGAACCGAACGTGGCACCGGGCACACTTTTCGGCCTCGACATGCAGAGCCAGCAATTCCCGGATCGTCTTGCCATTGGTATCCGTTTCCTTGGCTGGAAGTGCCACCACATCGGCGGGAGGAGCCGGAATATGTTCTCCAAGAACTTTATGCACCACCCAGAAGCCTCGCTTCACAGGGCTGGTACGCTGTGGTTGTGAATTCTTTGTCAGAAAGACCGCCATCCCCAAGATGCCGCCACGACCTTGATCTTGAAGTCCTGAGACGGGCATCCATTCCCCTGGTTTCCCGTTGAACGGAATCCCGTAGTGGCGAGCCAGACGCTGATCCACGAATGACTGGTCGGAATCGATCAACTGAGTGATCGGCAGATCGTTGCGAATCAAATGCGACGCCAGTCGGGTCGGCTCTTCAATCATTGCCAGCTTCAGTGGATCATCGAAGTCCTTGAAGATATTACGGTCGACGGATTCCTGTTGAGCAAAATCGCGATAGCCAAGCCATTGTCCGAAAAACTCGGCTGCAAACCCGGCCACTCGTTCGTCCTTGAGCATTCGACGCGTCTGTGCAATCAGCACGGCTTCGTCGCTCAGTTTTCCTGCTTCAGCCAGACCCAGCAGTTCGGCATCCGGTTGCGATGACCAGAGGAAGTAGCTCAATCGAGACGCCAGCGCCAGATCACTCAATGGCTTCACCGTGTCACCGGCCGGGGCGGGATCGATTCGACAGCCAAAATATGGAGACATCAAGACCCGGGTAATCGATGCACGAACAGCCTGTTCGAGACCATGTTCTTCCTGGTTTGCAACTTCATGATAAAACGATCGCAGATCTTCGAGTTCCTTTGGCGTTAATGGGCGTCGATATGCAGCGTGTGCAAATGCCTCCAGGTTCTTCAGGTACAGCGGTTCGGCCTGTTTCAATTGGGTGCGATGCGACGCCAGAGACGTGCGGATCTGTTCGAAGAACAAATGGATGGGATTTGTCGCTAACTGTTCGATGGGGGCTTTGACTCCTGAGCGATCGAGATAAACTCGCTCGAATCGGTGCAGGGTTTCTGATTCAACCAGCTTCGGATCTTCCTCTTTGAAGGAGTCGAAATCGGCGTGCTTCAGGAAATTTCGTTCGGATCGCTCGAAAAAGACGAATCCTCGCAACATCTTTTCAGTGATGCCCGTCGTGAATTCGAGTTCCCTCCAGAGTCGATCGAGTTCCCGATTCTCGTCGTCGGTGAGGACCAGTTTACAGAGTGGCTGGTCATCGCGGAAAAAGCCTTCGATCAGGTGGAATCCTGCCGACAGGCCTCGATCCCCATCGACGAAGTAGAACCGGTTCGGAAACTGTCGGCAGAAGGCAATACCAGAGGCCTCAACCACTTTTGCCACGGGGTGTTCAGGATCAACCAGCAAATGATCGGTTTCAGATGTCGTGGCGGCCTTCGAATCGGCGTTCTGTTCAAACAGTGATACCGTTGCCGTACCGGATTTTGTGTGAGTTCGATCGAGTTCCGCATCCAGGGAAAATCGAACGTCTCGCAGCCCGGCAAACGCTTTGGCAGGGATTTCAATGGTGATGGAACGGGGTGCAGCGATCACGCAAACATCTTCTGCGATCACGTCCCCTTTGGGATGGACGCCAAACTTCAGTTGTTCCAGTTGATCGGGCGCAAATTCCTTGAGCAATGCTTGCAGTGAAAGACTCTTTCGAGCCGAGGGATTAGCGGTGGTTTGAGCTGCAATCCCCATCCCCTTCAGATTGACAAATCCTTCGCCTGCATTGGCAGTTCCCGGTTTGACGTTCATCACAAGTGTGACCTTGTCTCGTTTTTCAAGATTCCTGAGCTCAAGAGTCAGATTTCGAGAAGGCTGGATGGCTTTCTGATTGAAAGAATCTCGTTCAGCAGCCGTTTTGGAGCGGCGATCCAGGTGCTGAATCGGACCGTTTCCAGCATTGGAGACGATCGCTTCTGTTTCTTTAGGACAGATTTCCAGACTGATCTTTTGAATCTGATCCGCCAGTCGTTGAATGGTACTTCGCCCGTTTTGCGATAGAACCGGGGAGGCCGCATCGGCCGGTCCTTCGATCGACTGCCATTGACGGCGTACCGATCCCACATAGAAACCGTCATCTCCGTTTCCCTGCAGGAGTTCGTAGAGCGACTTCAGATACTTTGCACTCAATTGCCGCTGCTGAGCCCATTGATCCAGTGTCATGGCCGACTGGTTGGCCGGGCGATATCGAAACTGCCAGCAGGCCGTCAGGTAAACTTCGTAATTGACCTTATGCTGTTCGTAGAACTGCAGGATCGCCTGTTCATAGAACTTCGTTCGATCAGCAAAAGTCGCAACCGAATACGGAGCGAATTCGATACCGGTTGTTGTCAGAATGGCGTGATCAGCAACGTGCTGTGCCGCGCTATACAACTTTGCGAACAGACCGGGCGACATCGAGAGGGCTTCACCCGTATTACTGAATCCTTCGCCCGCCGCGGGATCAACGGGAAACGACAGCGTCGGCCGGATGTCAACGCCGGTCAAGTCACGGATCGTATGGTCATACTCCGAATTCGTGAGCCTGCGAGGTAACACCACGCCAGGGTCTCCGGCCAGCTTACGGGCTTCCGTATCCAGTACCGTGCGCAATGTCTTCAGAAAGTCTGCTCGAGCCTTGGCATCAGGTTGATGCTTTGCGGACTTGGGCGGCATTTCTTCACGCTGCACGAACGTGATGACATGCTCCCACTGCCGAAAATCTTCCGCAGCGGCCTCAGCCGTTTCGTAGCGAGCAAGATTCAACTCTGCTTCAGCCAGCTTGGCGTCATGGCATTCTACGCAATTGGTCTGAATGAACGGAACGATCGACTCGCGAAAAGGATCGGCCGCAACACTCGACTGCGTGATGAGTTGCAAAAGCGAGAAAGTGACGACGATCGATGTTTGTGAGAATCGCGGCAAAGGTGGGACCATCAGGGGCTCAATCGGATAAGCACGAGGGCGCATGGCAGATCTACGACGAGCCACCATACAAATCGGCAAACGTTGATTGTTACCGCCTGAAGGGGATTCTTCAATAGTGATCATTCCGAAGTCGCGATCATCAGCTCACAATAATGAACGGACGAGTGACTCCGTACATCAGCCAGGATCAGCACAATGCAGCCCATCGGAATCGCCGATCGATTTCTCGGAGCCTTTCTCGGCAAGGCCATCGGAGATGCGATCGGGAGCCCCATTGAGGGAATGGGGGCTGACATGATCTATCAGTTTTTTGGGGACAGTCAGTCGCTGATGCAGGCGCCTGAAGATCGTCAACTGCATTACACCGACGATACCGAGATGATGATCGGCGTCGCCGAAGCCTTGTGTAACGATGGTCGGATCGTCGAGGAACATCTGGTCGAGCGATTTGTCGCCAATTTGAATCCCGGTCGGGGTTACGGCCCAGGCGCAATTCGTGTGCTGCAGGTGATGTCCGAGGGGGGAAACTGGAAGCATCTGACCGAAACCATGTTTCCAGGTGGTTCATACGGCAATGGCGCGGCGATGCGAGTCGCTCCGGTCGGCTTGTTGTTCCACTCCGATCTGGATCGAGTCTGGGAAGAAGCCCGGTTATCCGCCCTTCCGACTCACGTGCATCCTCTGGGAATCGAGGGAGCTCAGTTGTTGGCGGTCGCAGTCGCGTGGCAAGTTTTGCACCCTGTCTTCGATCCTGAAGCGATGTACGCTGAGTTATTGCGACGAGCGGTCACGGACGAATTTCGCTGGCTGCTTTCGACGGCCGCCAATCTGTCAGCTGACGATTCGGTCAGCATCTTGGGTAATGGAATCGAAGCTCAACGGTCTGTGGTCACTTCGATCGCGTGCTTCGCACTTTCGCCCGACAGCTACGTAGAAGCCGTCGGGCGCGCGATTGGACTCGGAGGCGACACCGATACCTTGGGAGCAATGACAGGAGCACTCAGCGGTGCCCATCTGGGTGTCGGCGGGATCCCACACAGACTGATTGAACAATTGGAAAATGGAGAACGCGGGCGAGATGCAATTGTGGCACTTGCAAGACGTCTCCACGAGCAATCTTGTGCAACGGGCGATGCTTGACATCAAGCACCGTTGACCGGACGTGTTGATCGGGAATCACGTTCTGTCAAAACGAGGAACGCGCAAGAGACGATAATCACTGCGGTTGTGTTTGCGTTTCCGTCGCGGCGGGTTCACAATCACTCGGCGATTTTCCGTTTTTAATTCTTCCCAGACAGCGAGCGCGCCGTGAGTCAATCCGTTCCGTCCGAACTTGAACCTTCTCGTGGAACCAGCTTTGGTCAATGGATGGCTTTGATTGCAGCCCTGCTGGGATGGATGTTTGACGGGTTCGAGCTGGGTCTGCTTCCGCTCGTTGCCCGCCCTGCGCTAAACGATCTGCTTGCCGGCGCTGTCAAAGAGCATGGAAACAGCTTTGTTGACCTGTGGGAAGGTGTCTGGACAGCAGGATTCCTCGTCGGAATGTCAACCGGTGGTGTCGTCTTCGGCTGGCTGGGAGATCGCATCGGACGAGTACGCGCCATGACTCTGAGCGTGTTCGCGTACTCAGTCTTTTCCGGCTTGTGTGCATTTTCCCGAACGGCCGAAGAGTTCTTCATCTATCGATTCGTTGCAGCACTGGGGATGGGCGGCGAGTGGTCGCTCGGTGTCGCGCTCGTGATGGAAATCTGGCCGAATCGCTCACGTGCGTTGCTGTCGGGACTGATTGGTGCAGCCGCCAACGTCGGCTTTCTGCTGGTGGCGTTGTTCGCATTAGGACTGGCAAATTTCATCAAATCTGCAGAAGGCTGGCTGCTGGCAACAGGACTTCCACAGACCTGGGTCAGTTCCCTGGTTGCCCATCAGGGCTGGCGTCTGCTGATGTTGCTGGGAGCAGCACCGGCGATCCTGACGTTTTTCATACGACTGGCGGTCCCCGAATCTGAAAAATGGTTGCATGCGAAAGAGCAGGGATCGACGTCCAACTGGGCGACTCGCGACCTGCTTGGGGTCGTTGCGGGTGGGGCCGGTGCGCTGTTGATTGTTTATCTCTGGTCGCGCAGCTACGCCGAAGTTTCTCTGGTCACGCGTACCGTTGGTTCGCTGATCGGCCTGGTGATCGCTCTGGTGGGCTACATGTTTCCCGTGATTCAGTTCTTGAAGCGAACTCGCAGCGCCTCAGGAAGCACGGATGAAGTCCGTTCGACCGTCGGACGATTGCTCATCGGAGCCTGCCTGAGCGGTGTCGCGTTGATCGGGACATGGGCATCGATTCAGCGAGCGCCGTCGTGGGCCAATGATCTGGCGAAGGAAGCTGCAATGAAGAAGGAACTGACGCCAGAACAGGTCGACGCCGCTCGTATCTCGGCACGTGCTCAAGCTCAAATGTTTTCGGGAATTGGAGCGATCATTGGCACAATTGGCGGGGCACTCCTCGGAAATGTGATCAGTCGCCGCGCGACATTCACTTTGCTCTGCCTGGGTTCGTTCATTTCGTCGGTCATTTTCTTTCAGACGAATTCGTCTTTCGGACCATTATTCCTGGCGACAGTGTTCGTGGCAGGTGGCCTGACCGCTTCATTCTACGGCTGGCTACCGCTCTATTTGCCGGAACTCTTCAAAACAAATGTTCGCGCTACAGCACAAGGATTTGCATTTAACTTTGGTCGAATTCTGGCGGCTGTGGCGGCATTGCAAACGGGAAATCTAATCGGACTGTTTAAAGAGGTCGGTGGCTTGCCGATGGCCTGTTCGATCATGAGTCTGGTTTACGTGGTCGGGATGCTGGTGATCTGGGCAGCCCCCGAAACCAAAGATAAGCCACTTCCGGAATAACGGCGCACGGATCATTTCCAAAGGGAGGGCCGAGCGATGGATGATTCTGATCCAGTGAAGTCTGCGGGGACTGATCCACAGCAGATGATCCCGTCTGAAACCGTCGCCGAGTCCCTTCCCAACGCAACCGATGACATAGTCGATAACACTGACAATTCGGATCCCACAGCGAACGAAACCGAGAACGATTCCACGAGCGACCCGATTCCTGATACCCGGCTTTATGTTCCAGACAATGAAGATTGGGACGTCCACATCAAACGGGACTCCGAACGAATGTACTGCTATTCGAAACATCCCGGACAGGACTGGTTTCACCTGTTATTGAACGGAGAGATTTACGTCACACGTCAGCACGAAAAATATTGTCTTCGCTGCGCGCTTCGCATGGGTTTCTTGACCGAAGATCGGTTGTTCTGGCAACATCGTGTTCCGAAGATGCGAAATCGCATCACTCCGTTTTGAATTCACGCCCTTTCTCTCTTGATGATCAAAGTTGTCGAAATATAGGTGTTGATCCATGCATTCTGGATTATGGAGATTCGGTGATTGGTACGATCCAATTCCGGATGCTGCGCGAATCACCCTGGGAGAAGGGAACTCACCCATCGTCCGTTCACGTCGCCTGGGGCAGAGTGTCGGACTGAAAAACCTTTACTTCAAGCTGGAAATCACTAACCCCACGGGCTCGTACAAAGACCGCTTCGCCTGTGCGGCCATTTCTGACATGGTTGCCAATGGCAAGACGGAGTGTATTGCAACCTCCAGCGGAAACACCGGCGCATCACTGGCAGCTTATTGTGCCGTGGCCGGAATCAGTTGTGAAATTGCTATCGTTGAAGGGGCTCCTGAAGGAAAACTGCGCCAGATGCTGGCGTACGGAGCGAAGCTCTATCGCATTCGTGGATTTGGGATCGATGCGAAGATCTCGGATCGCGTGATTGAATGCCTGCGAATTCTGGCATCGCGCCCGACGGCTCAAATGCAGATCAGTGCCTTTGCGTATTGCCCTGTTGGAATGAGCGGCGTGAAATCAGTCGGGCTCGAACTGGCAGAACAGGGGCCGGAACCGTGGGATCACATTTTCTGCATGGCAGGGGGGGGCGGCCTGGTCCTGGCCGTGGCTCGTGCTTATGAGCAACTCTACGAATCAGGTTCCGTGCTGCAGCTTCCTCGCGTCGAATGTGTTCAACCAGTCGGAAACAACACGATTTCTGGTCCTCTTCGCACCGGCCTGGATATGGCTCAGGCGATCCAGTGCACGTCCAAAATCAGCGGCCTTCAGGTACCATCGGTCATTGATGGAAATGAAGTCATCAAAGCGTGCCGAAAGAATGGAGGGACTGGTCATCTGGTGGAAGACGATTTCATCTGGAAGACCCAATCTCGACTTGCGAAAGAAGAAGGAATCTTTGCCGAACCGGCCGGTTCGACGGCCGTGGCAGGTGCCCTTCAGGCGGCCATGAGCGGTGCGATTGATCCTGATGCACACGTCGTCTGTCTCGTCACAGGTTCAGCGTTCAAGGATCCGGCATCTCTGGAATCCATGGTACGACACACATCCGCACCTCTGGTTGACCTGTCGGACCTCGAACGACGGTTGGACTCTGTTCGCTAGCAGTAGTGCCGGCTGAATGAGCTGCGGGTTATTTGGTTGCTTCACGCGAACTTTATTCAACGATCAGAATTCCCGTGGCGATCACCTTGAATTCCGGTGATTTTGGATCGCCGAAGAAGCTGATTTCGATCGAATACTGTCCACGTCGGTGCGGTACTCGAATTGGTACCGCATACTCTGCCGTACCCGATTTGGCGAGGGCCAATCGCTGTTCGGCGGACGCGGGAGCAGAGGATTCTCCCCGCCATTCAGCGATGACCACTCGAGCAACGCCGCCTATACGCTTCCCGTGCTCCTGCGTCACCTCGCCCCGAACGAGAACAATCTTGCCTCCAGGCACAGTGATTTTATCAGTGGTGATCGGGGCCTCAACTGGTGACTGCCAGTCGTATGCTGGCACCTTCACCACCATCGCATCTGCAGATGCTTTAAGCCGGTAATTTACCTTTTCCGTGTGGAACCCGCTTGCAGGCACTACAAGCGGCTCCCGGGTTCCACATCCGGCCAAGCCCGTCAGAACGGCCGCAAATACAGCGATGTTCTCAAGCCAACGCCGGATTGCCGGGCTGGTATCCGATCGGAACTCACGGGACGACACGATGAGGTCCTGTTGCGACATACTGGGCTCCAGCACCTACAGCGCAGAGGTTGGTCCAGTGATCCGGGGTACGTGGAGCCATCCCATTGACGGGCGAAAGTTGCCAACCATTTTGTGGCGGATAGAGAATACAATTCCAGATATTCCACTCCATCTAACTTTCTCCGAATACGTCTGCAGTACCTTCAAAAGCAAAGCAGGGATGCAGTACCGATCCGAATCAACTTGCAGTCACTCATCTGTAGTTCCTTTCGCGTAATGGGATTGAAACTGCCAGCAGCACCATACGTCTCTCAACGGCTCGATGACCGTGACGCAAAGTCTCGCCAGACCATTTGATCAACGTCCTGTGCAATGAATTGCACATGGCCGTCCAGAAACAAGACATGCACGCCTCCAGCATGCAAGCTTGTGGCGGTGTACACCCCCGTGATTGAATTGCCGCCGTTCCGGCAACTCGGTCGATTCGGGGGTAGCGTGTGATTGTAGAGGCCGCATCCAAAATCTCCGTTGAACCACGGCCGACCTCGTCGATTTGCATCGCCTCGAAAACCAAATGCGACGGGATCAGGTGGCATTCGCTCGCAATAGTCGACGAGCAAAGGCAATTCTGCTGAAGTTTGCCACTGTTCTGGCGTTCGCCACAATGTTCGGAGACGTGACGATGTTCCATCTGCATGGAGAATTTCTGACATCGCTACTGTATTGGACACCCCGTCTGTACAGTCACGAATCCCTATGAATCCTGTCTTCGAGACCAGTGTGAATACTCCATTCAACTCGCCATCGAGGAACCCCGTGCCAAAGCAACCGGCATAATTTGCAACACCAAGTCCCGGATCACCTATTCGCGAGGCCGTACCGTCCGCTGGGCATATATATTCGGGAACGACAATTGATTCTAATTGGCGCCAACTGCTTCCAGGAGGTGCAGGGGGTGGATCCTCAGTCCCGCGCAGTCCGTATAAGTCGGAATGTCCGAGATAGGGGAGCAACTCGTATTTGTGAGTCAACCCGTTTGGAATGGCGGTCCACTGTGTTTCGTAACCGAGTAGAGCCAGTCCGATTTGACGAAGGTTGTTTCTACAGGTCATACTCCGCGCCGCTACCCGCGAGGATACTACAGCTGGAAGGAGTAATGCGACCAGAACCGCGATCAATAGAATCACAACCAGCACTTCGACGATCGTTACCCCACGTCGCGACACGGCAGCACCTACACCTCTAGAAATCCAAACAAGTGAAGCGAAAGTGTACGCACACCGCAGCATGGTAGCGTCAAACGCACGCTCGTCAAATATTTTACACCGCTGTGGCGTTTTTTTATTCACGCACGAATGTTGTCACGCAGTTGCAGCGCTGCCATGGACAAAACGTGACTTCATGCCACACGACGGGGGCGTTTATTTTTTTCAGAGACGATTGGCGTTCAATGCGAGCAATACACCGCAACCCCCGAAAAATCCGCGACAAACAGTAACACGTTCTGTAAACTTGCGGGCTTCTATCTTGCGTTAAAGTGACGATGTGGCAGCATTCCGACAGGAGCAACCCCATGCTTCAATCGATCGTTCGTCTGCAAATTGCCTTGCGGTGTTTCCTCTCTGGATCGCTGATCCTGGGGGCAGGCTTCTTTCATCCTGTCGCGGCTCAGTCAGACAAGCCTGGGAAACCATCTCAGGAAGCTGAGCCAGCAGCACCGCTGGAGATCCGCATTCCGCTGGATTCCAAAGGGGAAACCACATTTGGTCCGGCAGGTTGTCCCGTTGTGGTGACCGGCTCACAGGTCTGGAATCTGAGGCGTGGAGAAATCCAGGCGGAATTGGAAGGGACTGTCGAACGTAACGCGATTACTCTCCTTTCCGATGACGGCAAGTATTTTGCCGCAGCGATGAAATCGAAGAATCAGGAGAATACGCCTGTCTGCGTTTGGTCAACGGAGACGGGGAAGAAGGTGTGCGAGATTCCAGGAACGCCGAAACGCTATGCTGACTTGATCGTCTTTTCAAAAAACAAACTGTTAGTTCTGGGCGGAAGATCGACTCCTGATTTTCAGGTCTGGAACGTGGAAGACGGTACGCAGGCGAAGCCGATCGATGTCAAAGCCAAGCGAATCGAGCAAGGGAAGGCCGCGTTTTCGCCTGATGGCGAACTGTTTCTATCAGTCGTTGACGACAAGCTGACACTCTTCAAAACAGCAACGGGCAAGCCTGTAACTGTGATGAGTCCACCACGCCGGATGGAACGGCTGAACAGTCCAGCCGCTGCGGTTCCACAGCCCCCTCGGCCTGTTCGAGGAAGGCCGCCTGCGGCAGGGGGTGGTGGTGATTCATCGGAAGCCGTCTTCGTCTACGCCTGGCTGCAAGCCCTGAAGTTCTCACCCGATGGCACCGAAATCGCCGCTGTTTCCACGCATCCGCAACCGCGACTGATTGCCTGGGACATCAAAGGGAAGATTCTGTTTGATGAGACACTGACACTCCCTTCCATGGCATTCTGGGAGCACAGTCTGCAATGGCTGCCGAACAAGAGCGGCTGGCTGGTCAGCGGACATATCATTGATCGGAGTTTGAAACGAGCTGTAGTAGGTGTGCGGAAGAAATTTGGCGAAGACCTGCGAGTCTGGCTGTATGACGACAACAATCTCGTTGGGGCATTCCCGAATAATTCATCTCAACTCGAAGCCTATGCGATCCCATGGAAAGAGATCCGCGAATCCATCAGTACGCTCAATGACACTAAGGAGACACTGCTCGGCCCTGCCAAACCAGTCTCCATCAAGATTGACTTCGCCGGTCAGGTCGGCGGCGACGCGGCTCAAACAGCCAATGAAATCGCAGGAGCCCTCGGTCAGCGATTACAACGGGATGGAATCAAAGTGGCCGATGGGCAGGAAACTGTCTTCCACCTCAAGTTCTCGGAGCAGGCTGGTGACACATTGCCAATTTACGAACGGCAATCGCCGTTTGATTTTCGCGGAAACGACACCGGTCGAAAGGCGACAGAGCGCAAGGGAAGCCTGATTGTTGAACTCACTGCCAAAGGGGAAGAAGCCCCGTTATGGCGTGAAGCGCTCGACGCAACTTCCGCTCGCAGTTTCAAGGAAGACATCAATGATGCCAGTATCCGCAAGACGATGCTCGAATCACTGACTCGCCAGATTCGCGAACTGTATCTTCCGTACTACATTCCCAAGGACGAACAGCGACTGGCACTTCCCGTCGTCTTTCAATAGTCGTAGCTGAGACGCCATGAGCCTGCCAGATTTTCTGACATCGTTGTTGAACGACGGACGGGTTCGTGTTGATCCCATCTACGATTCCGAAAATCGGCTGATTTCGGCTGATCCCGCGGAACTGAATTCGGCGTTCGAACTGCTGTCGCAATTTGAAGCTGAATACCGCACGGACTTGCCGGGGCAACCTCCACCCCTCAGTCGATCGTCCGTGCTGTGGGGCGCAACCAGCGTTTACCGGGCATGCAGTCTGCTGGCGTATCGTGCCTACGATGATGAACAGATCGAAATCGCATTGAAGACGCCTTGCCCAGATTCACCTGTCCCCCAGACAGTCTATTCTGTGGACCTGACCTTTCGATTTCTTCCTGATCTGGTTCGACTCGCCCGAGCGGCCTCAATCGACGACCCTCTGGTGAATGTCCTGCTGCGCTGGGCCAGGCAGTGGCCTCTCTCCTCCGTCGGGATCCGCGATGTCTCCATTGATCTTCCGATCCCGTGGTTGACGGATCCCTGCTTGCGGCAAATGTATGCCGATCGGATCTTGTTGATGCAGGATGAATCCCGTTTGGCGGATTCTCAAACTCGCGAAACGGTCATGGAATCTTTAGGGAAGTACCCGGAATTGTCGCCGAAACTGGCGAACTTGCTTCAGGTCAAGTAGAACGATTCCAGATCGCAGTCCATTCCTTAGTTGGCAACGCGAAGGCGAGAACATACTGACCGTACCGCAGTAAAACCGCGCAAGCTTAACGACGTTGAAACAGGCCTGACGTTTTTGAATGGCGTCAGCAGGCGAATCAGGAGCACACCGTGCCACGTTGCGTTCACTTTATCGCAGGATGCCTCGCCGTCCTCACGATCGCCACAGCGCCGTTAGCGGCAGACGAACCTGTTTACGATGTCGTTGTCTATGGCGGAACGTCGGGCGGTGTTACCGCTGCCATTCAAGTGGCCCGCATGGGAAAGTCGGTCGTATTGATCGAACCAACCGCCCACATCGGCGGCCTGACTTCGGGAGGTCTGGGGGCAACCGATATCGGAAACAAGGCCGCCATCGGCGGATTGTCACGGGAATTCTACCGCAAGATCGGTACATGGTACCGTCAGCCGTCCGCATGGAAATTCGGGACACTCGACAACTATTCCGGGAAGCGCCAAGGGGCGTCTGAAGAAGAGCTCTGGATGTTTGAGCCGCATGTTGCCGAGTGGGTTTATCGAGATTGGCTGGCGGAATACAAGATTCCGATACTTCGTGAGCGTCTGGAATTGAAGGATGGAATTCGAAAGACCGGGAATCGCATCACAGCGATCAAGATGGAGAGTGGCAAGTGGATCAGTGGCAAGATCTTCATCGACACCACCTACGAAGGTGATGTGATGGCAAAAGCAGGCTGCAGCTACCATGTCGGTCGAGAAGCCAATTCTGTCTACAAAGAAACCTTGAACGGAGTGCAAGTTGCCCACGCACGAAGTCATCAATTCATCAAAGATGTTGATCCGTACAAGAAGCCGGGCGATCCGACAAGCGGTCTGTTGCCGTTGATCCAGTCGGAACCACTGGGCAAAGATGGAGACGGCGATCGACATCTGCAGGCCTACAACTTCCGTATGTGTACCACGGATGTTCCGGAAAACCGTCGCGAATGGCCCAAGCCGGAAGGATACGATCCTGCTCAGTACGAACTATTGCTGCGAAACTTTGAAGCGGGTGATCATCGCGTTCCGTGGAATCCGATCTTCATGCCGAATCGAAAGACGGATACCAACAACAATTTTGCAATCTCAACCGACTTCATCGGTGGAAACTACGATTACCCGGACGGTGACTACCAGACTCGTGAGCGCATCTTTCGAGAGCATGTCAAATACCAGATGGGTTTGATGTACACACTGGCCAATCATCCGCGAGTTCCAGAATCGGTCCGGTCACATTTCCAGCGTCTGGGATTGGCGAAGGATGAATTTCAGGATCACGATAACTGGCCTCACCAGATGTACGTTCGAGAAGCCCGGCGCCTGAACAGTGAATACGTCATGACTCAGCACAATTGCCAGGGGCGCATCGAATGCGACGACCCCGTCGGTATGGGGGCCTACAACATGGACTCGCACAATGTGCATCGCTACGTGACCAGCGAGGGCAAGGTTCGAAACGAAGGGGATATCCAGGTCGGAGTATCCCCCTATCCCATTTCGTACCGGTCGATCCGTCCGAAGAAGTCGGAATGCGAAAATCTGTTCGTTCCCGTCTGTCTCGCTGCGTCGCACATCGCGTACGGATCCATTCGAATGGAACCCGTATTCATGGTCCTGGGCCAAAGCTCTGCCACTGCGGCCTGCATGGCACTGGATGCCGGGGTCGCAGTGCAGGATGTCGACTTCGCTCGATTAAAGGAGCGTCTGTTGGCCGATCATCAGGTCCTGCAATGGACGGGTGCTCGAAAGGCCGTCGGGGTTGATCAAAAGTCACTCCCTGGAATCGTGGTTGATAATGCCGATGCCAAGCTGACAGGCGACTGGTCGCAGAGCTCGTCCGTTTCTGGCTACATCGGAACCGAATACCTTCACGATGGGGCAGAAGGAAAGGGAACGAAATCAGCGACGTTTGTGGCAAAAGTCCCTGCTGGAAAAATCGACGTCCGACTGGCCTACACGGCGAATCCGAATCGAGCGACAAACGTTTCTGTCTCGATCGAGTCGTCGTCAAAGTCGGTGAAGGTGAAGCTCAATCAACGCGAAGCCCCGAAACATGCTGGCTTCCAATCGGTCGGAACGTTGCAACTCAGCAGCGAGGAAACTGTAAAGGTCATCGTTTCCAATGCCGAGGCAGATGGCCATGTGATTGTCGACGCAGTGCAGTTTGTTCCGATCAAATAGGATTCCGGACTTCTTGGACCTTGGGGATGGTGTCTTATTGTGAATCCGGTGTGGCGACGCCAAGGGCCGACCATTCGGTACGCCCCGAATTCCCCCCTCGCTTACGCTAGAAGAGCTCAACCCACGAGTTCATGAAGTGCGTAAGGATTCTGCTACATGACTAACCTACAAGACCCTATCCGAAAACGATTGATCGACTTTCGTGCGAATACCCCCGATCCACGCTGGTCGAGTCACACACTAAACGAATTGTTTTCGTTCGTTGTTTCATCAGGCGGTCAAGTTGGCGACGTGCTGCGAGTTTTGTATCCGTTGCTAGGCGAGACTCAGCTTTCGATGGAGTTGTCCAGTTTCGTCAAAGAGTTGGCTTCATGTGCCTTTGCGACCTTTCAGGAAAGCTATCGAGCATCAGACATGCAATGGATGAGCGATGCGATACGAAACGACTGCTCGGCGGCTCAAGCGTATCTTGTCTTGTATTCGCTGCCACAAGACTTGCTGAATCCAGAATGCGTTGTGTCGCTCTTCAAAAGCCTTTCGGCGACACCTTTCTGGAAGGAAGCAATCGCCAATTTAGCAGCAGGCTAGTCAAGATTTAGCTTGGCGTCTGAGCGAAGTGGGAATGAGCTTCCGGGGTCCGGAGCCCTTATGTCGTGACAGGTACTGACAACGTCCATCAGGCTGCTGAAGGCCGGAAGCCCGAAGACGAAGCGACAGAATTTTGTGAGAGAATGCTGCCATGGTTCGGCGTGTCGAGGTAAGTTCGCTTGGTCAGACCTTTGTCGACCAATTCTTCCGTTTTGCCGTCCC
>CAXBSB010000105.1:0-25989 GCA_963977965.1 uncultured Schlesneria sp.
GGACAGTCTGCTGATCAAGGCAGTCAAATACCTGGACGATGGTCCTCAGATGCCGCCGAAAGATAAAGGGGGAAAGCTGACCGATGCCCAGATTGCAGACCTGGTCGAATGGGTCCGCCGCGGGGCTCATGATCCTCGCACGGCTGTGGCCCGCATCGGCGGGATGAATGCGGACGAGGCCAGGAAATGGTGGTCCTTTCAACCGGTCAGGACTGTAACTCCACCTGCTGGCGCTGATCAGCCGATCGATGCGTTTTTGCAGGCGGGAAGAATGACCGCCAGGGTGACTCCGCTTGGGCCGGCTGACAAAAGGACACTGATCCGGCGAGCGACGTTTGATCTGACGGGACTCCCTCCCACACCGGATGAGATTCACTCGTTCCTGGCTGATGAATCGCCTGAAGCGTTTTCCCGGCTGGTCGATCGGCTGCTCGAATCACCTGCCTACGGAGAACGCTGGGGCAGGAACTGGCTCGATGTCGCTCGCTATGCCGATACCGCCGGAGATGGTGCCGACTACCCCGTTCGCGAAGCAGGCAAATACCGCGACTGGGTGATTCGTGCCTTCAATAAGGATCAGCCTTTCGATGAATTCCTGCGTGAACAAATCGCCGGTGATGTGATCGCCCGGTCAGGTCCACCCGAACTGTATGCCGATCGAGTCACCGCGACCGGGTTCCTTGCCATCGGAAAACGGTACGGTTACAGCCCGTCGCCCGACTACCAGCACCTGGATTTCGCCGACGTCATCGATTCCGTCGGCCGCTCCGTCCTTGGCCTGTCACTCGGCTGTGCCCGCTGTCACGATCACAAATATGACCCGGTGACGACCGAGGACTACTATGCCCTGTATGGGATCATGCAGAGTACCAAATGGGCTTTTCCGGGTGGTGAAGAACACAAGCAACCGGCCAACTTCCCGCCGCTCGTTCTTCCCGAGGAAGCGACTCGACGTGAGCAGGCCAAGGCGGCAGAACTGGCTCAGATTGATAGTGCGATCAGCAGACTGAAGAGCGAACGAGCGACGCTGGATGGAAAGTCGTTTGCCGGAGGCGTCGATCTGGCTCTCGAAGGTCAGCCGTTTGACAAGCCACCTGCCGCGCCCTGGCTGTCCGCAGGTCCCAACTCGGTGATTGCGGATGCACAAAGCCCGTTCACCCACATTCATCCGACAGGAACACGCGGTGTCCGACTGGGGACCGGCCTGAAGACCGATGGTGTCCGCTATGTGTTTGAAAATGGTCTGCGAGCCACCAAAGGCAAGCAGATGCATTTCACTGTTGATTTTCGAACGGTCAGCCCCACAGATAAGACGGGTGCTTACCGGTTCTATCTGGGACGCGGAGTCATTGCATCGCTGGCAGTGGAATTCAGTATCACAGCGACCGAATTTGCCATCAAGAACGGAGCGAAGTGGGATGTCATTCGAAAACCAGCACTCGGCGAATGGCAGACGCTACGGATCACAATCGATCCCGACAAGCGGACCTATTCAGGAGTCGTCGGAACGACCAAGGATCTGACGGCGTTCCAGGACATCGCCGTGGCGTCCAGTTGGGACGGGATTCTTGACACCTTCATCTGCGACGGGTTTGGACATGTTGATGCCCCGGCCCCCGTCCGTGATCTCGATAATGTCGGCCTGCTGGAAACTCCGTTTGCGGCCCCCGGCACAGGTCCTGTCGCTCCATTCGCGCCACCCGCCGACGCGGCCGAACGACTGAAAGCCGTCGATGGGGAACTCGCCGCATTGAATCAGCAGCGAGCGACCGTCGCGGCCAGCGTTCCTTATGAAGTGGTTTACGGGGTGAGCGAAGGGACGCCGCAGAACGCTAAAGTTCAAAAGCGGGGAGAACCGGACAAACTGGGCGACGAGGTCCCTCGTCGATTCCTGCAGATTCTGGGAGGTGATCCATTACCCCCCGGGACAACAGGCAGCGGTCGACTGGAACTGGCGAACTGGCTGACTCGCCCTGACAATCCACTGACAGCGCGCGTATTTGTGAATCGAGTCTGGCAATGGCATTTTGGACGCGGGCTGGTACCGACATCGAGTGACTTCGGAGTCCGCGGTGATCGGCCGAGTCACCCTGAGTTGCTCGACTGGTTGACCAGCCAGTTCGTTGCTTCCGGCTGGAAAGTGAAATCGCTGCATCGGCTGATCATGCGGACTCAGGCCTATCAACTCGCCAGCGACGACGATTCAGCCAATCTGCAGATCGATCCCGAGAATCGCTGGCTGTGGCGATATTCGCGTCGAGCTCTGGATGCGGAATCGATCCGCGATGCGATGCTGGCGGTCAGTGGCAAGCTCGATCGATCAGCGGCACCACCTCATCCTTTCCCTCCGACAGCAACCTGGGGCTTCACCATTCATCGTCCGTTTCATGCGGTCTATGATTCGAACCATCGCAGTGTCTACCTGATGGTTCAACGCAATCGTCGTCATCCGTTCCTGGCCCTGTTCGATGCTGCCGATCCCAATCAGAGTGTGGCTGAGCGACTGCCAACGACGACGCCAACTCAATCCCTGTTCCTGATGAATGCCCCATTCGTTCACGAACAGTCCGAAGCGTTCGCGCGTAGGATTCTGACGGCGACGGCGGATGACGAAGGGCGAGTCCGTTATGCGCTGGAAGCGGCCTGCGGACGGGTTGCCAGCCCCGATGAAATCGCTTCAGCAAAAGTGTTCTTGAATGACTATCGGCAGAAACTGAACGGACGAATCCCAGCCGTGACGGAACCCGATGTCGCGGCCTGGTCGGCGTTGGCGCGAGTTCTGATGACCAGCAATTCGTTCCTGTACGTCGATTGAAAATCTTTAATAGGCAGAGTCCAGCCACTCGTGCTGGATCTGGCCATGATCGCGAAGGAAGTAACGATGACTCTCAATCGCCGCGAATTCTTGAAGACCGCATCCGGGGGATTCGGCGCGATCGCACTGGCCGGGTTACTGAACGACGAAGCGAAGGCCGAAGCAATTGATCCGCTGGCTTCCCGGGCCGGGCACTTTCCTGCCAAGGCGGAACGAGTCATCTTCCTCTATTCCACCGGGGGTGTCTCGCATGTCGACACGTTTGATCGCAAGCCAAAACTGATCGCCGATCACGGGAAGTCGATCACGGCATCACGCTGGCTGAACAAGCCGGGCAAGTTCGAACGATTCCTGATTCGACCTCGCTGGGAGTTCAAGCAATACGGACAGAGTGGTGCGTGGATCAGTGACTTGTTTCCGAATTTCGGTTCGGTCGTTGACGACGTCTGCATTCTGAATGCGATGCACTGCGACAGCGACGGCCACGACAAGGCAACACTGGCGGCTCATACAGGCTCCGCACAATTCGCGAGACCCAGTCACGGGGCCTGGGTGAGTTATGGCTTAGGTACCGTGAATCGCAATCTGCCGTCGTTCATGGTGCTGGCACCTGCAGCCCCCTATGCGGGTGCTCAGACCTGGGGAAGCGATTTCCTGCCCGGTTGTCATCAGGGAACGCACGTCATTCCAGGGAAGGATCCTTTGCCAAACCTGCAGCCACGCGTTGCCAGTCTGGAACTGCAGCAGATGGAACTCGACCTGCTGGGAAAGTTCAACCGGCAGCATTTGGAAAAACGAGCCGCCGATCAGGCGTTGAACGCTCGCGTCCGATCATTTGAAACGGCGTTCGGAATGCAGCGTGAAGCCCCGGCGGCGTTCGATCTTTCGGGTGAAACGGAAGAGACACTGAAGCTGTATGGACTGGATCGAGGTGCGACATCGGGATTCGGCTGGCAATGCCTGGTCGCTCGACGTCTGGCCGAGCGAGGGGTTCGATTTCTGGAATTGATCGATGTCGGATCAGACAGCGGTCAGAACTGGGATTCGCACGGCAACATGGGCGACCACGAACGTCTGGCCAAGGCTGCAGATCGACCGATTGCAGCTCTGTTAACAGACTTGAAGCGTCGAGGAATGCTCGACAGTACGCTGGTGGTCTGGACGACGGAGTTTGGTCGAACCCCGTTTAATCAGCAGGCGAATCATGCAGGACGCGAACACCACAACCTGGTCTTCTCGTCCTGGATGGCAGGCGGGGGCGTCAAAGGTGGACTGGTTTACGGGAAATCCGACGAATATGGGATTCTGCCGGCTGAAGGGGCTGTTCATACGCACGACCTGCACGCCACCATGTTGCACCTGCTGGGGATTGACCACGAAAAACTGACCTACCGCCACGCAGGACGCGATTACCGCCTGACAGACATCGCCGGCCGCGTCGTCACGGAAATCCTCGCATGAAACGGGTGAAGTTCGCGAATCAGCCGGGCCAGCATTCCAGATCGGATTCCACTGGCCTTGCCCAGTGGGGCCCACAACTTCAAGCTACCATGATCGCCCCCAAGAGAAACATTTGTTCGTAAAAAGGCTCTCCGCCCGGCTCGACCGGGTGGAATCTACGACGGGCAGGCTCCCAGAACATCCACCAACAAACCAGATCGCGAAAAACCTCCGCAGCGTACGAATGTCGGCAAAGGTCCAGATTTCAACATGACTGTTTCTCGAGACGACTTTCTACCATCGGCCAGCCTGACAGCATTGCGATGCCGTGCCGCACTGTTGAAGGTCATTCGCCGCTTCTTCGACGATGCCGGTTATTTTGAAGTCGAAACGCCGATTCTGTCAGCCGATATCGTTGTTGATGCCTGGCTGGAACCATTTGTCACAGATTTTCTCCCCGTGCCGCAACAATGGTCGCAATCTGGTCAGCCGAGATATCTGCAGACGTCTCCTGAATTCGCCATGAAACGTTTGCTGGCTGCAGGCGCGACCGCGATCTATCAGTTGGGGAAGGTCTTTCGCAACGGCGAAGTCGGACAGCGGCATAACCCGGAATTCACGTTGGTCGAATGGTATCGTGTTGGTGACGATCATCTGGCACAAATGCAATTCACGGAAAAACTCGTCCAGACCGTATTCAACGCCGCATGCGAATTTGGCGAACCGATGAAGGGAGCTGACGTTCACTTCCCCAGGCTTTATCGGGAATCCGCGCCACCCGATCTGACTGTCAGCCGCGAATGGAACAAGCGACGCATGAACCTCGCCAGTCGTGTCGCAACGCCGGAAGGCTTTGAACGACTGACATACGATGACGCCTTTGAACGCTTTGCCGGATGCCGGGTACTGACCTCTGACATGCATGACATTCGGGCCATCGCGCAGCGCCGTGAACTCGTTCCGCCACCCGGCCTGGCACCTGATGATCGGGACGGCTGGTTGAACTGGCTGCTGGCCGAACTGGTCGAACCGAACCTGGGTAAGGATCGGCCGACATTTTTATACAACTATCCTGCCAGCCAGGCAGCTCTCGCTCGAACATCTCTGACTGGCCATGGTTCCAATAGCACAACGTCATCCGTGGCGGAGAGGTTCGAACTGTATATCGACGGGGTCGAACTGTGTAACGGCTACCATGAACTGACCGATCCATCGATCCTGCGTCAACGGATTGTCGAGCAAAGTGCGTTACGCTCAGAAGCGGGACTGCGGCCACTTCCGCATGAGAGCCGATTACTGGCGGCGATGGAGAGCGGTTTACCAGCGTCATCGGGGAATGCCCTGGGGGTTGATCGCCTGATTATGCTGGCACTGGGAGCAAGCGAACTGGCCGATGTCATCGCATTCCCGTTTGATCGAGCTTAGACTGTCGCCGTCATCTTCCTTCCTCGATCTGGTGTTTCATGCGTTTCTGGTTCTGGGTCTGCCTGTTGATCGGCGTTGCAGGAGCACAGGTTTTCCTGTGGTTCACGACGATCCCATTGGGTATTCCCGGCGAATGGATCTGGCACCGGATCCTGGTCGAACCCGATACCGCGTGGAATCTGCTGGGACTGGCGGCAGCAGCGATTCTTTACATTCTGTTCGTTGAAGCAGGATCGCGGAGGATTCAGAAACTGAGCCCATCCAGATTCCGCACGCTGGAACTGGCTGGCTGGTTGACAGCGCTGGTCGCGGTCTCATTCACGTGGTTATGGCTGGTCCAGGAATGTGCCCCGACACGCAACCGATTGGGGAAGTCGGCCTTTGTCCTGTATTACCATGGCTCCTCGGGCTACTTCACCAGGGCTCGCTATGAAAGCCCCGATCCTCAAAAATTTCTTGAAGGTTACGAAGGGTTGATGAGAGAAGGGGATGTCCTGCACGTGGGAACTCATCCCCCAGGTCTCTTTCTGGCGTTTCACGGAATGATTTCCATCTGCCAGCAATCGACCTTGCTTGCAGGATTTCTTGACGCCACCCAACCCGCATCTTTCCGAGAAGCGTGTGATGTGATAGCACAAAACGCGGCTCGAAAAGCGGGGCGTCCGCTGTTGCCGCTCGACCGACGAGTCCTCTGGCTGGCGACGTTGCTGGTGCTGGTGTCAGCAGCGTGCGCGGTGATCCCGCTGTTTGCTCTGGTCGCCACGACACATGATTTCACAACGGCCTGGCGTATTGCGGCACTGTGGCCTGCGGTCCCGGCCGTTGCTGTGTTCATTCCCAAATCGGATGTGGTCTATTCGCTGGTCGGCCTGCTGATCGTCTGTAGCTGGCTGGCATCGACGCGTCGTCAATCTCCTGCCCTGGGACTTCTGACCGGATTGCTGGCCTGGTGCGGGTTGATGATGAGTCTGGCGTTTCTGCCAGTCCTGCTGTTCACAGCGTTGATCGGCTGGAATTTGCCTCGACAAACAAACGATTCCCTTCCGGACGACTCGAATCGATCGCTGCTGAAAGGGTGGATTCAGGGCCGGCCACCATGGCAATGTGTGGTCTCGGGCATGGCTGGCTTTCTGATCCCGACACTGCTGATGGGGTGGTGCTTTCGAATTAATCTGTTTGTTGTCTGGTGGTTGAACTACCGCAATCATGCCGGATTCTATGCACAGTTCCCTCGCACCTACTGGCGATGGTTGCTGGAGAACCCCATCGAACTGGCTTTCGCTGCGGGGTGGCCCGTCGCATTCCTGGCGCTGTCGGCGATTGTGTGCGCGTGCTGGCAGAAGCGATTGTGGAATCAGCCGCGGGTCTTCGCTGTCGTACTGGTATGGGGAGCACTCTGGTTGACCGGCAAGAATTCCAGCGAAGCAGCGCGGTTGTGGATTGTCTTCCTGCCTTGGCTCGTCTGGCTGGCCGCCGATTACTTTTCAGCAAAGGATCGAGACGAATCGCGCTGGTGGAACCGATCTGCAACGCTGGCATTGATACTGCAATTGATCACCAGTGCCCTGACTGTCGCACGAGTCAGCGGATTTGACCTTTGAAGTTGTGCCGCAACATTCCCACGGGAAAACTTGTCACCATGACGAAACAATTTCGATGGACAGTTGCCAGCATCAGTCTGTTCCTGCTGATCGGCTGTGCCGATCCGGTCAATGTGGCAAACTTCGACCGGATTCAAACCGGCATGACGGTGCAGGATGTCGAAGTGATCATGGGTGGCAAACATCCAGAATCTTATGAAACTCTGAAAACGTGGCGAGGTTCCAACTCGCGCACGATCACCGTCGAAATCGATGACCGAGGCCTGGTAGTCAACAAGACTCGCGATGGTTTCTGAATGAGTTCGCATTCCGTTTCAGTGTGGCGTCCCGCGGGCATCATACTGCAGCGTCTGACCAGAGCACTCAGTAAACCTCGATGGCACGTCCGACTACTCGATTGTCGTAGTCTTCCTTCGTGGTCTTCGTGTGCTTCGTGGTAGATCACTCGTCCTTCGCAAGAATCTGTTGACCACGAAGCACACTGAGAGCACGAAGGGGGTGTGCAGCGCTGGATGCGTGCCAACCTGAACCCGACACCCGAGAAGAAGTAGAAACGCAGAGGACGCGGAGAGCGCTGAGAGAAGACAGGAGAAGGACCTGGGTTGGGGTTTCTCTCTTTCTTCCTCGGCGTCCTCAGCGCTCTCTGCGTTTCAAGCTCTGTGCATTACCAATTGACGCACCCTTCACGGAGACAACTATCTATCTCGCTCGCATTCCTTTTCAGTGTGGCGTCCCGCGGGCATCACACTGCAGCGGCTAATACATGATTCGACGCGACCCGGAAGTGCGACCCGTACTAGCGTTTCTGAAACAGGTCGGACACAACCAGATTCTCAATCACCGTCCGCAGTTTGTAACCATCACCCTTGCTTGCCGCCGCGATCGCCTTGATCTGAGCCGCATCGTCAATCGTCATGACTCGACGTAAAGAATACGTCGCCAGTTGCTCCACAAACGCCTCAGCGAAGCGGTCGAGTTCCATCGCCAGCAGTTGCTTGAAGTCATCAGCCCCCTGAAAGGTCTTGCCGTTGGGAAGCGTCCCTGCGGCGTTTACAGGAGGGTTCGCCCCCTGCCCTGCAGTCACTCGTTCTTCCGTGCGCCAGCTTCCAATCGCATCGTAGTTTTCAAAAGCAAAACCGAGCGGATCGATCTTCTGATGACAGGATGCACAGGTGGTATGAGTCGCATGGGCATCAAGCTGCATGCGGATCGTTGCCTTGGGTTTGTCACTCGGCGTCGGAGCCAGTGGTTCAACGTTCGGGGGTGGCGGGGGAGGTGTTCTCCCAAAAATCGCTTCCGAAACCCAGACACCGCGATGGACAGGTCGATGTCGAGTTCCATCCGAAGTCAACGACAGAATGGAGGCCTGAGTCAGCAGTCCACCACGATGGTCTTCCGGCCGCAGGCTCACTTTCTGAAAGCCTGCCTGAGCGGGCTGAGGCAGTTTGTAATGAGTCGCCAGGCGCGGATTCACCATGGTCCAGTCGGAAACAAGGAACTCTCGTAAGGAGAGATTCTTCGAAAAGACTTCGCGAAAGAACTCCAGCGTTTCCAGCTTCATGCTTGTCTCAAGCCATTTGTCGTAGTCACGGTACAAGCCGGGATCGGGTGGAAACATTCCGACGCGATGCAGTTGCAGCCACTGCCGCGGAAACGACTCCGTAAACCGCCGTGCCTTCGAATCGGCCACCATGCGATTGAATTGTTGACGCCGCACATCCGGCCGAGTCAGTGTTCCAGCCTGGGCTGCAGCCAGAAGTTCGTCGTCCGGCAGAGAACTCCACAGAAAGAACGACAGGCGGCTGGCGAGTTCCCAGTCGTTGACCGTCGCACGCTTCTCGTTCGGCGAGCCTTCTTCCAGGTAATAGAAGTTCTTGGAGCTCAGGATCGCCACGAGTGCACTGCGATACGCGGCAGTGGGAGCTTCACCCGCTTTGACTTCGGACTCCACAACTTTCGCGTAGCGTTCGACATCCCCGTCATTGACCGGATGCCGCCAAGCTCGGGACGCGAATCGCTTCAGGCAGGTGCGAACTTCGGTCCAGTCGATCATGGGCGCTGTCAGGCTCGCAGGGAAAACTCCGTCGCGCTTCTTTTGGTCTGCCTCAGAGATTAACGGGCCCTCATACTCAATCCAGTCGACCAGCAGCATCGGAAAGATGGCTTCGCCCTTATCGGTGAAAAGCATGTATCCCGTCGGGTTGATCCAGCGCAGGTCGCGAGTCGACGTGAAGACGCTTCCACCCGCATGCAGGACATTCGCCGTATGGTCACCATCCCCCTGCTGTGGAAACGGGCCGGGGACTTCGTTGATCAGACTGAATCCCCCCGGTGCCAGAGCCGTTTCAAACTCAATCAGCGTTGGTTGGTCTTCAGAAGCGAGAACATCCTGATCGAAAATGGATTTCTTCAATTCGTGATGCCAGATCGTCAGATGGGGAGCGGGCCCCTGAGACGGTGCCATCCCGCTCAATTGAATTCGGACGCGATAATTGCCCGGATGTGAAATGTTGATCAGATGTTCCCGGCGACCAGGAAAGATCTGCCAGCGTACCGGTCCTTTGATCTTGCGATCCGCCAGCCATTGTTCTCGCCCCTGAGTCGCATCGCGCCGCACCAGCGTCGGCTTGATCTGCTGAGCGGGGAAGGCGAGATCCAGCACCGCTTCTGCCGCGCGAAAATAGCGGTCGACGTGTGAGGGAGAAAGGGACAGCAGCGAGCCGATGCGATCATACCCATGCCAGCGCGGGTCTTCGTTGAAGACTCCCGGTTGAGTCACATCCAGATAGACTCCCAGCAGGTCATGAACAGTATGACCATATTCCTCGCGGCTGAGGCGATAGTGAGCGACCGGTCCCCGACTGGCCATGCGCGCGGCCGCACCTTCACTGATCCGTGCCGAAATCCATTCCACGGCCCGCCCCAGTTCGTCAGCCTTCGGTTGAGGCTCATTTTTCGGCGGCATCTCACCGGAATTCATCCGGAAGACCACTTCGCCCCAACGCTCAGCTGTCGCCTGGTCGACAAAGTCTTTCGCCAATGTATCCAGCCGGAATTTCCCTTCTTGCTTCTGCATGTCGTGGCAACGCAGGCAATACGATTTGAAAAAGGGCTGCACCTGCTGTTCAAACCCGACAGGCTCTGCAGCGACAATCGGGCTGAGAAACAGCAACGACATCAACACTGGCAAAGTTCTTGTCGTAAGTCGCATCCGTATCGCTCTCAATCAAAGTTCATCGCAAATCTGGTGGGGTGGAATTATACCGACTTACCAGACTGACAGCATCGCCATTGCTATTGCCTTTTTGGAGCTGAGCAGGAAGCAGGTTGGGACAAATCGCGCTTTGCCGCACGGGAGGTTGGTACGCGTAGTCGAAATCGTGAGACTTCGGATCAGTGTGATTCCTTCGGATACCGAACTCTGACGAGTCCGGCTACGAAGGAAGAGCGAAGCTTGGCGTCGATCTCGGTCAACGCGTAGCCGAAGTCGTGAGACTTCGGGCCAGTGTGATTCATTCAGGAGCCGATTTCCGACCGGCCTGAGAACCGGACTCTAGCCCTTAGAGCGACCGAATGTGCCTGGCGAAACTTGCTCGACGTCGTGCGATCGATCCTGCGACGTATTCGCAAGGATTCCTTTCCTGACGACAACTGGTACCATTCGCACCTGACATGTTCGACATGCTGATTAAATCAACAGGCTGCAGCACGTGCGGCGGGATGCTTCTTTCGTGACCTCGGTTTGGGATGCATGGGATGACCAGGAAATTTAATCGTGATGCTTGATGTTTATCTCATGTTGGTCCTGTTTGGATCGTTGGCCTTGCTGATGACTCTTGTTATCCGCGGCAAGAGCATTTTCGTCGTTGGCCCCCTGTGTGCACTGATTGCAGCAGTCCTCAGCGGTGAAGATCCAGTGGCACGGTTGAACGGCGCGTACATGAATGGGTTTTCGGACTATATTCGCAGGTTCTATCTCTTCTTCGCGCTCGGAGCCGTATTTGGCAAGCTAATGGAAGAGTCTGGTGCCGCAATCACCGTGGCCAATCGCATGGGAAAGACGCTGGGAACAGAGCGAGCCTGCCTGGCTGTCGTGCTGGCGTGTGCGTTGTTGACTTACGGCGGTGTCTCGTTGTTTGTCGTTGGCTTTTCCGTTTATCCCCTGGCAGTTCACCTGTTTCGGCTGGCCAATCTGCCTCGAAGATTTATCCCGGCAGCGATCGCATTTGGATCGATTACGTTCACGATGACCTCAGCGGGTTCGCCTGAAATACAAAATCTGATTCCAATCCAGTTCCTTGTCGACAAAGTCACCAAAGAACCACTGACCGATGCACGGGCAGGCTGGCAGGTCAGCCTGATTGTCGCGGTCCTGATGTTCGGTGTCGGACAACTTTACCTGGATCGTGCGATTCGACTTGCCACGCGACTGGGGGAGAAGTTTGAACCGCGCGAAAACGATCGCGCAGTCGAGGAAGCGGCCGCAATGAATCTGCCAGGGTTTGCCGCTTCAATTTCTCCGCTGGCAACGACACTGCTGGCACTCAATGTTGTACCAACAGTATGCCACGCGATTGCGGAGCGAATTGGCGATTCCCTTTTTCAGCGGATTCTGAAAGCGTACCCCGAGGATGGAACACTGGCGATTTTTCTGGGTGTGACTGTCGCCGTCATCGTCTTGCGTAAGCGACTGAACAACATCTGGGGATGTTTTGGCGATGGCTTTATCAACGGACTGCTGGCAGTCGGAGCCACCAGTGCCGTGGTCGGGTTTGGTGCAGCGATGAAGGATCTGCGCGCATTCCAAATGGTTATCGCATGGGTGACGCATCTGCCGGCCGATCCCTTAATCAGCGCCGCATTGGCTGTGGCTGTGATTTCTGCCATTGCCGGTTCTGCATCTGGAGGTCAGGGAATCGCGTTGCCGATCATCAAGCCGATCTATATCGATGATCTTGGCGTCGGCCCCCGGGCGTTGCATCGGGTTGTCGCTATCTCATCCGGGACCCTCGATTCGTTGCCGGCAAACGGTTACCTGGTGATGTTGATCCGTAATATCTGCGGCGAAACACATGCTCGTGCCTATCCCCCGATATTTGTGACAACAGTCTTGGTCCCACTGGCTGGAACAGCATTGGCAATCCTGCTGTTCAACCTGTTTCCACAATGGGGATGAGTTTGGGTCATCAGATGTCGACGACTTTGTCGCAGACTCCAAAGTCGTGGTACCCTTGACGCGATCCTGTTCTTGCGATGTTTGCCGCAGCCTCTTCGTCTTCTGCGTCGTTAACCCTCGACAGTTTGCCGGATGGCATGTTACCTTCCGAACTCTAATGCTGGATCGAAACGCGTCGGACTCGAAAGATGACTGGAACTTCTCCACGGCCTGCCGTGGTGCTCGTCAGTGGTGGACTTGACTCTGCAACAATTCTCGCGATCTGCCAGTCGCAGGGATTTGAACCGTATGCCATTTCTTTCGACTATGGTCAGCGGCATCACCACGAACTGGCCGCGGCCGATCGGGTTTGTGCGGCTGCCAAAGTCCGTCGTCATATCGTCGTGCCGCTGGATCTGCGAGCGTTCGGCGGATCTGCTCTGACCGCAGACATCGCCGTCCCGAAAGATCGCAGCGACGCACAAATGTCGGCTGGGATACCGATCACATACGTTCCCGCCCGTAACACAATCTTTCTTTCCATCGCCCTCGGATGGGCGGAAGTACTGGGTGCCAGCGATCTGTTTATTGGCGTCAATGCCGTGGATTACAGCGGGTACCCGGATTGCCGTCCGGAATTCATCAAATCATTTCAAGCGATGGCGCGCCTGGCCACTCGAGCCGGCGTTGAGGGTGCAGGGGAATGGCAGATTCACGCTCCGCTGATTGACCTGAGTAAAGCAGCGATCATTCGACGAGGCATCGAACTGGGAGTCGACTACAGCCTGACCCACAGTTGTTACGACCCCGATCCGGAAGGCCGGGCCTGCGGACACTGTGATTCGTGCCAGCTACGATTGAAGGGATTTGCCGACGCTGGCCTGATCGATCCAGCCCCCTATGTCGGCCGATGAAGTCGGCCCGTCTCATCCGCGCTGGTAAGCACTCTGCCAGAAGTCTTCCATCACGCGCAACTCAGCGTCTTCCGTTCAGGGTGCCACGGTTTTGGAGCTCCGCGACAAGGCCGTGTCTTCGCTCGTGGAACAACGCAAATCGCCAATCCATCCCCCGTGCGAATAACGCGGGTAACGATTTTCGGCAGAGGCTGATTCTTTGAATCTGTCTTTTTCGGCCCAACCGGGCCAGCAGTTCACCCAGCCATTGCCCTTCGGCCCTAGGAAACGATGCAAAACAGGACATGAGGCCTGCAGGCCTCATGTATACTTTGGTCGGATCAATTCCAGGGCCGAATGGCCCTGGCTGGGTGAACTGCTGGCCCGGTTGGGCCGAAAAGCGTTCCGAATATCATTGCGATCGAACGTCGGAACCAATTCCGACGTGATGTTCCTCAGGATTCGGGGGTTTCCGCTTCGCTGCAACCCCCGGCTACGATCTGCGATCGCTTCGCGATCAAGATTGTTGTTCCAAACCTCACGATTTCACCGACAAGTATCGTTACCCGCGTTGCGTGGCACCCCGCATGGACGGCTTCCTGTGACCACCAATGAACGACTGCCCCCGGCATTGGTGAAACAGAAATTCGGATTGACCTGCAAGTCAGGCCCCGTGATACAATAACACGGACGGAAACCTGTCCTAAGTATGTTTACGAGGCATTCAGGATGAATCGATCAATTACTGCCATCGCATTGATCATAACCCTCGTCAGCAATGCCCACGGACAAATCTCATCCTCGACTACCAGGAAGTCGGAGCCGAAGTCGGAGCCAAAGCCGAAGTCGACGCAATCGATCGACGAGCTTCTGCTCTTTTTTCCTGTGAAGCACCCGTCAGGTGACTGGGCTCCCAAAGATCTCGATTTCAAAGACGTCGACTTCACATCGGCGGATAAGACCAAGCTTCATGCCTGGTATTGCCCGTGTGACAATCCCCGCGCAGTCATCCTGTTATCGCATGGAAATGCGGGAAATCTGGCCGGGCATGCGTCATGGCTGCGGTATCTGCAGAAGCAGGCCAGAGTCTCTGTGATGATCTATGACTACCGTGGATTCGGTCGCAGCGAAGGAAAGCCAACGGTTGAAGGAGTTCTCCAGGATGCGACAGCGGCTCGCGCGAAGCTCTGCCAGCTTGCATCAGTCAAAGATTCGGAACTGCTGCTGATGGGAGAATCGCTGGGGGGAGCCATCGCCGTCCAGTTGGCCGCGAAGTCGGCCCCGCGCGGACTGATCCTGCAAAGCACATTTTCCTCGTTGAAAGATGTTGCGACCGTCCATTACCCCAAGCTGGCCTGGCTGGTTCCGGCAAATAAACTCAATTCTGCCGCTGCGATCTCGCAGTACCACGGACCGATCCTGCAGAGTCACGGCGACAAGGACGAGATTGTGCCGTTCCATTCGGGCGAAAAACTGTTCCAGGCCGCCAATGAGCCCAAGGATTTACTGACGATTTCGAATGCAGGGCACAACAACTGGATGTGCAAAGATTACCTGACGAGATTTGATGAGTTTCTGGAGCGAGTGAAACCGGTCGAAAAACGGTAGGCGGCACGCCAGCCAACGCAAGCAAAGCGGGTTCCCCTCGCGACTCGCTAATACCGGCATGTCGAACAACCGTCACAATCGACATTTCCGGCATCGCATTCATGGTTCCCAAGCCACAATTTCTACGTGCGCCTGGATCAGGTCTGACGTAGAGTTCTCCATCAACCCGTGGCAAAAGGGCTGCGAGTGTCTGGATCAAGGTATGCCTCCATTCTTCGCGGAACCGATCGCGTGAATCTGCCAGTTGCTTGTGAACTCGAACCTGCTGATCGCATCGACCATGAACCTCAGCCGGTCGAGACGGCAATTCCGCGGACCGTTTTAATCTGCCATGCTGACGATGCTCTGAATCGCGAGGGACTCGCTCGCTGGCTCGGCGCAACGACGAATCTCGCCGCCATCGTTGTTCTTGAAGAACCTCCCAGTCGGATGAAGCAACGGGTCCGGCGAGAAATCAAACGAGTTGGCTGGTTGCGATTTGTGGATGTGCTGGCCTTTCGCCTGTACTACAAACTGTTTCTCGCCAAACGAGATCGTGAATGGGAAGGGCAGACGCTGATGCGGCTTTGCTCCCGCTACCCGATGATTGGCCCCGAAACCCGGATTCTGCACGCCCCATCACCGAATGCCCCTGAAGTCGAAGCATTATTGCGTGATGTTGAACCTGACATCGTGATCGCTCGCTGTAAGACACTGCTCAAAGAAAGCGTCTTTTCCATCCCGACTCGCGGAACGTTTGTGATGCACCCCGGAATCTGTCCGCAGTACCGCAATGCTCACGGCTGCTTCTGGGCACTGGCCCGGCAAGACCGGGAACACGTCGGCATGACTCTTTTGAAAATCGATCGAGGGGTCGATACGGGACCCGTTCACGGTTATTTCCACTGCAAGTTTGATGAACAGGTGGACTCGCACCACGTCATTCAGCACAAGGTTGTTTTCGATAACCTGGAACAGATTGGAGCACGGTTGCTCGACATCTATCATGATCGCTCAGTGCCGATTGATACACGCGGCTTTCCATCAGGCGAATGGGGACAACCCTGGCTGACGGCCTACCTGAGGTACCAGAAGCGAGCCCGTCGAGTCTCCACAAACTGAACCGTGAAACAAGCTCAAGCATCGAATGAAATCAGATGTCGATCAATCTTCTCTATCATGATGTCACCCCGGCAGGTGCCGATGATACCAGTGGTTTCACCGGTCCTGCGGCAGCCCGTTACAAGTTGACTCCCGAGGAATTCGCCGCCCACCTCGATCAGATCGGCGCGTCCGTCAAGTCAGCTCCAGCCAACAGCTCAAACGCTGTTTTGCCCTCGGAAAACTCGTGGACAATCACCTTTGATGATGGCGGTCTGTCGAACGCGACTGTGATCGCAGATGAACTGGAACGTCGCGGCTGGCGAGGCTGGTTTTTTATTGCGACAGATTTTATTGATCACCCGACATTCTGTTCCCGGGCACAATTAAGAGATCTGCACGATCGAGGCCACGTGATCGGCAGCCATTCCTGCAGCCATCCGGAGAGAATCTCGAGTTGCACATCGATTCAACTGTTCGACGAATGGTCACGCAGTCGTCGCGTGTTGTCAGAGATTACCGGTCAGGATGTGACTACGGCATCAGTTCCTGGCGGTTTCTACTCGACAGAAGTTGCCCGTGCGGCATCGCGCGCAGGCATCAGACTGCTGTTTACGTCAGAACCAACGATTCACGAATTTGTCGTGGACGATTGCCGCATCGTCGGCCGTTTCAACATTTATCGCGGAATGAGTGCTGCCGATGCCACTCGACTACTGACAAGCCCCGTTCGCCGCTGGCGACAGGCCGCATTCTGGACTGCCAAGAAAGCCGCCAAAACAGTTGCGGGACCAGTCTACAAAGCAGTACGCCAACGATTGCTGAATCGGGCGTATTCGTCGTAGTTCGTTGCTTCACGGACCGATCGAGCCAAAAGACCTCAACATGCGGCGTCGTCCGTCGCCATTGTGGCAAATCTCAGGTTCAGCACCCGCCTTTCAATTTGAGAACCGTCGTGACTTCTCGCGACGGTTTCGATATAAGTGATCGTTGATTCACTTCCAGCGAAAGGCCGTTCATGACCGGCCGATCTGCTTTTGTATCACTCCTGTTCGTGGAGGCTCCATCATGATCCCTTCGACACGTCGTGCATTTTTGACTGATGTTGGTCGCGGAATGCTGGCTGCTGGACTCGGAGCGTCCCTTGCCAATGACATTGGTTTCTCAACGGCGTTTGCCGCCGCCGGGGCAGAATCGATCCCGTTGGGTGAACATGCGAGTCTCGTGGAGTTGATGCGAAACACGCCTGCCGACAAACTGCAGCCGATACTGGCTGGAAAGATTCGAAACGGCGATGCGTCTCTGAAAAGCCTGACAGCGGCGGGGGCTCTGGCCAATGCTGTGACATTTGGCGGCTGCGACTACGTCGGCTTCCATACTGCGATGGCGATGCTGCCAGCGCTGGAAATGAGTCGCCTGCTGACGAGTGGACGCGAACCGCTGCCGGTCCTGAAAGTTCTCTTTCGAAACTCACAACAGATTCAGAATGTGGGCGGAGCCTCAAAAACAGAACTTGCCGCAATTCACGCGGCGGAGCACGCCGCCGAAGGAGATCTGGGGACTCAGATCCGCGATGCCTGCCGCAAGATGGATGTGAAACTTGGTGAATCGTTACTGACGAAGGCTGGCAGTACACCCCTTGACGCATTCAATGCTCTGCAACCTGCGATGCAGGATGACTTGAACGTGCATCGGTTCGTGTTTGCTTACCGGACTTACGGCTTGGTTGGATTGCTCGGAACTGACTACTCCTACTCGATGCTGCGTCAGTGCGTCCGGTTCTGTGCGGACCACGAGCGAATGCGGATTGACCACAAACAGGCGGAGTCCCCGATCCGGGCGTTGATGCCCAAGCTGCTGGACCAGTACAAACTCGCGGGATTCAAACCCGGCACTCGAGATCCCGGCGATGCAGCGGTCGAGTCCCTGAGCCTGGCGATCTACAACGGACCGCGTGATAAAGCGGCCGAAGCAGCCGCCGCGGCATTGGCCGAAGGAATCAGTCCAGAGGTTGTCGGCGAGGCCATCTCAATGGCTTCGAACCTGTATGTGTTGCGTCAGGGAAGCGATAAAGGACGAACTCACGGCGATTCAGCCGGAGTCCACTCCTCTGACGCCACAAACGCCTGGCGTAATATGGCTCGAATTGCCGAGACGAAGCATGCGATCTCGGGATTGATCGTCGCAGCCTATCACGCCGGAATTCAATCGGCTCCGTTCCAGACACCTCCTTATCCAACCGAAGAACATCGTGCGATGGTCAAGGTTCGCGATGCCAAAGGACTGCTGGCAGAGGCCGAAGATGCCGTTCGTCAAAATGACCAGGGACGCGCGGCCGCGGCCATTCAGATTTATGGCGATCACGGGTTTGCCGTTGGTCCTGTGATGGACTTGATGCTGAAGTACGCAGTCAGTGAAGATGGCCGTTTGCACGGCGAGAAGTACTATCAGACAGTGCGAGAAGAATACCAGACGACTCGTCCGGCGTTTCGCTGGCGTCAGATCGTGGCCCTGGCACGTGTGACCGCCAGTTCGTTCGGGTACAATCGCGAAGACAAGCACGGCTTCCGGGCCGCAGGGTACGAAGAAGCCTGTCGCCTGCTGGGAGTGGATGCCTGACCGTGAAGTGACAACTGACTTGAGTGACCTATCTGCGCTCTGACAAGGCACCCATGACTGAAACCGATTCGCCTCCATCCCCGGGATTGCCTCCCTGGGACATCGCCGAACTGCCGGAACCTCGTCCCCTCGGTTTACGAAACTGGGCCAGCTTTATCGGCCCCGGTATCGTCATGATGGGAATTCAGATTGGTGGAGGTGAGTGGCTGTTAGGGCCGTCAATTACCGCCAAATATGGTGGGGGACTGATGTGGCTGGCGACCGTCGCCATCATCGCGCAGGTCTTCTACAACGTCGAATGCGGTCGCTACGCCCTATACTGCGGCGAGCCGATTTTTACCGGGTTCATGCGATGCCGTCCCGGTCCCGGTTTCTGGATTGGCGTCATGCTCTTCCTGAATGCCGCTTCATTGATTCCCGGACTTTCATCGCACGGTGCGACGATGATCGCGGCACTCTATCTGGACCGGCCACCGACAGTCGAAGACAAATGGCTGATCGATCCGCTCGCCTACGCCTGTCTCTTCGGCGTGGCGCTGCCAGTCCTGATCGGCGGCAAAGTCTACAACATGCTGCAGGCGGTGATGACCGCCAAGGTTGTGGTGGTCCTGGGATTCTGCCTGATCATTGGAGCCACCTGTGTCAGTTACGAAAGCTGGTGGAATGTCTTCAGTGGCTTCGTCAAATTTGGAAATGTTCCAGTAGAGGACGGCACCGGCAAGGAAGTCGTTGTCAACGCGATCAGTCACCGATTGGAAACAGGGACATGGCCAGTCATCTCTGTCGCCAGTATCGTGATGCTGGGGGCATTTGCCGGGTATGCGGGCGGAGGAGGCCTCGCCAATTCAACGTACAGTAATTTTGTTCGCGACAAAGGCTGGGGGATGGGCCAGCAGGTCGGGGCAATTCCCAGCGTGGTCAGCGGACACCATGTGACGCTCAGTCACGTTGGTAAGGTTTTCGAACTGACTGACGACAACCTGCGCAAGTGGAAGGGATGGTGGCGTTACATCCTCACCGATCAGATCATCGTCTGGGCTCCCGGCTGTTTCATGGGGATGGCGCTTCCGGCCCTGTTGTCGATGCAGTTTGCCAGGTATTCGACGATCACGGAAGACCAGGCTAAGGTGGCTCAGGCAATTATCACGTCGGACGGCATCCGAAATGCCGAGTTGTTTTCTCCGACTCTGGCGAAAATCCTCTGGATCGTCGCCCTGTTCACGGGATTGATGGTGATGCTTCCCAGCCAGATGGCGATCGTTGACGACTTTGCCCGCCGCTGGACGGATGCGATCTGGACGGCCAACACTCGCGTACGCGATACGATGAAGCCACACCAGGTGAAGTGGATCTATTATTCGATTCTGGGAATGTACATTCTCTGGTCGTTTGTCTGCGCATTCCTCTTTCGCACAGCACCGCGTCTGATGACCGATATCATCGCCAACCTGAATAACGTCGCTCTGGGTGTCACTTCGTTTCAATTGCTCTGGGTGAACTATACGCTGTTACCCAAGGTCCTGCGGCCGCGCTGGTACAACATGGTCGGAGTCGCCGTGTGCGGATTGTTTTATCTGGGATTGGCAACGCTGGTTTTTGTGTTCAAGATCTTGCCGATGATCCGGGGTTAGGTCTCCTGAATCCGGTGTCAGCAGACTCGAGCCTTTTTTTTCTGTCGGAATTCGTGGGAACTGCTGATGAACTTGTTTGATCTGTCGGGAAAAGTCGCCGTTGTTTCAGGGGCCGCTCAGGGAATGGGCCAGGCGACGGCACTGGCTTTGGCTCATGCCGGGGCTGACGTCGCACTCGTAGACCGCAATCTGGAAGGAGCAAACGCGACGGCCGCAGAAATTCAGCGCCTCGGACGCACGACGCTGACATCCGACTGCAATGTCTCGGACCCGACCGCAATCGCGGACTTGTTTCGGCAGGTTGACGCCAAATTCGGGCGAGTCGATTTCCTGGGGAATATTGCCGGGGACGGCCACCTGGCTCGGCCGGAAGACCTGACCATCGAAGACCTTCATCGCGTGTTGCAGAATCTGGTTGTCGGCAGGTTCGCCATGTGTCAGGAAGCAGGCCGCCGGATGCTCGCTCAGGGACGCGGCTCGATTATGAATATTGGATCTCTGGCAAGCACGACAGCTCTGGGACGCGGTCACATCGCCTACAGCATGGCGATGGGGGCGGTGATCCAGATGACGCGGGAACTGAGTACCGAGTGGAGTCATCAGGGTGTGCGAGTCAATTGCGTGACGCCTGCTCAGGTCATTAACCCCAGCCTGACCGCCCGCATGGAACAGGACCCGACACTGGAAGGCCGGTTCCTGAAAGGGATCCCGGCTGGTCGACTGGGAAAACCGAGTGACATTATGGGCCTGGCGGTACTGCTCGCCTCAGATGCCTCGGAATGGATCACCGGAGCCATCATTCCGATGGATGGAGGCAATCTGGCGATGAATGCTGGTGGAACTCCGGGCCATCAATCGGCGGCCGTCCAGTCATTTCGGGCAGAAGTCCCCAAAGCCGGGGGGAACTGATTGGCGCCCGGTACTGGAAGTCGATTCGAACCTCTTTGCTTCATCGCGAAGTCGTTCTCGCCAAGTTCAACTACTGAAATTCTGCCGTTCTGATTATCGTGACTCAGGTATTCATCTACCTCAACGGAATCGACTTCATACAACCTGCTTCGAGTAGTCTCAGGAAATCGTAATGCCAGCAGCCGACTCAACTCTCCCTGCCAGTGACGTCATTCAGTCGCTTTATCGTGTCATGCAGACGATTCGACAGACCGAAGAGGAACTGGCTCGATGCCATCAGCGAGGTCTCATCCACGGCGCCTGCCATACGTATGTCGGGGAAGAAGCCATCGCCACCGGTGTTGCGGCTCATCTGCGACCAACCGATGTCGTCTTCAGCACTCATCGGGGGCATGGGCATGCCCTGGCCAAGGGAATGCCGCCACGCGAACTGATGGCGGAACTCTTCGGACGTGAAACAGGGTGCTCCCGAGGCCGAGGGGGAAGCATGCATTTGTTTTCTCCCGAAATCGGCATGATGGGGACCAGCGGTATCGTCGGCCCCTGTATCCTGCAGGCCTGTGGTGGGGGATACAGCTTCAAGCTGCTCAAGACCGACAATGTCGCGGTCGCGTTTTTCGGAGACGGAGCCACCAACAACGGGGCCTTCCACGAAGGCCTGAACATGGCCAGCATCTGGAAGTTGCCGGTCCTCTTCATCTGCGAAAACAATCAATTCGCAACAGAAGTTCCGTTTTCTTATGCAGCCGGAAATCCAAATGTCGGCAGCCGCGGTGCAGCTTACGGAATGCCCGGGTTTACTCTCGACGGAAACGATGTTCTGGAGATCTATCGCGTTGCCGGCGAAGCGGTGCAGCGAGCACGCGCGGGGGGTGGACCAACCCTCATCGAATGCCGGACTTATCGCACTCGAGCTCACGCGGAAGGGATGGGAGATTTCACCTACCGGACTCGCGAAGATGTCGAAGAATGGAAAAAGAAATGTCCGATCACTCGCCTGCGACAGACCGCTGTCGCGAGCCAGAAAGTAACCGCCAGCCAGTTCGACACCATCGATCAAGACGTCGCTTCGGTTGTCAAAGAGTCTCGTGAATTCGCGGAAACAAGCCCTGTCCCCGATCCCGCTTCTGCCACGCGGCATGTCTACTCCGAATCATCGCCGTCGATCCCTGCGCCGCCCCCGGCGACTCGTTCGATCACGATGACTCAGGCGACGCACGAGGCACTCGCAGAAGAGATGAAAACGAATCCCAGGATCTTCGTGATGGGGGAAGGGATCGGTGTTCGCGGCGGCAACTTCAAAACCACAACAGGCCTGTTCGATCTTTACGGCGCCGAACGACTTTGTGACACACCGATCTGCGAACGCGGATTCGTCGGACTGGCTTGTGGAGCGGGGATGACGGGAACGCGCCCCGTCATCGATTTCATGTTCGCCGATTTCGTACTCGATTCGGTCGGTGAAATCATCAACCAGATTGCCAAAATGCAGTACATGAGCAGCGGTCGCTTGAAGATGCCTGTCCTGTTGCGAGGTTGTATTGGTATCGGCCATTCTGCCGCGACACACCATTCGGGCAATTACTACCCGATGTACTCGCAAGTCCCCGGTCTGCGAGTCGTCGTCCCGTCGAATGCGGCAGACGCCAAGGGATTGCTGAAGCGAGCCTTGCGTTGCGACGACCCGGTGATGTTTCTGGAACACCGCGAGATTCTTTCGATCAAGGGACCTGTTCCGGAAGGGGACTACGAGATTGAATTTGGCAAGGCGGCGATTACGCGAACGGGTCATGATGTCACAGTCGTTGCGCTCGCACGGATGGTTCATTTGACGCTGTCGGTCTGCGATGAACTGGAAAATGCAGGGATTTCAGTAGAAGTCGTCGATCCGCGAACAGTTTCACCGCTGGACATCGACACGATTCTTCAATCCGTCCACAAGACAGGCCGCCTGTTGATCGTGGACGAGACCTTTGGCCCCTGCAGTATTGCGAGTGAAGTAGCCGCTCAGATTGCAGACCGAGGATTCAATGACCTGGATGCACCCATCAAGCGCATCAACGGGGCTTTCACCCCGACACCGTACAGTCCCAGCCTCGAAAAGGTTGTCGTCCCTCAGGCAGAGGACATTGCCCAGGCAATCCGCGACCTGATGAACGAATAGATCGCAACAAACGTAAGTGGGGCGGCCCGCAGGCATCGTACTGTAGCGACTTACCCATGTACGGATGCCCGCACTAGACTTGGAGTAACGCATGGCTTTCGAGATCACAATCCCCCGACTCGGCTGGTCGATGGAAGAGGGGATTTTTGTACGTTGGTTAAAACGGGACGGCGAAGTCGTCTCGCCCGGCGAAGCACTGTTTGAACTCGAAGGAGAAAAGGCGGCTCAAGATATCGAAGCGGTGGATGGCGGGATTCTTCGCATTCCTGTGACAGCGCCCCAGCCAAACACTACTGTCGCCGTTGGAGCAGTCATCGGCTACCTCGTCGCAGAAGGTGAATCTATCCCCGGTACGTCATCGGGTTCTTCAGCAGGGCAAGTTTCCACAGGGAAGGCCACCGGGATGACCACCGGGATGACCACCGGGAAGACCGCCACGCCGCCCCTCGCAACGAGGGCATCGATTCCTGTTGAACCCGCCACCGAATCTGCAGCGCCGCCTTCGGTACGCCGCATGGCTCGCGAACGCGGCATCAACCTGAATCAGGTCACGGGCAGTGGACCTGCCGGACGAATCCTGGCAGCAGACGTTGTCAAAACAAATCCCGCCCCACGTCCGCAGTCAGCTCGTTCGAATGTCGCCAGTCCACGAGCTCGGCGAATTGCCCGCGAACTGGGAATCGACTGGAAGGCCGTCGAAGGCTCGGGGCGAAACGGACGAGTCCGTGAACGTGATATTCGGGCCGCAGCCGAGCGTCCGTCGACCGTTGGGAGAAGCGTGGTCGGTCAGGGCGCTGCCGGTTCGATTCCACTGACGCGTCATCGCCGTACGATCGCTGATCGGATGATGTCCAGCAGACAACAGACTGCCCCGGTGACGCTGACAACGCGCATCGATGCTTCCAACCTGGTCAGCCTGCGGCAACAGTTCAAAGCTGCAGGAGGTGACGCGGTCCCATCTTATTCGGATGTCGTCATCAAGCTGGCAGCCATGGTCCTGGCACAGCACCCTCAGATGATGTCCCAGTGGGGTGAGAATGAACTGGTAATCCCCGACGAAATCTCAATCGGCCTCGCTGTTGATACTGACGCTGGTTTGCTCGTTCCCGTTGTCCGCGATGTTCCGAGCCTGTCCGTAACAGAAGTCTGCATTCGGACCAGCGAACTGATCGGCCGAATCCGCGCCGGTCAAATAAAAGCGAATGAGATGCAAGGTGGCGTCTTCACAATTACCAATCTGGGCGGATACGGGATCGATGGGTTCACCCCGATCATCAATTCTCCGGAAGCAGCCATCCTGGGCTTGGGCCGGATTCGTCGGGAACCTGCCGTCGTCGACAACCAGATCGTCCCCCGCGATCAAATGACTCTCAGCCTGACATTTGATCATAGAATCATCGACGGAGCCCCCGCCGCACGATTCCTGCAAACATTAAGCCAGGCACTGGAATCCCCTTCGGCCTGGCTGTTGCGATAAGAAACCGACATCGGATCTCTAATCCCACCGGACAGTCCCGCATTTCCGGGCACCGTGTCCAATCCGTCTGACATTCCCGCCTCGTACAAAGAGCCCGCCGATGGAACCAACCGCCTATCATGAAGCGGGACACGCCTTCATGGCGACGCGGCTGGGGGCTCGGGTCAAGTCCGTGACGATTGATCCCGATAACGACGACGGCCCCGAGCGATTCGGAGACACGCAGATCTACTGGAAGCGGTCCAAGTTCAGCGACCGCGAATTTCACGAACGAGCCGTCAAGGTTTCACTGGCAGGCCCCGTTGCCGAGATGCTCTACACAGGTGATCCGTACCATCCCGGCCTCGTCGCAGAGTGGGCTCACGACTGGCAGGCGGCATGGGAACTCGCTGCCGTGCTGATCCCCGACGAACGTCGTCGTCTCGAATACCTCGAACAAACCACCGGCGAACTCTATCGATTCATGGATGCGGAGCCAAACTGGTCAGCGATCGCCGCGCTGGCGGATCATCTGCTGGCTCATGACACGCTGGAAACAGAAGAAGTACGAGACATCATCCGTGACTGGATCGGGATGTAATTACCGATCGCCTGAGAAACATCACGACGATATTGGCTCTGTCGTTTCTGTTGGGACGCAGGACCGGTGTGCAGCCTGCATCGACACATCCGGCAGACATACCGATTCGACCGATTTGATCCGAGCATCCTACATTCCTTGCCCGCGATAACGACAGGCTTACACGATTTTACGTGTTTCGCCGTCTTCCGGACAAAAGGTCCAGCAATTCTTCCAGCCCAGTCCCTTCGGACTGGGTCACTGGGCTCACATCCCCTCGATGCGTCTTGAGGGCCAACGGCCCGGCAATTCAAACCGGAAACTGCGGCTCATGGACGAATAAACGGCCCTGCAGGCCTCATGAAAACTTTGGTAGGCTCGATTACTGGGCCGAAGGGCCCCGGCTGGGTGAAGTGTTGGCCCATCGGGCAACGCGGTGAGGCACTTTTTCAGGCAAAGAGTCGGATTTCCACGAGTCAAGGGGCGACGCCGATGTTCTCTACTGTTCGGACTATTTGACATGACGAGATCTGGCATTGATCCTTGTTATCAATGTCTTCAACTCCAACGGAGTTGCGTCTTAAAGCCCAGGGTTGCTCACGAAGTGAGCTAC
>CAXBSB010000106.1:0-25985 GCA_963977965.1 uncultured Schlesneria sp.
CGAGCTTTCAGTCGGTCAATCTGAATCGGTTCGATCTCTGGAGCCTCGGCCCCTTCAACAGAAGTTTTTTGCCCATAACAGGCAAGCAGGTCTCCGATGAACTGGACGCCTCCTATGCCATCTGTACAAGCGTGATGAAACTCGAAGACAAGTTCAGCGGCATCGGGTGTCTTGCTGACCCAGATTCTAAGGCCGATTTCACGTGTCAGGTCAATGCGTTCATGATCAGGCGGTTGTAATCCATCTTCGTTTTCGACCCAGGACATTTGTGGTGAAGGGTTCTCAACAGGAATCCAACACCATCCCAGGCCGCGTACCTTACTGATCTTGCTCATCAGAAGCGGATGACGCCGTAATGCAAATTCCACAGATTCTTCGAATACCGCGCGACGAAGGTCACCTTTCAGACGGGCGATCAGTACGATCGACATCGGATAGGCATCTGAGTCATCGAGAACCATATACCGCTCAAATGGTGAGAGCGGCAGCGGGAATACACCTTCGTCAGCGGCAATCGTGTTCGTGGGTTTGTCGGAATCGTCTCTGAATCCCTTCATGAGATCCCTTGACAGCAGTAACTGGAGTAATCGGTGGCGAGTCTTTGTTGTGACATGTTCATAACGTCACTTCTGCGGCATCATCCGCTCTTCCTTCAGTTCGTCTGTGTGCTTGACAAGGATCATTCCGGGCTTGGGATTGATCTGGAATGAAAACTCCTTGCCGATTGGCAACGTATAGAGTTGAGCCACCGTTCCTTCCTGCCGGCGCCAGGTCAAAGGATATGGTGAACGGTATTCATCAAACTCACCAGGAGCCAGCGTTCGTGGAACACTCCATCCGGTATATGGGCCACGCACTTCGTAGACCAGTGGCTTGTCCGAATTATTCGTAATCAGAAGCCCTGGTAGCTGATACTGCGTGACGACGTGATCTTTTCTCCAATCAAGAACATCCAACCGCAGGGGAACACCGTTGACGACCATGTCGGGGACACCCTCAGGACGCACACCGTCAAGCAGTTGTGCCGCTTCGCGAGCCTTCAGAACACTGGCGACCAGTCGTTCGGCATCAACGGTTTCATCTTCGGCCTTATATCCAGGAGCAAATGTCCATTGAGGAATGATTCGGAACTTGCCCAATTCAGCAAACTTGAAGCCACGTCGGGAATACCCTTCCTTCTTCACATAAGGGGCGTATTCGCGTTCGATCGACATGTTCAATTCGCCAACCGGAATCCAGTGAGAATCACCTTTCTTTCGGTACGCAACTCGAAGCGGAACTGACGTCAACGACAGCGTCATCAGATTGCCTGGAGCGTCCTCATACAACTGAGGCCCACTGCCGAGATCAGGAGTTCTCAGGTGAATCGGGTCGCGAAGATAGAAATCGACGCTCGTTTCCATCTCTTCGCCGTGCTTCTTCAGATCCGGGATGATCTCCTGAATGAATTCGCGATCAGCGAGTGCATGGTATTCCTTAGGGGAGAAGTCAAACACGTTGAAGCTGTTGACATTCCCTGCAATGATCAGATTACTCCAGGCGGGTACGACGGACTCCGCAATATTCATTTCCAGCCCGGTCTTGAGTGGCTCTGGAAATTCTGCAGGAGCGGGGTAATGCATCTTCTTGAAGGTCTTCGGGGTTTGACCCAATGTCGACAGGACCAGCCCCGAGATGATGGTGATACCGTGATCGTCAATCTTGACTTCTTCCGGGAACATCTTCAGGCGAGGTTGCCACATGGGCATCGAGATCTGACCAACGGTCATGGTCTTCGCGTACATCACGTCATTCAGTTTGTTTTCTGCTGTCTGGATGATTCCAGGAATGCTGTTCAGTACCTGACGTTCGATCTCGGCCTTCTTCGAATAGACCCCTTCAACAAGCCCGTCTGATACCTTTCCATTCAAGAATGGAAGGCCGCGAACATGAACATCGGAGGGTTGAGTGACATACCAGTTATCTGCCGGAATCTGGAAATCGATCCCAGTCAGATTGAGGTGAACCCGGCGATCTTTCACATACGGTTGCAGTTCGACGGTCAACCAGACAGGTGCGCGATGCCCGATCACAACATTCATTGGCCCGGCTGACGCAGACAGCAGAACTTTGGCGTTCAATTGCGAGTTCGAAACCGTCATCGTGAAATTGCGAAGGCCAGCCTGCAGGATCAATCGGTTAGGAGCTTTGGGAATGATGCGAACCTGTTCCACTCGCCCCTGGTAGTACAATCCCGACAGGGCAACGTCGACGGGAAGGAATCCCCCCACCTTGGTGCTCTGATAAACAGGAGCAACAGCACCGGCCATTGGCTTTTCGGCCAGTTTTTCAGGAGCTGCATAACAGAACGCGTCCAGAACGTCCTTGCAGATTCGGAAGCGGAGTGCTCGTGACATTTCGGCACCAGCCACAAATGGCACTTCCAGATCCAGGCCGCTGCTGTACCCCTTCGGCTCAATCCATTCCAGATTCTGGTTTGGCTCTTTGCTTGGATCGAGCATCCAGTCGATCACCGCCTGCTGCGTGAATACGACGTTGCTCAGGTCGTGTGCTTTCTTCGAAACTTCCGATAGATAGGCTCGCCCCCCCTGTTCCTTAATGGCATCAACCATTTCGTGAGCAACGTGAGTCGCGACGAGGGGATCATGTGCGGCATGGAAGACCCATGCTGGAATTCCAGAAACTTTTGCAGCGTCTTCCTTCTTGGCCATGGCGCTGACGGGAACAAGCGCTGACCATCGATTCGGCGTTCTGGCAGCGATTTCCCAAGCCCCGGTTCCACCCATCGAAAGGCCGACCAGGCATTCACGCTTCGTGTCGACCGAGTAGTCTTTTTCAACAGCATCGAGCATCTTCAGAGCTCGCTCGGAATCTTCAGGCTGATCCGTCCATCCCCCTAGAACACGACTGTGCAGATTTTCGCATTGAGGGAAAACGACGATGAAGGGGAAATCTGCCATCCGCAAACGAATCGCAGGGGCCATCCCGGAAACCAGTTGTGATCGTCCATCGTTTCCGCGGTTGCAGGCGCCATGCAGGAACAGAATGGCTGGCCATTTCTTGGCAGGAGTGTAATTCGCGGGGACGAACACAACGTACTTGTGCTCTCCCTTCTCGTCCTTGTAGACGCGATTGACGAATTCACCCTGCGCAACTGTCTGGCCGACAGTCGGTGTCCCCGTATTCGCTGCAGGAGCGACTTGCCCCTGAGTCTGCCCGATCATGGCAAGACTGCCGATAACGGCAAAAATCACCGATCGAGATCGCAAACTCCGCGTGACGGCCATTCCATTCCTCCCTGAATTTGCCACTAACAGTCCTGCCCCCGGTTGCCATCTTCCCTGGCTGCAACGGCATGCCCGTCAAAAACCAACATCGAACAGTCGTATGTATCGGCTACACGCCGTGCCACTCCTACTGCCCGTTTACGATGATCAATCGATTCCTTCGGCAGGTTGAATTCATAATCGTTGCTGACGTTATAACCCCTACAGTTGGTACGACCGGATGCCAAAACCCACAGCGTTTCGGCTATGTTTTAGACAGATGTTCCTCAACCTGAACTGGATGAGGTAGATCTGGGGCCCTTTCGACAAACCGCAAATTGTCGAAGAGGAACCGCCCAACGGGATCCAGTGAATCACCGGTATCTGCGCATCAACGGACGTACCCAATCACGCTGCGACGGATCCACGATGCGAACCTGGCAGGGAGATTGTCGCGGCATCGTTCCAATCGATGTGCGCGGGCAAAGGGAAGGAAGTCGCGACTGCCAGTACATGCAGTTGCTCACCCTGTGCCACAAAGCCGCTCCTGCTCAAGAATTCAAGAATTGGCTGATTTCGAGGGCCGATGACAACGGGTGCCTCAAGGCGGGTTCCACCTTCCGCGACGACAATGCTGGTCAATCCATGCAGCGTTGCTTCTTCAACACCGCGGCCCAAGACTCGGCAGCTCATCAACAGCGTATCGAGTTGGTGGGCATTCCCTTCACGTTCGGGGCGTTCCAGAATTGCGACTCCGACCAGCCCATAGTCACCGAACCGGTCTGACGCTTCAATCACATGAATGGCGAAACGGTCACCAAGATCCCGCACTTCTGACAGCGAACGCCGCTTGAGCGACAAATTGAACTGATTGGTCTTTTGCGTCAGTTGAGCAACCCGCGGCAGATCGATGTCCTTTGCGGGCCGCATCACGACGCGTAGTGAAAGAGATTCTAAATACGACTGCAGATCGCCTGTGTTTTCCTGCAATCGCTTACGTTCCTGTTCCTGCTGCATCATAGCGGCCCGTGCCTGATCTTCAGCCGTCAGTTGTGCCGCATCAAACCTCCACAACCGCGAGATCATCGGAACATACTGGGATGCATCGACCGGCAGCGGAACCACAGTCACACCGGGAGCGTTTGCTGCCATCTCAAGGCGATTTGCCACGTCATCATCGATGAAGACAAACGCATCAAGTCCCAGATTCAACTCCTTGGCAATGTCTTTGACATTCTCGGACTTTGGCAGCCAGTTGATTCGTGCCGACGTAAAATCTTCTCGTCTCAGTACCATTTCCGGATGCTGATCGAGAACTTTCCAGACATCTTCCGGCTGATTGCGGCTGACCAGAACCAGCAGTTGCCCCTTGGCTTTGAGTGATTTGAGATACTGCTGGAACAGACGGAAGCTGCGTCCTGGATGATCGGTCCCCAGGTGAATTCCATCGATCCCATCTTCAGCGATCACACCGCCCCACAAAACACCATCGGCGTCAACGGCGACAACCTTGGCCGGGGCAACGCGACGCTGACGAACCAGGCGCGAAAGTTCAATCCCCAGTTCACGATAGACCGCGGCCGAATACGGCGAACGCGCAATCACTTCGTTTTCAGTATCGTAGGCGGCCGACACCCCGACACCTTCCACAACGGCCGAGAAATCCAGCAGCGTGACGTCAGCCAGTCCAGACAGCTTCTGCCGCCAGCCTGCCCGCACAGATTCCGCAGTTTGCCGATCAACATTGACGATCTGCGAGACGACGGGAGGAAGAGTCCCCACCACCAGGGTCCCATTTGCATCGCGCGAGAATCGTTCAATCGCATCAAGAAGCGATTCCGCCGAACTCGCACGATCCTCCGCCAACAGGTCTTCGGGCCGCGACAGAACAATATTCAAACCAGTCCGATTACTTCGGAACAGGCTCGTTGGTGAAAGCAATTCTTGTGCAACCTGATTGAATCCTGCAAATTCAACCTTGATGTTCATTCCAAAGGCGCGAGCCCACAATTGCAGGCTGGCAGCAATCGACTCGGAGGTAAATGTGGACGCTATTACGACGCGTAACTCGTTACCTTCAGGTACTTTCAAATGGTCGGCCTGTCGGGCCAGCAACCGCGTGGCTTTCTCGTGATCCCACAATGGCAACAGTTCGGGATCGCGTGGAAGAGGCTCGTCAGTTTCAGTGCTACTAGACGAATTTCCCTTATGTCGATCCAGCAACCTCACAATATCGGGAATCGATCGCAGGCAGAACGACTCCGCAGCGCCGACCTTGATTCCAAATCTTGAATAGATTCCTGCCGCAATGCCCATCTGGCCCAGAGAATCCCAGTCACTGATCTCTTCCATCGTTACCCGAGGTGTGACTTCTTCGAGCGAATGATGCAATGTTTCTGCAACCAGTTTCCGTACAGCAAGAACTCGGTCCCCGTCACTCGTTTCGGACCTCAGATTCGATTCTTGATCATTAGAAACAAGTTTCAATGCGACTGCGGATTCCGGCTCATTCTGCCGCTGATTCGCACGAGGACGCAAAAACTGCGCAGGGTTTCCTCCCCAAATCTCATTGGGAGGAATAATCGTAAACGGAAGAACATTGCTGCCAGCTTCGACGACGGAATCGTCGCCAATCTGAACACCAAGATTAATGCGGCATTGGCCCCCAACGGTCACTCGTCGACCGATGATTACTGGTGCACAAGCGTACTCGAAACTCCCATCGGATTGCACAGTAACCGCATGGCAGGTGATGGTTGCGTCACCGCCGACGAGAGAATCCTGGCCGATTTCGGTCAGATCGGGATCCCAGAGTATCCCCCAGACGTGAGCATCGCGATGAATCTTGTTCTTCGGCGAATAACCGCGGAAAACCAATTGCTGCCAGCAGGAAACCGTCTGAAGTGAACGAGCCATGGGAAGGGACTGGATCATCGAGCACTTCAGATACAACATCAGTTGAGTGACGAATCTTGCCTGCTCTGCATTACTCTTGGAGGAAGAGAATCGCGGACTGCGACGGTAGGCTAACGCGTAGAAGGGAATTCCGATGACGAATCCCCAGCCGAGGAAGAGAACCAGCCAGGCCAGATACAGTGCTGGAGTTAATGTGATGATTGCCCAGACCGGCAAAACATTCACGAGTCCGGAAGCGTAGATTCCACCTGCGAGAGTTCCTGACGCCAGAGTGGCGTAGACCATGAGGTAGATAACAGAAAAAGTCGATTTCGAAAAACTGAACCGAAATGCTTTTAATGATTCATCCATGAATCAACTCCCGAAGTTTTTCGCTCACCAGTCGCATCAGACATCGGCGTCGTGAGGGGATTGACTCCATTACGACTGTGCACAATGAGTGCAAGCGTTCGCTTCATGGATGGGAAAAAGCGATGGGAACGGTTGCAACAGGTTTACCGATTGTAGCGGTAAAGCGTCGCCCCCAGATCCACGTTCGGTGTGTCGACGGAGTGATTTCGATGTGGCGGGCTACTTCCCCGATCCATCTCGATCGGGCAATCGAATTTTCGCGTGATTGAGTCGCACTTCGGACACGACGCCACACTTAGAGCGCATTCCGTTTCGGTGTGGCGTCCCGCGGACATCGAACTGCAGCGTCTGACCCATGTTTCGACGCGACACGGAAGTGCGACTCGCACTAACGCTGGGCATCCAGGAACGCGATCAGATCTCTCAACTCCTGCAATGTCATGCGTTCCGTCAACTTTTCAGGCATGACAGAGATGCGTTGCGGAGTTCGCTCTTCGATATCAGCGGTCTTCAAATCAATCGTCTGACCATCGGAATTGCCGACGATCGTCTTCCCTTCGTTCTCATGAACGATCATCCCCGTCACGACACGACCATCCTTCAAGACGAAGTTCCACGACACATATTGCGGCGAGATTTCGCGACTCGGCTCCAGAATCGACTGAATCAGCTGGATGCGATTCATCGTTCCAACGGTTCGGGACAAGTCAGGGCCAACGCGACCACCGCGGCCATCGATCCGATGACATTTGAAGCAGCCTGCCCCCTGGGGATGATAAAACGTTCGTCGTCCAGCGGCTGCGTCGACGTCACGGCCACGATTGAGCTGTGCGAGCCATTGTTCACTCGTTTTCGGCTTCTTTGAGACCCATGTCGTGATCGAAGCTGGTGGGTCTGCTTTTGCGTCGGCGTAAATCACCGCGATCTGATCAGCGATTTCGACTGCGATGGCTTCGTCTGTTGCGTTCTTCAACGAGTCTGCCAGTGCTTCGATTGCTGCTCGCACCTGACCATCGCCAAGCAATCCACGTGCAGCTCGAAGTGCTTCGCGCTGCAATTGCGGTGGAACCTTTCCACCGGGGGTTAGCAGTCTGGCAAGCAGTTTTCGTCCCGGTCCCGCCTCAGGTTCAGACTTCACCTGTCCAGCCAGTCCGACAATCGCCTCAGCCCGCTCGGCCAGATCACGCTTTTCATCTTCAGCAATTTCTCGAAGGAGTGCCGCGGAAACGTCAGCTCTTGCCCCTTGCAGAGTCCGAACCGCCTCCATACGCAATGTCTTGTCCTCGACTTTCGCCAAACTCGTCAGAAGGTCGATGTCAAAAACTTTGTCCGTTGGAGACACCAGCCGCATCGCCTGAGCTCGGACCGCCGCAGGCCGCTGTGGATCCTTGATGAGGGGGACGACGTAATTCTCTGGTGGTGTCTTATCGAAATCTGCTGGGTTACCTCCGTCCAGCATCTGTAACGCCGCCAGAGTTGCCAGAAACAATTCAGCCGTCATGCCACTGGAACTGAGAACGGCTTCCACCTGAGGCCTGAGATCTTTCAGCTTCTCTTCTGCAACCCACTGTACGGCAATCCGGCGCACGTCAGGATCGTGATCATGCAGGGCAATTCGCAGCAAACTGTCGTCTTTCGGGCTTTGCTTTCGTGCTGCGAGCAACATGGCCGTGCGTGCTGGAATGGAGGCATTTGATCCCGGTGTCAGATAGCTGGCGAAGTGGTCCTGCTTGAACTGACGTGCCAGCATTGTCACCAGCATGGAATGAACAAACGGGTCTTCGACAGACGAGACAAGTTTGACGAGATCACCGCCAGGGACGAAAGTTTCACGAGCCAGTAAAGGGAGCAACAGATCTTTGTCAGGCTGCTGGTTTCTTCCTTCGATCAACATCTCTGCAAGGATTTCGCGAACGTTTCTCTTCGCCTTACGACTTTCCGCAGAGAATGGTGGCTTATCCTTCGAATCAACCAGATTTGGCATCGTGTCGATGAAATCAGCCAGTGCATCCCTGGCCGCCTGCCCCGGCTCAAACTCTTTTGAATGTCGGCTCCAGAATACTTCTAGCTGTCCTCGCGGTGTCGCAGGTTCGCCACTTGAGACCTGATGCGCCGCCATTCTGCGGACCTCGCGCCGGGACGAATCCAGCAGTGTTGCCTGACGCGCTGGTTCCAGTGCGGGAATCTCCGCCAGATTCACGACGGGCGTTGACCGAGGTGTCGTGGATCGAATTCGCCAGATTCGGCCATGCCCATGCAGCTTGTAGTCTCGCAAGACCCAGTCGGTACAGTACAACGATCCATCCGGAGAGGTCGCGATACCGACAGGACGGAAGTTTTCACCACCAGTGATGACTGGTTCCGGGAGTGCCGTGAACGATGTCCCGCGAGGTTTCAACCGAAATCGATCGATCCGGTGATCACCCCAACTCGTTACAAACAGATTCCCCAGATATTCCTCAGGAAGACCGTCCGATTCATAGGCAAGAATCCCCGACGGGGCTTCGCCGGTTCCTCCAACCATCGGCAATGTGCCGGGAACTTCACCGTTCCAGCTTGTGAATGGATGCAATCCCTTGCGACCATTTCGGAATCGATACCCGTAATCTCCATCAGGGATCACATGAATCAGACGGCACGGAGGGCGGCTGTCTGGATCATTATCGACACTGAACAGCCGGCCGAAGGCATCGAACGCATTCGCATGCGGGTTCCAGAATCCGGTCGCGATCTGGCTGAGCTGCGTACCATCCAGGCGACAACGGTAGATGTTGCCAGCATCTGTACCGGCAAGCGTCGTTCCATCAGAGCCGATGATCTTGAAACCTGCCCCCAGGTTTTCTCCAAATCCGAAGTAGAGCCAGCCGAGTCCATCGAGAGCAAATCCGGCCAGTCCATTGTGCGGATAATTCCCTGACGTTTCCAGGTGAACAATACGATCGTTCCGGTCCGCGACGTCGTCTCCATTATCATCGTGGAATTGTCGAATCTCTTTGCGAGTGGCGATATACACAGATTGCTTCGGAGCAGGTCGATCTGCCGTTCCTTTGATTGGAAACCAGAGCGGACGGACCATGACACTCATCGAGTGAACGAGCCCATCAGTGAAGACAACAATCTTGTCCGCTCGACCATCATCATTCGTGTCACTCATGACAAGAATGCGGTCTGTCGGATGTCCTTTGTAACCTTCAGGAGGAAAATGCGTGTTGCTCTCGATCGCAAAGACGCGTCCGCGGTGATCAATATCGAGTCCCGTCGGAGTCACGATCTGCGGATGCTCGGCGAAGAGTTCCACTTTCAGGCGAGGGTCCAGCGATTTTGGAGGTTCATCCGCACCGAGCAAAGAGACCGACAGATTCAGCGTGAACAACAGCACAAAGTGTTTCAGCATGGTGTAGCCCCTCTCAGCAGACGGATTGCCCTCAGCAAGTCCTCATCACAGTATCAGAACTGAGTCCCTTCTTCACCAAATCAAGGACTCAAACCGTCGCTATGACAAGAACGGTCGCTGAACCCGAACTGAGAGCAATTCTCATCTGACACGGTGAGGGTAGCGAATGGATCGACCCAAATCGGATCATCTGACTCCGGTCAGGTTCACTCCGCTGCCGATCAGAAGATTGTTTTCGTAGACCCAGCGGTACAGTCTCCCCTGCTTTTCTGGGGGAAGTTCCCGGATATCGTGAAATCCTGCGGCTTCAAACCAGCTTCGCAACTCGGCGATGGTGTGGTGATACTGATACTGGGGAGCGTACCAGTCGAACGTGTCACAAACGCGATTCTCGCGATTGGGGTGAGCACTGAAGTTCACGATCTTGTTCAGTGTCTTGTTAATCACGGGAAGCCCACCGAGCCATGCTCCCCATTCACACCATCGTTCGAGTTTTTCGGAGTCCATACGGATCGTGCGAGATCTCAGGGAACTGTTGATCCATTCCTGCCACCACTGATTGCGGCGATAGAGCCAGACCGAGTAGCGACCTCCCGGTTTCACCAGTTTCGAGACGGCATCAAACACCGACTTCGTATCGGCATCATGGTGCATGACGCCGATGGAAAAGACGAAGTCGAATGACTGAGGTTCAAGCGGCAATCGCTTCAGATCTGCCTGCACAAACGCCACGTTCGGCAGATGAGAACAGAGTTGCCGGGCCTTCGAAACCGCGGCACTGTGGTCGGCTCCGATCACCGTGGCTCCCGCCTCACCACAAACCTTGCTATAGCGGCCACCGCCGCACCCGGCATCCAGAACACGCAGTCCCTTCAGTTCGGCAAGTGAAACTCCCGTCTTCGCCTGAAATGTCGCACGGTCTTCATCATCGTGCGCCACTTCATATTTGTTCCACTGTCGCCCAAAACTTGCCAGATGCTGATCCCCCGTAAAGCGAGGAATCTCTTCGATGACAGGAACGGAAAGCTTACATGTCACGCATTCAATCCGATCCCCGTTCTGTGCGAGACCTGACTGGCAGGCCGGACAACGTAGAACCGAGACCAGTCCCGACTGGGCGACCTGTGAGCTCTCCATCAGAACTCAATCTCCAGTAGATCTTCGGCAAGAATGGATTGGCGAAAGATTGACCGAGCGACATCGATGCCGATCGGGTCATCATCAGGCCGCTGCGGATCGATGTGTGTCAGGTAGAGACGCCCGACGCCAGCATCCCTGGCCAGTTGAGCCACCGCAGTCGTGTGACTATGTCCTGTCGGCTGGCACCATTGCGCCATGTCGTCACCGAAATTGCACTCGTGAATCAAGACATCCGCACCACGAATGAATTCTGTGTATGAACCATCAACTGTGGTGTCTGTGATGTATGCCAGGCGGTGTCCGTCGACATTCAGAAGAAACCCACGTGATCCGCCCGGGTGCTTCAGGGGATGGGAAGTGATTGTGGCACGCCCACCTGCGATCGGAACTCGATCAGTCAGCGGAATAAACTCAAAATCAGGAAGGACCGGGAAGATCGGCTGAGAGAACAGATGGGTTCTGACAGCATCAATCACATGCGGTTCGGCATGAATGCGACAACGCGTGATTTCCTTCTTCAGCATGGGGACCAGCAGAATCGTCAGCCCCATGATATGGTCGAGATGAGCATGAGTCAGGAAAAGATCGACTTCGGTCGACAAGAGTCGGCTGGCGACTCGAAAGATGCTGCTGCCAGCGTCGAAGATCAGCCCCAATTCGGGAATCATCAACGACGCGGTCTCGCGCCGTTCATTCGCGTGGTATCCGCCGGTACCGAGAAAAATCAGTCGCATTGACACTACTCCGGCCAATCTGTTTCCGCGGCGGATCTTTCAAAAAACTGCAAATTGTACTGGCAGATTAAGACGCAATTGCCGTCACGGTGGCAATCAATACAAGCTGCCTTCAAAAGCGATTGAACAACAAAACAGACCAGAACCCCACCGAGAAAATCTCGGTGGGGTTCGTGGAGAAATCAGGTCAGTTTTCGTTCGCGAATCCAGTCTGTGTGAGACATTTCTCCGCGAGGCTTGTCGGTCCGTTCATAGGTATGAGCACCGAAGTAGTCGCGCTGAGCTTGCAGCAGGTTGGCAGGCAACCGACCGTTTCGGTACCCATCGTAGTAGCTCAATGCGGCACTGAAGACCGGGATCGGCAAGCCCATCTGAACGGAAGTTGCCACGACGCGTCGCCAGCTTGGCTGAGCTTTGTCGATCGCTGCCTTGAAGAAGTCGTCCAGCAGCAGGTTTTCCAGGTTTGGGTTCTTGTCAAAAGCAGCCTTGATGTCTCCCAGGAACCGCGAACGGATAATGCATCCGCCGCGCCACAAGAGCGCGATGTTGCCGTTGTTCAGCTTCCAGCCAAACTCTTTGGCGGCTGCATCCAGTTGGACATATCCCTGGGCATAGCTGCACAGCTTCGAAGCGTACAAGGCCTGGCGAACGTCTTCGATGAACTGCTTCTTGTCGCCCGTGAACTTGGCGTCCGCAGGGCCCTTAAGAACCGCACTGGCACGAACGCGAGCGTCCTTTTGAGCTGACAGGCAGCGGGCATAGACGGCTTCGGTGATCAAGGTCGTTGGAACACCGAGGTCGAGCGCATGCTGGCTCATCCACTTGCCTGTTCCCTTCTGCTGGGCCGTATCCAGGATCTTGTCGACCAGATACTCACCCGACAGCTTGTCTTTCACGGTGAAAATGTCGCGAGTGATTTCGATCAGGTAGCTTTCCAGCTCCCCTTCGTTCCATGTCTTGAAGACCTGGTACAGTTCTTCGTTCGACAGGCCAAGGGTATTCTTCAGGATGAAGTAGGCTTCGCAGATCAACTGCATGTCGCCGTATTCAATTCCGTTGTGAACCATCTTGACGTAGTGACCCGCACCCGCTTCGCCGACCCAGTCACAACAAGGAATGTCGTTGTTCGGTCCGACCTTTGCCGAGATCTTCTGGAACACGTCCTTGACGAACGGCCAGGCTTCGTGATGTCCACCTGGCATAATGCTCGGGCCCTTCAAGGCCCCTTCTTCACCACCGGAAACACCTGTACCGATGAACCGCAGACCTGCAGCTTTCAGATCGACATGCCGCCGGTTCGTGTCAACAAAGTCTGAGTTCCCGCCGTCGATGATGATGTCGCCGGGGGAAAGCAGCGGCTTCAGTTGCTCGATGACGCCATCGACGGGCGCCCCCGCCTTCACCATGATCATGACGCGTCGAGGTGCCTTCAGGCTGCCGACGAATTCTTCCAGAGTGTGATAGCCCTTGATGCGATCGGCGGTTCCGGCATGAACTTTGTCTGCCGGTTCGTTTTTCAGGCCACCGACGAAGGTATCAGTGGTCTCGGTTGTACGGTTGTACACCCCGACAGAAAAGCCATTATTGGCCATGTTCAAAACCAGATTCTGACCCATGACGGCCAGACCAACCAGACCAATATCGTGCTGCGACATGACTGAAAAAAGATCCTTTCCGAGATTTTTGCTTGCATCGCGACCAGCCCACGAGGCCAGCCCGTATGTTCTTTCTCTAGGTGAGCCGGATGGCTCACTCTTTAATTCTCAAAAATGTCCTGAACTGTAATCGAAAAGCCAGGCATCTGGTTTTCGCCCGTCAGGACATCTGTTCCAGAGTACAGTTTTGGTCGGTCATTCGGACGGTACACCGTCACTGTCTGAAAAACCGGTTCGACAACCCATGTCAGTGGGACGCCGACGTCCAGATATTCGCGAACTTTCGCCAGAACTTCTTCTTGCTTGTCACTGGGTGACAGAATCTCAACAGCCAGAATGGGTGGACCATCGACCATCCGCGTCCCATGGTCCGACCGCGAAACAACCTCATAACTGGCGTATGCAACATCGATACCGACCGCTGATGCAGGAGTCCCCCGCAGTACGAATCCCGCTTCACCCGAAAAAACCATCCCGCGTGGCTTGGGTTGAGCCATGACCCAATTCCCTATCAAGCGAGAAATGGCTGCTTCACATGCAGCATGCCAACGATTGCGTCGAGTCATGGGGCTCTCCCACAAACGACCCTGAATCAACATTCGATCCACCCCTTCATCGTCCGCAAGGACCATGAATTCATCGAGGGTCATCAGTTGTTGAGGCGCTTCAGGCAACGTTGTGATCATGGTCCGTTCCACGTCAATAAGACTGCTCTTTCACTCAGCATTCGCACCCGGATCTTCTAAGTTGTTTCGCGAGCGTCTGGATCTCACCACGAGAACCAGACGCCCGGATTCTCCCAAACCACCTTCAGACGGAATCAACGCTGAATACGCGCTGAACCACCCTTGGCAAAGGCTTCAACCTGTTCCAGCGTTGCCATCGTCGTGTCCCCTGGGAACGTTGTCAGCAATGCACCATGAGCCCAACCAAGCTTGATTGCTTCTTCTGGAGATCGACCATTCAGTAACCCATAGAAGAATCCCGCAGCGAAACCATCGCCACCACCCACTCGGTCATACACGTCCAGAGCACACGTCGGAGCCTGGTAAGTCTTCCCTTCGATCCAGCACACGGCACTCCAGTCGTGTCGATTGGTCGAATGGACTTCACGCAACGTCGTTGCCACGACTTTGACGTTTGGCAGTTGCTTGACCACATCATCCATCATCCCGAAGAAGGCCGATGGATCGAGCTTTGATGAGGCTTCAACATCCTGACCTTTCAGCCCCAGTCCCTTCTGCAGGTCTTCTTCGTTCCCGACCAGAACATCGACATGTTCGCACACACGTCGCAGCGTTGCCTGTGCTGTTTCGAGTCCACCCGAAATCTGCCAGAGTTTCGCGCGGAAGTTCAGGTCGAACGAGGTAATCGCTCCGGCAGCCTTCGCAGCCTTCATCCCTTCGATGACCAACTCGGGAGTCGTCTTCGACAGTGCGGAGAAAATCCCGCCGCTGTGGAACCAGCGAACACCACCGCCGAAAATCGTCTTCCAGTCGAAATCACCCGGCTTCAATTGAGCGGCCGCTTCGTTGCATCGGTTGTAGAACACGACAGGCGCTCGAACACCCAACCCCTGATCGCTGTAAACCGTGGCCATGTTGGGCCCCGTCACGCCGTCATGTTCAAACCGCTTGTAAAACGGCTTGACTCCCATGGCCCGAACTCGTTCTGCGATCAGATCACCGATCGGGTAATTGACCATTGCCGATGCGACACCGGTGTTCATCCGGAAACAGTCGGACAGGTTCGCCGAAACGTTGAATTCGCCGCCGCTGACGTGAATCCGGCACTCATTTGCCTTTCGGAATGGAATAATTCCTGGATCGAGCCGGTGGACGAGTGCCCCCAGTGAGAGAAAATCGAGAGCACCTTGAGCGGGAATGTTCAACATGAAAGCTTCCTTGAATTGCCGCAAATCTTTTCTGGCTTTGAGGTAACGTGTTTTCCGAAATCGTGGCTGTTGCGAGATGCCCCGCTACAACCTGACGATCGTAACTTCCGATCTTGTTTCGGACTTTGCTTGCCGGAGCGTTGGGACGCTATGATATCGGTCAAACGGGGCGAGTTCAAAAGCCCCACGAACCTTTCTTGGTTCTGGTGGGTTACATATCAAAATCCGCTCAGGCAACTCGCCTTTCGAAGGAGCATCAAATGTCTGGTCCCGCCGTTGCCTTCCGGTCGATTCTGAACCGATCAATCCTGAACGTTGTTTTCGCCGTAACCCTGCTATTTTCAGCGACCAGCGTCGGTTGGGGTGCCTCTTCGGACGAAGAGATCATTGCCAAGATCAACGAATTCTTGAAGCAAAGCTGGAAAGATAACGACGTCACGCCGTCGCCACGAGCGGACGATGGCGAATTTGCCCGGCGAGTATCGCTCGACATCCTTGGACGCACCCCGTCCTTCAATCGCCTGATGCAGTTCCTGGGAGATACCAGCCCGGATAAACGGGCTCGATTCGTAGACGAACTTCTCGACGACCCCGATTATGCCGAACACTTCTCGACGATCTGGGGAAACATTCTGATCGGCCGCGCAAACAACCGTCGCACGAACCGCGGCGAACTGGAACGATGGCTGAAACGACAGTTTGAGAAGAATCTCAGTTACGACCAGTTCACCTATGAGCTGATTGCGGCTGAAGGAGAAAGTCGAAGTAACGGTGCTGTCGGTTTCATGGCAGCACATCTGAACGACAATGCTGTCCCGGCAACGGCAATCACGGCTCGCATCTTCCTGGGGATGCAGGTTCAGTGCACGCAATGTCACAATCATCCCTTTAACGACTGGAAGCAGTCGCAGTTCTGGGGGATGAACGCATTCTTTCGAGGTACCCGTCGCCAGGGCGCCGGCGGAAATCAACGCGACGAATTCACGTTGACCGACAATGAAGCTGATCCAATCATCTTCTTCGAAAAGCGATCCGGTTTGATGGAAGCGATCGGTCGCCAGTTTGTTGATGGGACTCCAACCGATTCGGCGTCGTCAGACACGCCACGCAAACAATTGGCAAAAATGGTGACCGATCCCAAGAAGCCCTACATGGCTCAAGCGATCGTCAATCGGATGTGGGCTCATTACATCGGAACAGGTTTCACCAAGCCAATTGACGACATGGGCCCGCACAACCCTCCGTCGAACCCGGACCTGATCGCGTACATGGCCACGGAATTTCGAACCGCTGGCTATGACTTGAAACGTCTGACCCGGTGGATCACGGGAAGTGAAACCTACAACCTCACCAGCCAGGGACACGATGGCAACAAGATTGATGACCCGGCCACCGGGAGCACCCCGCTCTTCAGTCGCATGTACGTGAAACCATTCACGGCCGAACAGTTGTACGATTCGCTGATTGTCGCCACTGAAGCTCACAAGACTGGTCGCAACTACGAACAGTCAGAACGTCAGCGAAATGAATGGCTGGGGCAGTTTGTACGAACCTTCGGAACCGACGAGAACGACGAATCAACCGACTTCAACGGAACGGTCCCTCAGGCTCTGGTCATGATGAATGGTGATCTGATCCGCAATGCAATCAGCGGCGATCAGGGAGGCTTCCTGCGGCGAGTGATGGACGGGTCAGTCCTGAAACCAGAAGAAACCGGAAAATCGAAAACATCGAGAGTCCCCGCCAAGCCCGGCAAAACTGCTCCCATGAAGTTTACCAAGGGAATCCCGGGAAAGATCGAAATCCTGTACCTGACAGCTCTGGCGAGAAAGCCAACCGCCGCCGAAATGGCTGCGTTCGACAAAGCCTTCCAGAACAGCAAAGACCGCGATCCGATTCACGGTCTGCAGGATGTCTTCTGGGCGCTGTTGAACTCGAACGAGTTCATTATCAACCACTGACGAAACAGGGCGAATCTCGCCCTTTGAGGGTATCTGATTGAACCGGAGTGTGTGGGAGAATTCGGCGGAATCCCATCAGGAGTCCGATCTTCCATGACCACGCTCGTGTTTCAGAGTTCCGACCCGATTCTGATCGTTCGCAAACGAATTCAAGCAGAGGTCGGCGACGCGATCACATTCCGTTTTGGCGGGCCCTTTGCTGCGAAACACAAATTCTTCTTGGGAGATGTGTGGGAGGGCGGATTCCGCCTGTATCGAAACACGCATCTTCCCATCGCACATGGTCACTTCGAACCTAATGCGAACGGGACGTGAGTCGTAATCCGTTTACGGTCTAATCCGATTGGACTAATGGTTAACACGATATGGACCATCGGTTGGGGGACGCTGATTTTTACGCTTGCTCGCCACGGCCAGGAAATAACTTCGCAGACAGGCTGGTGGGTTCCTTTGGCCATGATAGTCATCGTCTGGATCATGTTGATTCCAGCCGAACTCACCGAAAAACTCGAGTACAAACCACGCTTCCGTAAGGTCATCAGCGGTGAATGCGAGTCTGTCGACTGCGGACGGCCTTCCATTTTAGATGGGATCGATTATGAATCGAAGACAATTCTGCACCGCCGGGGTGATTCTGGGTAGTCGACTTACTTACGCGTGGGCAGACGGTGACGGTCCCACGCCGCAGGATCGGGCCGAAGGCTACCGCTATCAGTTGGCAACTGCGGCATCGCTTAAGGTACAAGGAGAAATCCAGTACGTTTCCAATCTGAACGGGCAGATTGGAATTGTGTATGATTTCAAAAATGCGGTTCCGGGCTCACGAGAAGGCGTCGCTGGAAATATTTGGCGAGGGAAGGCACCTGCCAAAGATGAAGCGTTTTCGATCAAACTCGAAGACATTTATTCAGGCGAAGCGTACATGAACCAGTTGCTTGCATACGACGCAACCGGCAAAGATCGCGCGGTGACGTTGCAGGATCAGAACCACACTGCGACAAGTTGGAAACAAGTCAAGCCGAAGGAAGAGTGGTTCAAGAAGCACTACCGAATCAACCACGTTCCAATCCAACTGCAAGCGACTGAAGGGAAGTTCGCCGGATATTTTCTGGATTTCGGCGAGCCCGAACTGGTCAAGGTACCTGACAAAGGGGAATTAAAAGACCGCAGCTATGTCCGGCGTCAGGCCATCCTGGTCCAGGATCCCAGTGAACTCTCTGTCCTTGAAAAACGGGAACTTCGCCAGCGGTAAGACCTAAGCGGGCACTACTTGGCATGCCTCGTCCCTGCATCGGGGCTAGACTTCCCCGCAGGAGCAAGTTTCTTCTGCAATGCCTCGAAGGATTTCTTCAGCCTCTGCTGATTTTCAATTTCCCCGTTTTCGCCAAGCCGTTTGATATCACCATCAAGCCCACTCAGCATTACTTTGATTTCGCTGTCACTGAATGCGGCAATCGACTTCGACCACGTTTCGTCAGCCAATTTGATTTCCCCCAGTCCCATGTACGCCCGAAATCTTCGGACGTGGAATTCGAGGGCAATTCGGCGACTCCTGATATCCTTTTCGGACCCATCCACGCCATCCGAGATCCCGACCACCGCCGTCAGGATATTCGGTTCGTCCAACAAGAGTTTCAATGCCTCGGCATCATGGCGCAAGCTGAGTGCTACTTGCGATAGCTGAAATTTCGTCCAAACCAATTCCCTGGCCGCCGAATCGTTCGAAACCTCCTTGGACATCGAATCAACGCCAATTCTGAGATGATTATGGGCTGCGTTCAGCCAGGCCGAAAACTGCGCAGGGGTTGGTTTCTGTGCGACGGGTAGACGCGAGGCATTGTTGTAAGCGTTCATCCAGGCCTGTCCGGCGCGGATCTGAGCGAACGCGTACGATGGATGAGATGGCGGAACTTTTTCATACCACCCGACCGCCTCCGCTGGCAGTTGCTCCTGGTCATGCGACAGGCCGAGAATCATTGCAGCCTCTGACAACTTGTTACTGTCAGGCCAGCGATCAGCCAACTGGTGATAGGCTTTGATCATCAAATGCAGATCCTGGCTTTTCTGACCAACAGGGGAGCGACTGGATTGGAAGGCTTGTTGGAGCGATGTAAACGACAGAAATGCACAATCCTCAGCGAGAGTCCCATCGTTGGCACCAGCGCTGCGGGCCACATTTTCGGCGAGTACCGCAGTTTCGTAGAAATTTCGAAGCCAGAGATTCGCATAGGCCAAACGCAGGCGAGCACTTCGCACTTCCTGTTTGTCATCTGCATCCGTCGCAAGTAACACTGCCCGGTCGAGTTCAGGTTTGGCGAGATTCAGTGCTTCCGAAAAATCAGCCCGCAATTTGTCGATGATCTCTTGCTGACACGTCCGGATTCTGATGGCATCATCCAACAGGAATTTACGTTCCCGCACGACCTTCATTGAAGCGATCGCCAAGTCATTGGCCGTTGCAAAGTCATCACGATCAGGATTCGAGTCGGCCCCCATGGCCACGCCTGTCCAAGCAAACCAGGCAGTGAAAACGACGCCTGTGAGCGATGGCAATTTCATGAAAGAATTCTCCATGAAGACTCGAAATGAGTGGAATAGATCTGCGAGGCGTACAGTGTGTCACTACGATACATAATACACAGAATAAAGTCACTCAAATTCTATTCACACGCTTACTGTCAGAAAATCGTATCGATCTCCTGCTCTTCCGGGACGAATACTTCAGTAACGAGGTGGACGCCGATCGACGCACCGAAGAATGGCACGCGGACTCATCCCTCCGGGGCTTGCCGCATGTCTGCGTTATCAGGAACGCCCGAACTCGAGCGAATCATCAACACACTGTCGCTCGTATGAAGCATATCCGGGGTTCAGAGGTGCCGCTCTACTTGCCATTACCACGAACGACGGGCTTGGGATTCAGGACCTCAGAGTCCTTCAGGCCGGCACTGGGTCGGACTGCGCCACCGACACCCAGCAGTTCAGGCTTGCGAGCCACTTTGTCACTGAATTCATGCAGATCTTTCAGGATCGGCTCGAAGTTTTTCAGCAGAACTGCCATCGATTGTGACGACCGGTCCAGATTGTCGTACAACGACGGATCAGACGCGAATTTCTGCAATGATCCATCCTTGGTGTTTACCAGTTTGGCAAATGCACTCAGTTCGCTTAACAGGGTGTCGAGACTCGTCAGACTGGCGTCGAGCTTTTCGACCATCTGCTCACCCTTCTTCCCGACAGGTTCTGTCAGTTGGGTCAGGTTCACCAGGTTCTTGTTCACACTCTCCAGTACCAGTCGTGATGATGCGACGGCAGAACGGGTTTCGGCAATCGTTCCATGAGTCTCTTTCACAAGTTTTGGCATGGCCACAAGCGTGTCATGCAACGCCTGCTGAGCTTCCGGGTCACCCACAACTTTGTTGGCAGACTTCAGCAATTCGTTGACATGTGCCATAGCCACCGTGAACTGATGCAGCGATTCTGAAGCACGTTCAACGACCTGATCCAGGTCACCGCGTTTGGTGTCCATCAGGTTATTGATGTTTTTGGCGACCAGTTCCCATTCCTTGCTGGTTGATGTCACCGCTTCCAGAACTTCAACCGCGCGACCTTCCATCCGCTGGACCATCTCCAGAGGATCGACTGCCAAATGTCCGTCCAGTTTTCCACCTGACTTCAGGATGTCGTTCGTTCTGCCAGCAGTGATATCGATCGCAGTTTCACCAAGAATTGACCGAACAATTACTGCCCGGCTGTCCGCGGGAATCGCAACTCCTTCACGAACCATCGCGGTCACCAGCACTCCGCCACGCCGATCGTCCAGTTGAATCTGCTTCACGGTTCCGACCGTCAGTCCGCTGAAAGTCACCGGTGCCGTCGGGTACAGTCCCGATGCCGAATCGAAGTGCAGAGTCAATTGGTAGCGTTTTTGAGTGAATTGCTTCAAATCACCGAATTCGTAGACCAGCCAGCCACCGATCCCAAGTGCGATCATGACCAGTAATCCGATTCGAAACTGAAGCTGACGCTCCGTCGCCATTTTCTTGCATCCTTGCCCGAATCTTGCGGATATTCTTTAGGTCCACCAGCATTCAACTGGTGGTATCTGTCGTGCCATCTCGCTGAATCCAAAAGCTTCTCTGCGGCACGTCTTTTAACGTTTTTATGCTGCGTACATTTCTTTCAAACGAGCTCCCGCTTCACCCCTTACGAAACTTGTTACTCGCGGGTCACTTGCTTCAAACGCCTCTTCCGGACTTCCTTCAAAGATCAACTGAGGTTGCTGTGGAGCGACACGACTGAGGGGATACAGCATGACGACTCGGTCTGCGACACGTCGGACTGTATGCATGTCATGTGTCACGACAACACTGGTGACTTTACGATTCGACTGAGTCTGCAGGATCAATTCATTGATCACATCGCTCATGACGGGATCCAGGCCCGTCGTCGGTTCGTCGTAGAACACGACGTCAGGTGACATCGCCAACGCCCGTGCCAGGCCGACTCGCTTCTTCATTCCACCTGAGAGATCCGATGGACGCTTTTCTCCGACGGCTGCTGCCAGTCCGACTTCGCGCAGCCGTTCATGAACCACATCCCGAATCTGTTCTGGCTTTAAGTCGGTGTTTTCTCGTAAACCAAACGCCACATTCTCGAACACATTCATGCTGTCGAACAGCGCCGCACCCTGAAACAGGTAACCAAACCGCAAGCGATCGCGATGCATTTCCCGAGCGGACCGGTTGCGAACCGGCCTACCATCCCACAGGACCTCTCCCCGGGTCGGTTCCAGCAGTCCCGCCAGAAGTTTCGTCGTGACGCTTTTCCCACAACCGCTTTCACCAATCAGGACCAGTGTCTCACCGCGACGGACCTGAATCGTGATATCCTGCAAAACTCGCTGTGCACCAAATTCCATGGTGATATTTCGCAATTCCAGAACGGGTGCGATGGCGTTCAGCGGTGATTTAGGACGGACGACAGCAGTCACGTGTGAAGCATCCAGACGAAAACGTTAAATGACCGGAATCCCTACGGCCCAGAGCAGTCGGTAGATATTGTTCAGGATCAGGACCAGAGCCAGATCGAGTGCCAGAATCGCGATGAACGAAAAAACAAACGAATCGGTTGCGGCCTTTCCGACTCCCTCGGCACCGTTGCCGCAATGAAATCCGCGGTGACACGCAATAATGGAGATTGCCGCCCCGAAAAACATGCTTTTCATCACCCCCGAAACGACGTCGAAAGCGGTAATGAATTGCTGCGAGTAAAGCCAGAAGAAGTGATCGCTGACCCCCAGGATCTGGACGCTGACGACCCAGCCTCCAAGCATCCCGACGCCATCTGCAACGAGTGTTAAAGCGGGAATCAGCCAGAAACATGCGAGAAATCGGGGAACAACCAGATAGGAAATGGGGTCTGCCCCCAGCGCTTTCAGGGCATCGATCTGTTCGGTCACTCGCATCGTGCCGATTTCGGCTGCCATCGCACAGCCGACTCGCCCGGCCAGCATCGTGGCTGCAAGAACAGGTCCTAACTCCTTTACCAGAGAGACGTTAATCACTGAGCCGATGCGAGATTCCAGACGGTACATTCGCAAAGTGTCGTACGACTGGACCGCCAGAACCATGCCGATGAAGAGCCCTGTTACAGCGATGACTGGAACGCTGCGAACGCCGACTTCGTACATCACTGGCCAGAGCACTCGCGAACGAGGCATCTGACCAACGAGTCCCCCCATCGTCTGGAAGAGAAAACGGGTCAAATCCCCTACGGCGATTATGAAATTGACCACCAGACGCCCTATTGTGTGAATGGGAGTCGGATCGCCGGTTGTCAGTGAAGCGGACATTCAGGTCTCCGGACATGCCTCTGTCGCGACCGAGCGACGGCGGTAAGCTGGGGTCTAGTAGCGGATTTCGCCGATTCCCGCGAGATCAATTACGGCAATTCCACCTTCCTGACAGGCGTCAGAAACGAAATACAATCAATCCGTTCGCGGTAAATTACCTAAAGCTCGCAGTTTTCCGATTCCCGATTTTCCGAATTCTCTCGCAGGTCTGGAGTTGACCGGCGAATGCTGCCGATTGATAATCCCGACCGACATGGATCTAGGCGACTCAATGGCGTGAGTTGCTTGTCGTCAACCTGGCAGGGAGGCCGAACGATGACTCAATTGGATTTGGAGGAAGTTGGTTTTCGTTGGACGAAACCGACGTGGGAACGAGCTGGCGATCGGACATGGCTGTTAATTGTTCCCAGCCGAATGTCTCGAACCGATGAAGGTGGTTGTACAACCGACCCTCGATTCGACCGCTCACAGCGGATGTACGAAGTCTTTGAGTTTGATGGAACCTGGCTCGATCAACTCCACGAAATGCAGCTTGAGAGTATTCTTGCCAGCCCTCGCTGGCGGCGCGACCTTGCTGCCGTGTGATCGAATCCATCACACCTTGTAATATTGAAAGCCCGGCTTGAACCCAAGCCGGGTTTTGTTTTTGCGGAAGTTAGCCAAAGAGAAAAAGCATATGCAGGCGATCGTTGTGACGTTTGATCGACTCGCCACGCGCCTGATCGGGTGCTACGGGAATGAATGGATCGAAACTCCAAACCTCGATCGACTCGCATCCGGTGCGACCGTTTTCGACAACCATTTTGCGGACTCAGTCGGTCAAAGTGCTGGGCAGGCCTGGTTCACCGGTCGTCACTCAGGTTCCCCTTCCCTGCCCGTATCTGCAAACAACGTAATTGCGTTGCTGCATCGAACTGGAGTCGCGACGGAATTAAGAATTGCGTCACGTTCCCAATTATGCGGCAGCGAAAGTCTGAACTTTGATCGCGTCGTCCAGACGACCGGCGACGACGGCCTGGATGTCGATCCCAATGCGGTCCCGATTGCTCGCCTTGTCCAATCCGCAGTCTCGCTGTTGAACGAGCCCACACCTGCCACAAACCGACTCGTCTGGCTGCATGCTCCAGAGCCGGGGTTGCCACCAGAAGGATTTGCCACCCTCTACTTCGAAGACTTCGAAGAACGAGGCACGCCGATGACCGAGATTCCTCGCGAAAACTGGTCGCAGGAAATTGCCGTTGCGGCAGGAAGCGTATCACTCGTCGATCACTGGATCGGAGAACTGCTCAGCCAGATCAACGTTTTAAGCCAGCAACAGCCAACCTTGTTAATCATCACTGCTGCTCGAGGCCGCAGTTATCTGGAAGGCTTTTTGGCAGAATCTCCCACCGCCAGAGGGGCCACTCCTGCTGACCTGCTGCGCGAACAAGAAGTCAAAAGTCCCCTGTTGCTCTCAATTCAAGGGGGGGGAGAGCGGTTTGCCGACTTCAACTCGATCCGATGCCCACACTTTGTCCAGGCCACGGATCTAGCCCCAACGCTTCTCGACTGGTTCGGCCTGACAAAGCCCTCAGGATTCGAAGGGACCAGCCTGCTCAAGGAGGCTCTTTCCGTGCAGTCGACCCGGAAGCAAGTTCGATTTCGTGACGACTGCCGAAATCTCGGGCTGCGAACAACCGAATGGAATTGCCTGGTGCGACTGGCGGAAATAAACGGATCAATCACAAAGGACGTCTGTTTCGGCGATGCCACCTGGCCCGAACGGGTTCAGCTCTTCTCAAAGCCTGACGACATCTGGGATGTTACCGACCTTGCGACCCAGCAACCCGAAGTTTGCGAAAGTCTGGTTCGGGAACTCGCTTCGTCGATTGAGTGACGGTCATCGACGGACATTATGCTGAGCGACGACTTTCGGACGGAAACGAATAATGTTCCGCAGGAAGTAGATCACGGATTCGACCACGAACCAGTAAGCGTGCTTCCTGAAGAACGCCGATGGCTTGGGTTGGAAGTTGCGTCAACTTGACTCGAGACATCACCTGATTCAATCGGATGAAAAGTCGATCATCACTCGCGTAGTCTCGCAAGAATTGTTCGACTCGAAACAATCCGATGAACCAGGCCAATCGGTCTGTGGGAACTCGAGCCATCTGGTTGATCGAGTTCTGGATCGCAGCGGGATCAACGTCAGCGAGTGTCTGGTAATAGCGATCAAAGTGCCCTGGAAATCGCTCAATCAATACGGCATCGAGCAGCATTTCCATCCCGACATGTCCCAGGAATCCGTAGTGGAAATCCCCTTCCTGACCGAGTCCCTTTCGAAATAGTGCGGCAATTTCCGTCGTCACTTCGAAGAAACCGCGGGTCGCATGGAACCAGTCATCGTCCTGCAAATGTTGCAACGTTCCAGCAGCGACTTCCGAAAGAACTGTTTCTTCAGAATCCACAAACGGGGCCAGATGCTGGGGGCGAAAACGGACTCGGCGATCTGCAACTGACAACCAGTCTGGAACCGCCGTTCCCGCCATGAAATAGGGGCGATCCAGATGATTCAGGGCATGACAGAAATAATTCATGGAGAACCTTCGGGCGGTCACACTCTGAATCATGAACAGATCTCGTGAGGAAGTCTAGCGGCAGTCGCACGTCCGTGTCGCTTCAGAACGTGGTTTAAGCGATATGGGTTGATGGCCGTGGGACGCCACACTTATGGTGTATGCGCCATTTGACACCCCTCATGATTATTCAACATTCTGGCACTTGGACCGCTCAAGAGCTTCCCGCACAAATTCCATTTTTGAAGTCCGAACCCTTCTGCCC